>NZ_JBFTJT010000022.1:0-60857 GCF_056395565.1 Paenarthrobacter sp. 10L412 | reverse complement strand
ACCCTGCTCTGCAGCCACCACCACCACGTCATCCACAAGGAACAATGGCGGATCGACATGACCACCGGCGTGCCCTGGTTCACCCCACCACCACACATCGACCCCCACCAAACACCACGACGCAACCACCACCACACACCCCTCAGAACATAAGAGTGCCTCAAAGAAGTAGAGGTGTTGCTTGGGTATTGAATGCTGCCTATTCGGCTGCCGTGAACTTGGCCTCAACAACCTTCAGTAGCGGACGGGAGTTCGTGCAGACCAGGTACACCAGCAAGCCCGCAACAAACAGAATCAGCCAGGCAGTGGTGACCATCAGCACGAATCCTGAAATGAAAATGATTCCGGCGCTGCCCAACGACACTCGCCGCTGCGCACCCAAGGTGTAAAGAGAGAGCCGATAGATGTCGCTGCTCCGGAAGGAGAAGCGGGACAACAGGAGCATGGCATTCACCGCAGCCGTAGCCACTATGACTCCGACGCCCAACAACCCTATCCGGGCAGCGATCTGGGTTGGGTTGGTTCCTGGGTCAGGGCCCAAATTTCCTGGCAGGACACTCAGGTTGAAAGCAATGACCGCGAGGAGCGCGAGGTACGGAAGCCAAACCACCAAGGCCTGGCCAAAGTTACTGCGGTACGACTTCATAAAGTCATGGAAAACGCCGGTGTCCTCGTGCGCAAGGAGCCGGTTGAAGGCGTAACAGGCAGCCACGAATGAAGGCCCCACAAGGACCAGCGAAATCAACGCCAACGGCCCAATGAGGCCAACCAGCACCGGAGTGAGCACCAGCAGCGCATTGGCGAGAACCAGCAAAGCATTGCCAACCATGATGCCGTACACAGTTCCAGCCGCCTTGAACAACGTCCCCGATCCAAACTCAGCTTTCGTGGCTGCCATCAGAACTACTTCTTGTCCGCGTAGGCCTTGTATGCCTTGTTCGCAAGGTCGACGTACTTGCTTTGCCCCTTGCTATCGAGCTCTTTGACGTACGCACCAAACTCGCTGACAGCACGCTGCCCGGTGATGAACTTGAGAGTGTTCTGCTTGACGTGGTCCTTCAGCGGGGTGAGCGCCAGCGTGGCCTGCTCACGATCGACGTCGTTGAAGGGCACAGGCGGTGCGACCGGGCGTGGCTTCTTGGATTTCATGGCCTCTTGGAACGCCAATTCCTCGTCGTTGAACGTGGAGTGCAGGAGTTCCGTAGCGCCGCCGTAAGCGAAGTTTCCTCCAGAGAATCCGTAGTCCACCCGCAGGTCCTTGGTGCCCGAGGGATTGAGACCTTGGAAGTTGATGTCGGCTGCCAGCTTCCGCTTGCCGCCTTCCTTGGTGAAGGTTGTGCCCTCTACACCCCACTTGCTGAATTCCTGGCCGGCGTCGCTGTAGAACAGCCAGTCGATGTATTGGATGAGAGCCACAAAGCTGTCCTTGTCCTTGACGGACGAGTTCAGCATGATGCCGTTCTCCAAGCGGGTGCCACCGATGACATCGCCTGCAGGACCGCCCGGCACAGTGATCTTGCCGATCTCGAAGTTGCCCTTGCCCAGCGACTGTTCCATGGAGGTGCGGTAGGTGATGACATTCTGGGAATTGGCGCTGATCACGAACGACTTACCGGAAACGAACTTCTGGATGGCGGAGTCGTCGGTTTGGGTGAAGCTCTCAGGATCCATCAGTCCTTCAGAGACCAGCGAGTTGAAGTAGGTCACCAGGTCCTTGAACTTCTCTGAGCCGGCGGCAAAGCCGAACTCCTTCTTGTCCTGATCGAACAGGAGACCATCCACCAGGCCCCAACCCGCCACAGTGCCAAAGGTTGGTGCCGCGATGTTCAGCACACTGTCGCCTTTGAACCTGTCAGAGAAAGGCACGACGTCGGGATACGCCTTTTTGAGCGACCGCAGCACTTCACGGAACTCGTCCCATGTGGTGGGCTCAGCCAAGCCTTCCTTCTTCAGTACGTCCTTGCGGAAGCACAGAGAATAATCCGGCCACAGTTCCTCGTGCAGTCCGGGAAGAACGTAGTACTTACCGTCTTCCTGGGTGAGGCCTTCGATCTCTGGTTCGAGCTTCCACTTCTTGACCTTCTCTTGGAAGTGCGGCATGAGTTCCACGTAATCGCTGACTGGCAGCACCGCCCCGGCAGATACAAAAGCGGCTTCCTGCCCGGGATAGGTCTTGGCGATGATCTCCGGGGCGCTGCCGGAACTGATGAGAAGGCTGCGTTTCTGCTCATAATCACTGTTGGGAACAATGGTTGGTTCCAGCGTGACGTTGTTGTCGCTGGCCATCTTGGTGAAGAGCAGCCAGTCCTTCTTGTACGGATAGGTTGGCTGGTCGGAGAAAAGGAAGGTGAAGGACAACGGCGTCGTCGCCTTGAACGTGTCACCTACCTTGAAGCTGTCCATCGCACCATTGCGGGACTTGGACGTATCCACCTTCTCAGTGGCTTCAGAGTCACAACTGGTCATCATCAGCCCGATGGTGACAACGGACGCGAGGCCCAGGAAATCTCTTCTGCGGAACTCTCGTTTGGCGATCATTGGGTGTCCTTTCATAAGGGTTATTCCTAGACGGAACGGTTATTCCTTGACGGAACCGAGCATCACGCCCGAGAAGAAGTACTTCTGGACGAAGGGGTAGACACAAAGGATGGGAATGACGGTCAGCACGATGGTGACCGACTGGATGTTGGCCGCGATTTGGCCCACGTTTTCCGCGGTCCCGCCAGCCGAGCCGGCAGTGGTGACTCCAGCGATCATGTTGCGGAGGTAGATGGTGACCGGAAAGAGGTCGGGGTTATCCAGGTACAGGAAGGCCTGGAACCACGAGTTCCAGTTGGCTACCGCGTAGAACAGGACCATGGTTGCCACGATTGCCTTGCTCAGTGGAAGCACCACCCGGAAGAGGATGCCGTATTGAGTGAGACCGTCGATGGATGCCGCTTCTTCCAGCTCACGCGGCATGTTTTCGAAGAAGGACTTCATGATGAGCAGGTTGAACACGCTGATGGCGTTCGGCAGGACCACGGCCCAGATTGAATCCCGCATGCCCAGCGAACTGATGAGCACGTAGTTGGGGATCAAGCCGCCGTTGAAGAACATGGTGAAGACAGCGAGTCCAATGAAAACACTGCGGCCCTTGAGGTCTTTCTTGGCAATGGCGTAGGCGAATGATGTGGTCAGCACCATTGAAATCGCGGTAGCCACCACCGTGTACAACAGGGTATTTCCGTAGTTGGTCCAGAACGTGGAGTCGGCCAGGATCAGCTTGTACGTCTCGGTGTTGAAGCCCATCGGGAACAGGTTGACCTGCCCTGCGTTGATGAACCCTTCGCTGGAGAACGACTGCGCGATGATGTTCAGGAATGGATAGACCGTCAGGAACACTACGAACAGCAGGAACACCAGGTTGAAGGCCCTGAAGATCCGCATTCCCGTGGAAACCCTCATGTCCTTCAGGAGGACGCCGCCCGCAGCGGGAGGACGCAAAGAAGGAGTGGACTTGGTTGCTGTCTTGTTCACCACAGGCTCGTTCCTGCGAGGCGCTTGGATTTCGCGTTCGCTGAGAGGATCAGCGTGAGGCCGATGACGGATTCAAACATTCCGATCGCCGCCGCGTAGCTGAAGTTGCTGGATTCAAGGCCCACCCGGTACAGGTAGGTGGAAATGACGTCTGACGTTGCGTAGTTGAGCGGGTTGTAGATGAGCAGGATCTTCTCGAAGCCCACCGCCATGAACGTGCCGATGTTCAGGATCAGCAGCGTGATGATGGTCGGCCGGATGGCGGGCAGCGTCACGTGCCAGGTCTGTTGCCACCTGTTGGCTCCGTCGATCCTGGCCGCCTCGTACAGTGATTCGTCCACCCGGGTGAGTGCTGCCAGGTAGAGGATCGCTCCCCAGCCCGTGGTTTGCCACACCTCTGAGCTGATGTACATCGGCCGGAACCAGCCCGGATCCTGCGTGAAGTTCACCGTGTTGCCAAACAGCGATTCAGCGATCTGGTTCACCGTGCCGGTCATGGAGAAGTTCTGCAGGATCATCCCGGCGATGATCACCACTGACATAAAGTGCGGCAGGTATGCCACGGTCTGCACGAACTTCTTGAACTTCTGGGACCGGAGCTCATTGAGCATCAGCGCGAAAATGATGGGCATCGGGAAGCAGAACACCAACGTCAGGATGCCCAGAACGATCGTGTTCTGGAAGGCTTGCCAGAAGCTGGGGTCGTTGATGAAAAGGGTGATGTACTTGAAACCCACCCATTTCTCGCCGAAGATGCTGCCGCCAGGCTGAAATTGGCGGAAGGCAATGACGTTCCCGGCCATTGGCAGGTACCTGAAAATGAGGAGGTATGCCAGTGGCAGCGCTAACAGTGTGTACAGACGCCAGTCCCGTTTGAGCGCCAACTTCCAGCTTCCAGGCTTGGTGCGCCGCGTTTTCTGTTTACTCGGCTCAGCGCCCGGGACAACCTCGGGCGGAGCGTCCAGCCTCAGTGCCATGGTTTTCCCGCCTTAGCTGTCGATTCTTCAAGGACTACGACTTCTTCAAGTACCAGGACGCCGTTCGCTGGAAGTTCCACTTCCCCGTGAATCGACTGTCCACTGATGCGGTCTATCCCGCCGTCGAGGACGTTCACCCTGGAAGGCGCATCGTTGTGGTTGAGCACCAGGAGGAAACTTTTGGTGGCGTAGCCGGAGCCGCCGGCCTCAGGACCCGAGCCAGCAGGATCCGAGCCAGCACGACGGCGGACTTGGACTCCCGTAGGCGCCGCCAGTTCCGGTTCCACGCCTCCGCTTCGAAGTTCGTCGTCGAGCAATTGTTTGAGCAGCCCGTCCTCGACCCTGGCCGAAAGGTAAACCGCGGTTCCTCGCCCGAAACTGTTGCGGGTGATGGCGGGGGCTCCCGCGAGGCGCCCTGAAGAGTAGCTGGCCAGCACGTCGGCCGTCTCGGCGTGCAAGTGCTCTGTCCAGTAACTGGCCGAGGAGGTACCGCCGTCGAGCGTGGAAAGCTTCACCTGTTCGCCGTCCCCGGCGAGTGGATGCATTTCCTCGCTCCACGCGCCCAGCACGTTGCGGAGGGCACCGGGGTAGCCACCCAAGCGGATTGTATTGTCCTGGTCCACGATGCCGGAGAGGTAAGAGACCACCAGTCGGCCGCCGTCGGACACGTAGTTTTCGAAGTTTTCGGCGGCGGCGTCGGTGAGCAAGTACGACGCCGGCATGATCACAAGGCCGTATGCAGAAAGGTCGCTGTTGGCATTGACGAAGTCCACTGTGATGTTGGCGTCGAACAGGGGTCGGTAAAAGCGCAACACTTCCTGGGTGTAGTTCAGGTCCGAGCGCGGCGAATTACCCAATTCCAAAGCCCACCAGCAGTCCCAGTCGAACACGATGGCTACCTTGGCCGTGGATCGGGTGCCCGTCAGGCCGCCCAATGATTTCAGCTCTTGACCGAGCTCGCAGACCTCGCGGAAGATCCGGGTGTTCGGGCCTGCGTGGTTCACCATGGCTGAGTGGTAACGCTCGGTTCCACCCTTGGCTTGGCGCCATTGGAAGAAAAGGATCGAATCAGCACCCTGCGCGATGGCCTGGTAAGAGCCGAGTCGCATCTTGCCTGGAAGCTTGGAGACGGCGACGGACCACTGGCTGACAGCGCCAGTCGCTTGCTCCATGACCATCCACGGTTGTCCGTGACGTAAGGAACGCATGAGGTCAAAGTTCAATGCGGCGGCTATATGTGCATCGTCTTCACGGGGATCCGGGTAGATATCCAGCGCTGCGGCATCCTCCTGGGCGGCCCATGCCCAGTAGTCGTTGGTCTTGTAGAAGCGCATGAAGTTGGTGACAATCGGCAGGTCCGGGCTGTGGCGCCTGAGGATGTCCCGTTCGGCCTTGAAGTGTTCCAGCATGCTGTCCGAGGTGAAGCGGTGAAAGTCCAGCCGGCGCGAAGGGTTGGACCACGTGCGGGGCTGCGCCGGAACACGTACCTGGTTCCAGTCCGAGTAGATCTGGCCCCACACGGTGGCGCTCCATGATTCATTGAGTTCATCGAGCGATGAGTACTTCCTCTGCAGCCACTCACGAAACGCTTTCTCAGCCCACGGCCCATAGGAGGTGGGCCCGTATTCGTTGCCTACATGCCACATTCGCAGGGCGGGATGCTTTGCGTAGCGCTCCCCCATCTTTTCCGCGAGAGCCAGGGACTTGGCTCGATACACAGGATGGGAGACGTCAAAGTGTTGGCGGGATCCGAAGCCGAAGATACTTCCGTCGGGTCGTTCCGGCATGATGTCCGGGTGCTGCTCCACGAGCCAAGCCGGAGGCACGGCGTCAGGGGTAGCCAGATCCACGCCGATCCCGTGCGCATGCATCAGGTCCATGACCACATCCAGCCATTCAAAGTCGAAGACGCCGTCACTGGTTTCCAACCGGCTCCACGAGAAAACAGCAAGGGTCACAAGGTTTACCCCGGCCTGCTGCATGAGCTTTGCATCCTCAAGCCAGACCTCACGCGGCCATTGTTCCGGGTTGTAATCACCGCCGTAGGCGATGCCGCCAAGTTTTTGATGCAACTGCTCCAGCCGCTTTTCAGCAGTCCGTAGGTCCTCAGGGTCGATGGTCATCTTTGTCCTTCACTCGGCCTTGGTCGCCCTGGGAACTACAGTGCGACACACATCACAGAGAGAAACTATCGTAGAGTTTCCGCAATAACAACAGTGAACTTGCCGAAACTGGAGAGTAACTTACACGGCGCTAGCGCAGCCCACCGACGGAGAACTGCGGACTTTCAAACCGCCACCGCGCCGTAATGGCACGCAAAAAAGAACCTGTCCATAGTTTTGTTTCCGACGAAGTTCAGAAACTATCGGACATGGAACTCGCCCTACTCGGCACTCAACGCCCCAGCACAGGGTGCAGATGCTCGCTCTCAATCGCGACGCGGGCTTGAACCGCCCCTGCCTCGAGGGCATCAAAAACTGGTGCGCCCCGCAGGGTCGCAGCAAGAAAGCCAGCCATGAACGCATCGCCGGCGCCGTTCGTATCCACTACGTCGGCGGGGACGGCTGGAACCTCATGCTGGGTTCCGTCCGCTTCCAAGGCGACGGCACCTTCCGCCCCGAGGGTGCAGACAGCCAGGCGAGGCCCCCGCGCAAGGCAGGAATGCATCAGCGCCCACGGATCATCCGTCCTGTCGTCATTCATGAACACCACGCCGGCCGCCCTCACGAACGGTTCATGGAAGGCCGAGGATCCGTCGTAATCATGAAGGTCCACCCATAAAGGCGTCTGGTGAACCTCTTCGCGCTCCAGCAGCAGCACGCCAAATTCACTGAGGTCGATAACGGCGAGATCAGCGCCAGCAACCACGGCAGCCGCCGTCGCAAGATCCTCCTCCGCCGGGGCGGAAGGTACCGAGACATAGAGAGATACCCGGCTGCCGTCGTCGGTCATGAGGTTGACATGACGCTCAGTTCGGTCGGAGGCAATCTTTTCGACGGTGACTCCCGCATTGGTGAGGGCGCGGAGGACCCGCCCACCGTCGTCGTCCGCCCCGAGTTGCGAGCATAAGCGCACGCCGATGCCCAGATCCGCGAGGTGCACCGCTTTGCCCGCCGACGTTCCGCCGACCGTCTCCCAGGCGCGTCGCGCGAACTGCATGTGCGGGACGGGTTCGGGGAGGTGGTCCAGGAGGATGAGCTGGTTCCACGAGGCCGGGCCGCAGACGGCAACGCTCGGAGTAGCAGGCATGCGACTATCCAAGCACGGTCCGGGACCGCGTTCCCGGAAACAAACCGGCAAGTCCAAACCCGTTGACACGTGACCAAATGGTCACCTATTCTGAAGCCATGGACGCCGTGTTCAAAGCACTGGCAGACCCCACCCGGCGGGAGCTGCTCGATGAGCTGTTTCGCGAGGATGGGCAAACCCTCACCGCCCTCGGAGCCCGGTTCGAGATGACCCGCTTCGGCATCGCAAAGCACCTGAAGTTGTTGGAGGATGCCGGACTGGTGGTCACGCGCCGCCGAGGACGCGAAAAGCTGCATTTCCTGAACCCCGTCCCCATTAGGCTCATCCACGATCGCTGGGTGAGCAAATACGCAGAACCATGGGCCGCTACACTCAGCGACCTCAAATCCAGATTGGAAAGTCCCATGGAAAAGATCTTCGAGATTTACATCAAAACCACCCCGGAACGGCTCTGGGAAGCCATCACCAACAGCGAAATCCGGAGCAAATACCAGTTCGGGAACACGTTCACGGCGGACTGGACTCCTGGCGGCCGGTTTGAAATGCGGAACGTCAAAGCGGACGAGCCCTTGGGCGAGGGCGAGAACATCGACGTCGATCCCCCGCGGCGGCTCGTCCAGACGATGCAAGCATTGTGGGGCGAAGACGTCAAAGCTGAAGGAACGTCGCGGATCACCTGGGAAATCGAACCCGTGGGCGATTCGTGCCACCTCACCGTCACGCACGATCAGCTCCGCGAAGGCGCCAACGAGCAGCTGTACGGCGGCTGGCCAATGATCCTCTCCGGACTCAAGACGTGGCTCGAAACGGGCGAAACACTGACAACGCCCGGCTCGCTCATGTACGCCTAGGCACCCTAGACCACGACGACGACGGGACCTCCCCGCCGTCGTCGTCGCTACTTGTTGCTCCCGCCAGTTAGGCGACGGGTGCGGCGAGCTCCTCTTCCGAGAGCCAAGCCGCCTGCATGGTGCCCAGCAGATGCGGCGCGAAGTCTTCGCCGATTTCCAGCACCACGCGGCACCGCGCACCGCGCTGGTCGGGGAACCCGAGGTATTGCCCCCGGAGATCGCACACGGTCTGGCCGCGGCTGGGACCGTTTGTTGTGTCGACCTCCACGCGAACGGTGGGCGCCACAGTCAACTCCACTCCCCTGACGGCAATGGCAGCAGCCAGGGGATCGTGCATTGCTGAACAAGCCCGCCCGAAGATGTCCACATAGAAGCCGAAGTAATAGCCAAGCATGTCGCCGAGCGCCTGCGAAACGGGGTGCTCGGATTCAAGCAGCTCTTGGCGGTGGGTTTCCTCCAGGACGTTGGTCATGGTGACATCCAGTGGCACCAGCGTCACGTTCCAGTCGGCAGCCAGTACTTCCGCGGCCGCCTCGGGGTCGTTGGCGATGTTGGCTTCCGCCACGGGGGTGATGTTTCC
The DNA here is from genome assembly GCF_056395565.1 of Paenarthrobacter sp. 10L412. Lineage (NCBI taxonomy): Bacteria > Bacillati > Actinomycetota > Actinomycetes > Micrococcales > Micrococcaceae > Paenarthrobacter > Paenarthrobacter sp. 10L412. The sequence goes on along the minus strand of NZ_JBFTJT010000022.1, from coordinate 51,681 downwards.
CGGGGCCAGCGCCGCGCCGCCCATGATGGTGATTTCGGCGATGAGCCCCGGCAGCTTCGGCTCCAGCCGGAGGGCTTCGGCGATGTTCGTCAGCGGCCCGATTGCCACGATTCGCAGTTCTCCGGCATGCTTGTGTGCCAGCTGCACCAGCAGTTCAGCAGCCGTTGCCTCAACGGGCTCGCGATCCGACGGAACCAGCTCCACCCCACCGATTCCGTTGTCGCCATGGACATGCGGCGCACCACCATGGAAGCTGCCGACCTGCGGATCGTGTGCGCCGATCGCTACGGGGATGTCTGGATGCCCGGCCAGTTTCAGCAGGTCCAGGGTGTTCCGGGCGCCGCCGGCGGCACTGATATTGCCGCTCACGGTGCCGATGCCCACGAGTTCCGCTCTCGGGGTTGCGAGCAGGTAGGCAAGGGCGAGGGCGTCGTCGATTCCCGTATCGCAGTCGAGGTAGAAGGGGGCGGCGGTGGGCTCTGTCAGGGGGCGCTGGGTCATGGTCTCTCGTTTCGGGATGTACCGGGGTGTTGTGAAGAGGTGCTGGGCGGGACGCGCGGTGCCGCACGCCGCCGTCGGGCGTTAGATCTTTTCGCCCTTCGGCGCTGTGATGAACAGGCTGACAAGGAAGGCGAGGACGGTGATGGACACCGAAATCCAGAGTGCCGCCGAGTACCCGGCCGCGGTGCCCTGACCGGCGAATGGTGCAACAACCACGACGCCGAGGCTCGCCCCGATGCCGAAGGAGGCGCCGTTGATTCCCGGCAGTGCGGCAGGTGCTTCCTTGGGCGAGAGCAGGACGGACAGTCCGTTGATGGCGGTGAGGAAGAAGCCGTTGTAGAAGATGCCCAGGGCCGCGACGGCGATGAGAACGGCCACTTGGTTGTCGGCAAACAGTGCAGCAGCAATGGCGCAGACCAGGCTCGTGGCCGTGCCGACGCGGACGGTCTTGATCCAGCCACGACGGTCGGCGATCCAGCCGGCGAGCGGTGCCGCGAACACGCCGATCAATGCTGCCGGGGTCAGGAACAGCAGCGCTGCGACCGAGGCCGGCAGGCCAAAGCCGTTTTCCTTGTCCTGGCTGAGGAGCACCACCGTGAAGTTGATGATGGCGAAGATTCCCGCGAGCGTCAGCACAGTGGTGGCGATGACCGGCCACACCTGGCGCGAACGGAGGTGGTGGACGGCGACCAGGGGCGTGGAGCGCTTCTTCTCGATGAGCCAGAACGCGGTGAAGGAAGCGATGCTGCCGGCGAGCAGGCCAAGCGCGGCAGGTGAGGTCCAGCCGGCGGAGGAGCCCGTGGAGACGAAGTAGGTGATGAAGACCAGGAACACGGACAGGGAACCTGCGCCCCACCAGTCCATCCGGCCCGGAGCGACAGCCGATTTCCCGGCGGGGACAACCTTGATGACGCAGACGACGGCGATCGCGGCCAGGGCGAGGACGGCAACGAAGATCGACTGGAAGCCGAGCGTTTCAGCCATGAGTCCACCAAAGTAGCCGTCTACGCCACCCACACCGCCGTTGATGGCGGCGATGATGCCGATGGACGTGCCGAAGAGTCGGGCAGGCAAGTACTCGTTGAGCACGATGTAGGAGAGCGCAAAGATGGCACTCGAGACGCCCTGCATGAAACGGCCAGTGACCAGCAGCGGCAGGTTCGGGGCGAAGATGCACAGCACCGTTCCAGCGCCCATGATGGCCAGGACCAACAGTAGCGCCGTGCGGCGGCCGATGAAGTCGCTCCAGCGTCCAATCACGGGTCCGGAGATGGCGCCCGCAAGGAAGAACATGGACTGCACCTGAGCCACGGCTTCGGGCGTCTCGCCAAAGAAGGAGCCGATGTGCGGGAGTGCCGGCGTGATCATGCTGGCGTTGAGCTGGAACGACAATACGGCGAGAACCAGCGTGGTGATCAGCAGGACTGCAGCCCGACCGCCGGGGCGGGTGTCCGGCGCCGCTTCTATGGTTTCGGAAGGTTGGGTCTCTACCGCGGTGTTGGGGATATTCACATCAAACTCCTTTGTCCGAGGGCGCTGGCGGCGCCACGAGATGTGAGTTGTTATACAAGCATGTATTACGAGCTTGTGCAACCTATCACATTTTTCGGGTACAGTGTCCGTAACCAAACCCAAGCGAGGCACCCTTGACCGACAATGCCGTCCAGTTCCTGTCCCGACCCATTGCGCCCCAACCCGGCCAGCCTTTGCGCGTTGCGGCATACTCACGCATCGCCGAGGCAATAAGGACCAAGCTCCTCCCTCCCGGCTCGTTACTCCCCACCGAGACCGAGCTGGGCGTCATGATGGACGTCAGCCGCACCGTAATCCGGGAAGCGCTGATGCTGTTGGAGGAAGACGGACTCACCAGGGCACGGCGGGGAGTCGGACGATTCGTGGCCGATTCGCTGCCCCGGATTGGCATCGAACACATCCGCCCGTTCGATCAACTCCTAGGCGGGCCGGAACAGGACATCCAGGTCAAACGCGTTGCTGCGATTAAGCAGCCAGCCTCCGAATTCGTTGCCCCCGGAATCGGCGTGGAACCAGGCCAGGACGTCTGGTTTTGGGAAAGCGTGCTGATCCGCAATGGCGAGCCCGTGGCCCACCTGCAGGAAAACGTGGCTCAAGGAATCCCCGAAGCCGAGGCACTCTCAGAAGCAGCCGAAGCTCCCACCCTTTCGGCTTCCACGCTTTTGGAGGTCCTCAGCGGGCTTCCGGGGGCGTCGCTTGGACCTGGCGAATGCGAAATCAGCCTGAGTACGGCCGGTCCCAGCCGCGCAAAGTTGCTGGATCTTCGCCCCTCCGAGCCGGTTCTGGTCCTCACTCAATACGTCCGCCGCCAGGGCTCCCCGTTCTACCTGGCCAAATGCCTCGTGGCCGCCAAGGCCGGTCACCTCTCCGTCATCCAGTCCTCCTGAATCCTCCCCGAAAAGGCCCTTCCATGAGCTCCTCCCCTCAGTCTTCCGCGCCCATTTTGGCTCCCACGAGCACCCCGCTCACCGTTGTGGGCAGCATCAACCTCGACATCACGGCTACCGCCAGCCGCCTCCCGACCCCGGGCGAAACCGTCGGCGGGGCCGTTCTCCGTCAGCAGCCCGGCGGCAAGGGCGCCAACCAGGCAGTGGCGGCAGCCCGGCTCGCAGGCACCTCCCGCATGGTGGGGGCAGTAGGCCGGGACGAAGCAGGCCGCACCCTCCTGGACGCCATGGCGAGTGCCGGCGTCGACGTCCAGGACATCGCGCAGGTGGATGCCGCCACAGGGACAGCATTGGTTCTGGTGGACGGCGAAGGCGAGAACCAGATTGTTGTGTGCCCGGGCGCGAACGCCGACGTGTCCGTGGAGGGAGTCTCCTTCGCGGAGGAAGAAGCAGTCCTCTGCCAACTTGAAGTGGACCAGGACGTGGTGCTGGAAGCCGCCCGCCGGACCAAAGGCTACTTTGCCCTCAACGCAGCGCCTGCTGCGCCCATCATTCCGGAGCTCCTGGAACGCTGCGACCTGGTGATCGTGAACGAGACCGAGTACGCCCTGATCCCTGCCCTTCGCACGGCGCCCCTGGTTGCCGTGACGTATGGGGGCGAGGGCTCGGCGATCTTTGAGCATGGCGAACGCGTGGCCGAAGCTCCTGCGGTTCGCGTCACGGATATCGCGAACACGATCGGAGCCGGCGATGCTTTCTGCGCCGCGCTGGTCCTGGCCCTCCGCTCCGGACTTGAGCACAGCCACGCCCTGGCAGTGGCCAACGCCGTGGGTGCGGACGCTGTCCGCGATGCTTCGTCGCAGCCTGCGCTGAAGTCGTTGGAGCATTACGTTGACGCGACGCGAACGTCTTTCGGGGCCTGATCAGGCGGTTTAGCCCACGATCCGGAACTCGTCGAACTCCCCCGTGGCATCGGAAACCTCGAATTCAATATTCGCAATGAGACCAGGTGCCCGTGGTGAATGGAGCCAACTCACCAGCGCCTCGGCATCGGCTACGGATCCCTCGGCGACCACCTGCACGGATCCGTCGCGATTATTCCGGACGGTCCCCTTCAGCATGAGCTCATCCGCTTTGCGAGCAGTCCAGTAGCGGAATCCCACGCCTTGGACGACGCCGGTGATGCGGGCTGTGACTCTTAGCGTCTCATCGCCGTAGCGGTTTTCCAGCGACTCAGTCATGGACCAAATCTAGCCGCGCGCACCCGTGATGCCGAGTGCTTGGCCCACGAAACCCGCCCTTGTCCGCTCTACTCACCGCACAAGGGCGAGAGGAGCGAACAAGGGCGGGTCTGGAACGCGGCAAGGACTAGGTCAGGCCACCACGATGTCGTGCGTCGCGTGGTCGTACGTGAAGGTTACCGAGCCGCCGTCGTGGTTCAACTCGTGGTTGGCACCATCCCGGACTCCGAACGCGCCGTAGTTCTCATCCCACGAACGGTTCAGCGCGATCTTGTACGTGTAGAAACCGGCCGGCAGTTCAGCCGTCAGCGTCCACAGCTGAACCAGCGGGTTGAACTCCATCTGGACTTCGTCGTACTGGGGAGCCCAGTCTTCCGGAGCGCCCAGGATCTTGTTGAAGTCACCCGCAATCGCGACGGCGTCCGGCTGGGGCAGGGCCTCGACGGCGGGAGCCGCCGCTGCCTTCGCAGGAGCCTTGCGAGTGGAAGCCTTCTTCGCGGCTGGCGCATCCTTAGTGGTCGCAGCCTTGGAGGTCGCAGCCTTGGCGGTGGCAGCTTTAGTTGCGGCAGCCGTGGTGGAGGCAGCCTTCGGAGCGGCAACCTTCTTTGGTGTTGCCGCACGCTTCGTCTTGGCCTTGGCGGGAGGGGCCGTAGGCACGGGAACATCGGCTGGTACCGGTGTTCCGGCGTCGAGGGCCTCCGCGAAAGCCGAAACGTCAGGGAAGGCAACAGTCGCCCTCAAGCCGTCGTCCGGGATGGTCCATCCCGAACGCCCCTTGACCAGCCAGCCGGCCTTGACCAGCTTTGCCGATGCCGACGTCAGGGTTTTGTGGCCGCGGGGAATACCCCCACTGAGAAGTTCAGCCTCATGATCGTTGAAAGGAACGCGTCCGATGGCCTCTGCCAGGACTTCCCCTGCGTTCAGCGTGGCTCCAGACCATACGCCCTCAGCGAGGATGTCCAGTACGGCCTTCAGACGAAGGTTGGTGTTCTCGGCGGTGTTCGCGCCCATGCTTCTCCTTCTACGGTGAATAATCCCTTGCAGTTTGCCAATGAATTGTTAATTCGCGCGACTGATATTGGTAAACACCGTGTGTCGTGACCGAGTATGACATTCCCGAGGCCGGAAGTGATCGACGGGTCTCGCCTTTAGCGCCAATTCAGGGTTTATTGGCTCGGCACGGACGCCTTGACCCACTCCGTCACTTCATCCAGCAATACAGCTTTCCGGGCGTCGCTGGCGAACGAGGAGCGGATCGAGTTTGCCGCCAAAGTGGCCTGCTCCGGAACCGAGAACTCAAGGACCTTGGCCAACTGCTCGAAGTTCTCGTCTACATAGCCGCCAAAGTAGGCGGGGTCGTCCGAGTTCACGCAAACGTTCAAACCGATGGCAAGCATCTCCGGCAGTGGGTGGTCGGCCAGCTTATCCACTGCACGCAAACGAACGTTGGATAGCGGGCAAACAGTCAGGGGCACCTGCTCGGCGACGAGCCGCTGCACCACCTCCGTGTCTTCCATGCAGCGGATACCGTGATCGATCCGCTCCACATGCAGCACGTCCAGGGCCTCGGTGATGTAGGCGGCCGGCCCTTCCTCACCCGCGTGGGCGATCCTTCGCAACCCGGCGTCACCGGCGCGCTGGTACAGTCGCTCAAATTTCGACGGCGGATTGCCCACCTCTGCTGAATCCAGCCCAATGCCGACAATGGGGGCGTGCATCGCGAGCAACTGGTCCAGCACCTCAAGTGCGGATTCCTGGGACATGTCCCTGAGGAAGGCAGCTATGAGGAGTGTCGAAACGCCGAAGTCTTCCTCCGACGTCGCCAGCGCATTCGCGACACCGTTGACGCACACCTCAAGCGGGACCCCCCTGGACACATGCGCCTGGGGATCCATCATGATCTCCGCGTGGCGCACTCCCCCGGCTGCGGCACGCTGAAGATAAGCGCGGGTCATGTCGGTAAAGTCCTGCTCGGTCTGCAGGACGGCCATGTTGGCGTAGTACAGGTCAAGGAAGGACTGCAGATCCGTAAATTCGTACTTCTCCCGCAGTTCTTCGATGTCCTCATACGGCAGTTCGATGCCGTTGCGTTCGGCCAGGGCAAAGATCAGCTCTGGCTGGAGAGTCCCTTCGATGTGCAGGTGCAGTTCGGCAACCGGGGGCGCCGTCGTCGTCGTTTTCTCGCCAAAAGTTTCCACTCGACAACTCTAGGCCCCATATCCGTACGTGTCCCGGAGCACTCAACTTGGTTCTTCGCCGCGGGACCCCCAAACTGAAAGGATGCAGACTTTCCTCCCTTTCGCCGATTTCCGTGAGAGCGCCGCGGCGCTCGACACCTCAAGGCTCGGCAAACAGCGCGTCGAAGCCCTCCAGGTCCTCCGCGCACTGGTCATCCCGGAGTACGGTTGGCAGCAGCACCCCGCCGTCCGCATGTGGATGGGCCACGTCCCCGCCCTCACCATGTACGGCCTGGCAATGGCCGACGAATGGATCCAGCGCGGCCACCCGGACAACACCCGCAACAACATCGCGGAGTTCGCACCCCAGGCCGCACACCCGGACTACGCCTCCAGGATCATCATGCCGCCGTGGCTGGGCTACGAGGACCTGCACCTCAGCCACCGCTCCAAGCTCATCGGTAAAGACCCCAAGTACTACGGACCGCTCTTCCCGGGCGTCGAAGAAAAGCTTGAATACATATGGCCTGAGCCCAAGCACGAGTTCCACCCCGAAGACCCTGAAGAGGACCGTCTCTGGATCCTGCGGTCCAACGTAGAGGACCTCCGTCCAGAGCAGCTCACCACGGTGAGCATGCCTCGTCACGGTAAGGCAAAGGCCGCTGCTGAATCTGAAGCCGGCGAATACCAATTCGTGTACGCGGAAGAGAAGTCCCGCCGCCAACTCAAGGGCCCCAAAAAACGTCCTGCCAAGGTGCTGGAGAAGAAGCCCACGCGGAAACGCCAAGCCCAGGAAGCCGCGTTCAATACGCTTCCCGGCAAGACCGAAATCGCCGTCCCGTTCGACGGCGGCCAGATCTTCGCCGTCGGCTTGGTCCAGGGACGGCCTATCACGGTTGAGGGTAAGTTCGCGCGCAACTTCGAAGTTACTGACGTGGTCAAGCGCTCCGATTTCGACTACCCGGCCCTGCTGCAGGACCCCCGGGTCTTCTTCCCGATCCCCGCACCGGCACAGTAACGGCAGCCCGCAGAGTAACGGCAAGGGAGGGCCATGGATTTCCAGCACATCATCGAAGAAGTCGGCCGGTACATGGACTTCGCCGGCGTGGCAGTCATGGTGGTTGGGGCGCTGGTTTCCATCCCGCTCGCCTTGCGCGGGTACCAACCCAAACGCGCCCGCGGCCTCGCCCCGTTTTCGCCCTATCGCGCCTACCGGCAATTGCTGGGACGGTCCATCCTCCTGGGCCTTGAGCTCCTGGTGGCCGCCGACATCATCCGGACAGTTGCTGTGACGCCCACGTTTGAAAGTGTGGGCGTTCTGGCGATCATCGTGCTGATCCGGACGTTCCTGAGCTTCTCGCTCGAGTTGGAGATCACAGGCCGCTGGCCGTGGCAGAAGGAGAAAGAGCCCGACGGCGGCAGCTCAGTTCCGGATGGCTCGTCGGTTCCGTCGTAATATCGTCCGTCGCAGCGGCTCCGTCTAGCGGCTCCCGTTTCCGGGTCCCGCGTTCGTCCCGGTGCGGAGTTCGTCCCGCCCTTGTTCGCCTGACATACCGTAGTACGGCATGACGGGCGAACAAGGTGGGGTTTCGCGGGCTGCGGCTGGCTACTTCCCGAGCCCTGCCCGACGAAGTGCCTCGGCCATAGCTGTGTTGGCGGGAGCTTCAGACTGTTGGGGTTTGCCCTGTCGACGGTCGCCCTGGCCCGGCTGGCCACCACCACGCTGGCCCGGCTGGCCACCCGAACGCTGGCCCGGCTGCCCACCCGAGCGCTGCCCTCCAGCATCCCGTGCACCCGGGTTACCTGCGCCAGAGTTGCCTCCGCCCGAGGAACGTCCTCCGGGACCGCGGCCGCCCGCGGCGCCGGGTTCGTCGTCGAGCCTCAACGTCAGGGAGATGCGCTTGCGCTCGGGATCGGCTTCGAGCACCTTGACCCGCACTACCTGACCGGATTTCACGATCTCGTGGGGGTCCGAGACGAATTTGTTGGACAGTGCGGACACATGGACCAGCCCGTCCTGATGCACTCCCACGTCCACGAAAGCACCGAACGCGGCAACGTTGGTGACGGTGCCTTCCAGGATCATGCCCGGTTTGAGGTCGGAGATCTTTTCAATGCCTTCGGAGAACGACGCCGCCTTGAACGCAGGACGGGGGTCGCGGCCCGGTTTCTCGAGCTCGGTCATGATGTCCTTGACGGTCGGCAGGCCGAACGTGCCGTCAACAAATGCCTGGGGATCCAGTGAAGTGGTGGGCCCGCCACCGGCCGCGACAAGGATCTTGCGGGCAACGGAGTAGGCCTCAGGGTGCACGCTGGAAGCATCCAACGGCTCCGCTCCCCCGGTGATCCGGAGGAAGCCTGCACACTGCTCGAACGCCTTCGCTCCCAGGCGGGGTACCTTCTTGAGGTCGCTCCGCTTGGCGAACGGGCCATTCTCATTGCGGTACGCCACAATGTTTTCGCTCAGCAAAGGTCCGACGCCGGCCACTCGGCTCAGCAGGGCAGGGGACGCCGTGTTGACGTCCACGCCCACGGCATTCACGCAGTCTTCCACCACGGCATCCAGTGAGCGGTCCAGCTTGGCGGCGGTGACATCGTGCTGGTACTGGCCAACGCCGATCGACTTGGGTTCAATCTTCACCAGTTCGGCCAGCGGATCCTGAAGCCGGCGGGCAATGGAGACAGCTCCGCGGAGTGAGACGTCCATGCCGGGCAGCTCGGAAGCTGCCAAGGCGGACGCAGAGTACACAGAAGCCCCGGCCTCGGAAACAACGAGTTTCTGGACTCCCTTGGAACCTGCGGCCTCAAGGGACTTGATGAGCTCGGTGGCCAGCTTGTCCGTTTCCCGCGACGCTGTGCCGTTGCCGATTGCCACGAGTTCCACGTTGTACTGCTTGGCGAGGCGGCCGAGGGTAGCCAAAGCCTCGTCCCATTTCTTTGCCGGCGCGTGGGGATAGATGGTGTCCGTGGCAACCACCTTGCCCGTGCCATCCACCACAGCCACCTTGACGCCGGTGCGGAGTCCCGGGTCCAGTCCGAGCGTGGAGCGGTTGCCGGCAGGCGCAGCGAGCAGGACATCACGCAGGTTAGCGGCGAAGACCCGGACAGCCTCATCCTCGGCGTCAGCAAACATGCGTCCGCGAAGATCAGTGGTGAGGCGGTCCAGGATGCGACCGCGCCAGGCGAGCTGGGCAGTTTGGGTGAGCCAGAGATCGGCGGGACGGCCGTGGTTGGCGACCCCAAGGCACTTGGCCACAGCGTTCTCGTAGCGGCCTCGGGCGGCGGCCAGGGCGTCGTCGTCCGCGGGGTCTGCTTCGGCGAGGTCCAGCTCAAGTACGCCGTCCTTTTCACCCCGCAACAGGGCGAGCACCCGGTGCGACGGCATTCCGGACGGGACTTGCGTGAACTCGAAGTAATCCTTGAACTTCTGGCCTTCGGCCTCCTTGCCCTTCTTGACGCGGGAGACCATGCGCCCCTGCTTCCAGAGCCGCTCGCGCAGGTCCTCGGCCAGGTCAGGGTCCTGGGCAACGCGCTCCACAAGAATGGCGCGGGCACCTGCGAGCGCGGCGGCAGAATCCTCAATGGAGTGCTCGGCGTTGAGGTACTTGGCGGCTTCGGTTTCGGGATCCAACTGTGGGTTGGCGAGCAGGACGTCGGCCAGCGGCTCCAGCCCGGCCTCGCGCGCAATCTGTGCCTTGGTTCGGCGCTTCGATTTGAAGGGAAGGTAGATGTCCTCCAGCCGCGCCTTGGTGTCAGCACCGACGACGGCGGCTTCCAGTTCCGGGGTCAGCTTGCCTTGGGCTGCTATCGCTTCCAGGACGGTCTTGCGCCGCTCTTCCAACTCACGCAGGTACCGGAGGCGCTCCTCCAGATCACGGAGCTGGGTGTCATCGAGCGTCCCGGTGACTTCCTTACGGTAGCGGGCGATGAAGGGAACGGTGGATCCGGCGTCGAGCAGTTCCACCGCGGCCTTGACCTGCCAGGCCTTGACGCCGAGTTCGTTGGCGATGAGGTGATGGATGGCAGAGTCGGCTGACTGGTGTTGGAGAGATTGAGTCACCCTGACAGTTTGCCTCACATGACCGACAGTTTTCAGGTTCGGGTTCCGGAAAGCCTATGCCGGGAGCGCTGTTAGTGCTGTAGTTGGAGCATGCAGGAACTGCTCATCATCCTTCAGGACGGGTTTGTTTCCGATGACGTGAGCGTGACCGTCAACGGCAAGGAAGCTGTGTCCGAACGGGATGTGTCCACCAAGATGCTGTTGGGAATGGCCGACGAAATCACGGTGGAACTGCCGGCGAAAGGCGCCACGGTGGGAGTTGAAGTCCGCAGCAGAAAGCTCAGCGCAACGAAAAAGCTCGCTGGTAAACCCAGGAGCCTGATTGTCTCCATAGAGGATGACGAACTCGTGCTGCGCGAAGGAACGGGCCGCGAGGCGTTCCTCTGACGGGGAGCGCTTCGCGGCGGCTGGATTACCTGGAATACTGCGGGCTGGTTGGCCGCTAGTGGGACATGTGCTCCTTGGCGGAGATGTGCTCCACCATTTCGCCCACGCGCTGTTCTGCGTAGTGGTTGCGGGCAATATCTCCCTGGCTGATGATGCCTACCAGCTTGTGATCCTTGATGACGGGAAGACGGCGAACCTGATGCTCTTCCATCATGTTGATGGCTTCGTCAACGTTGGCATCAGCGTCAACCCAGTACGGCTTACCGGTGGCGAGGTCGCTTGCCCGGACTTCGCGGGCGTCCTTTCCCTCGGCCAAACACTTGACCACGATGTCGCGGTCAGTAATGAAGCCGGTGAGCTTGCCGTCATTGCCGCAGATGGGAAGTGAACCGCAGTCCAAGTCCCTCATCATGCGGGCGGCGTCCTGAAGAGTCTGGTCTTCCGGGATGCACTGTGCATCCGTCGTCATGAATTCACGTACGACACTCATGGGTCCTCCTTCATCGAATGGGGTTCATCGACGCGGGGTCCTTCGGCTCCGACGCCGATGTTGCCAGCCTACGCTTGGCGGCTGCGGCTGACTAGGCGATCCGGAAGGTTGCCGGGCAGAAAATTATGAGGCCTCCCTAGATATAATCCATTCGGTGGAGTATCCTCATTTTGGGTTACACACGGCTTCTGGGCATGGCCACTTTCACCCCTTCGGGACTCCCCACATGCATCGCCCCGCCCTGAACCGTCATGCCGTCCAACTGGTCATCCCTTGATGGGCGAACGCATATTGACTGCTTGCAGAGCGAGAAAGATCCTCACATGGACACCCCCAACGTCCCCGGCACCCACTACAACCCTGTCCCCCACCACCCCAGTGAAACCCCGTTCCGGTCCAGCACGTTGACATGGCCCTCCGAAGACTGGTGGAGGTGCTGGCGCTCGGCTCCCGTCAGCGGCCGCTATGAAGGCAACCAGGCCAGCAGCGGCCCTGTTGGCAGCGCGCTGGACCTCCGCTTGGACGTCGATCCCCGCCAGGGCGTGGAATCCCCGGTGCTGAACAAAATCAGTGGCGATCTTTACAGCACCCGCTGGGTCAAAACAGGTGGCGTCAACCAACTCGTGAAGACCTATGTGGAGTCTTGGATTGTGGATACCCCGGTAGTCACCATGAGCCGCGCGGATGCACACATCACTGGAACGGTCCGTTACTGGAAAGGCACGCATCCCGCCACAACGGTGGAAATCACCGTGTCCTGGTCCCACGGGGCAATCACTGGCGCAGTAGTCACTTTCACGGCAGGTGGCGTTGCCGCGCAGCCATACGCATGTGCCTACCGTTCGGGCTGTTTCCGCGATATGAACCTTGAGCTGGATTACTGCACGTCCGTGGACATCGAACCCAAGGCGCCCGTCTACAACAGCCACTCACATAACAACCGCCCTGCAGACCTGGCTGACCGCACCATCACCATCGAGTCCTCGTACCTGGACGCGGGAGTCGCCGTCACCATCGATCCGGTCCATACAGTGATCGATGACAGTGCCGCCGGCTTCGCCTCGTGGAACGTCGGCGAACTTCACGATGCCATGGAAACCTCCTTCGGCAAGTTCAATTCGGGATGGCCTGCCTGGAACCTTTGGGGCGTGCAGGCCGGCCTCTTCGACACCGCCGGAGTTGGTGGCATTATGTTCGACGCCGCTGCGGGCTTTGGCGGCGCGGGTCGCGGTCCGGATCGCCAGGGTTTTGCGGTCTTCCGCAACCACTCCTGGTTCACGAACCTTGTCTCCAACCCCACCACGCAGGATCAGGCCTGGGCGATGCGCCACTTCCTGTACACGTGGGTTCACGAGGCAGGGCACGCTTTCAACTTCCTGCATGCGTGGGACAAGGCGAGGCCGGATTCCTTGTCCTGGATGAACTACGACTGGAAATACGATCAACGCAACGGTGCCGATACCTTCTGGGGCAACTTCCGGTTCCGGTTCGACGACGACGAACTGCTCCACATGCGCCATGGCGACCGCGCATCCGTAATTATGGGTGGAGATCCGTGGGCTTCCGGTGGGCATCTGGAATCCCCGGCCGGCGCCATGACCGTCTCCGGGCCGGGCAGCGATGTTGAACTGACGCTCTCAGCCAAGAGCCACTTCGACTACATGGAGCCTGTGTCCATTGAATTCCGTTTGCGGAACACCAGCGATGTACCCGTAGTCGTGGATGGCCGCCTGGATCCCAGGTTCGGGAACACCACTGTATACGTGCAGAAGCCGGACGGAACGGTGGTCCTGCACGAATCCGTGGTCTGCTTCTACGGCCTCCCGGAACCGGTGACCCTGGAACCAGCCGCCGGCGCCGCCAGTGATGGCAGTGACCGCTACAGCCAACTGGTCCAGTTGGCATTTGGAGTGCAGGGCTTCGCTTTCGATGAGCCCGGCCAGTATCTGGTCCGCGCCATCTATTCGACGGAGGGCATCGTCCAAGCGTCCAACACCTTGCCTTTGCGGGTCGGCTTCCCCGTCACACGGGAGGAGGATCGGTTTGCTCCCGAGTTCTTCACGCGGGAAGTAGGACTCACGCTCGCCTTCGAAGGGTCCATGTCGCCCCACCTGAGCAAAGGGCTGGACGCCCTCACGGAGGCAGCGGAGCGGTTCGGTGGTGAGCCTTTGGGCGTCAAGGCGGCTACCGCCGTCGCGCAATCCGTGGGAGATGACTTCTATCGCCGCAAGGAAGACAAGATGGTGAAGCACCACAGCGCCGATCCTGAGCGGGCACTTGCGCTGACGGATGCCGGGCTTGCGAGCTACCAGAAAGGCAGCGGCCCGGCGAACAATCTGGCGTACCGGAAGCTCGTGGAACTGCGGAGGGATCTGCATGTGAAGGCGGATAACGCGGCAGCCGCAAAGTCGGAGGTGGAAACCCTCGCCAAAGATCTTGGCGCCCGCGGCGTGAACCCGACTGTCCTGGCCCAGGTCAAGGAACTGATCCCATCAGCTCCGGCGGCCCGTTCCCGCCGGTCGGCTCCGAGGAAGCCTGCCAAATAGTCGTCGGATGACCGTTTGGCATGTGGCTCCTAAGAAGCCGGCGACGGCGGCATGCTCCCATCGCTCGAAAAGGTGGCTGCCGCCGTCGCGCTCTCTTCTGTTGCAGCTATTCCGCGATGTCCTCGGCCCACAGTTCAGGGTGTTCTTCCTGGAAGGTGCGCATCATGTCCACGCAGCGGGGATCATCGAGGACCACCACTTCAACACCACGCGAACGCAGGAGGTCGAATTCGCCCGGGAACGTCTCCGCTTCGCCCACCACGACGCGCGGAATCTTGAACTGGATGATGGTTCCCGTGCACATCGCACACGGCGCAAGCGTGGTGTAGAGCGTGGTGTCCCGGTAGCTCTTTTGCCGGCCCGCAGCGCGCAACGCTGACATCTCGCCATGGGCGATCGGATCGCCCTGCTGGACACGTTCGTTGTGCCCACTCGCGATGACCTTCCCACCGCGGGCCAAAGCGGCGCCAATAGGGATCCCGCCCTCGCTGAGACTCTTTTGTGCGGCCTCGTAGGCGGCTTCGAAAGCGGGATCGGCGGTGGCAGGTGCTGTTTCAGTCATGGGTGCAGTCTAAATTGTCGGGGGCCGCTGATAGCTTGGCTTTATGGTCCACTTCGCGTGGGTCATCCGGCAACAGGGAGTAGGTCACGGTGTTCTTTCTCGATTCGGAGATAGCTGGCGCGCCGGATTTGGTGTTCTCGGCCAGCGATCTTGTCATCGCTGCCACCTGTGAGTACCAGCTGCTCCGGAAACTCGACGAAAAACTGGGCCGCTCCCCCAAAGCTGAGTTCGCTGCAGATGCCATGTTGGAACGCACGGCGAAGCTCGGCGACGTCCACGAGCACAGGGTTCTGGATGAGTTCGTGGCCGAATTCGGCCCGTGGAACCCGGCCACAGGAAAGGGCGTTTACGACGTCGTTCCCGCCTCCGCCATGGACCGCACCACCCTTTTGGCCAAGCATGCGGAATCCATCGACGCCTTGCGATCCGGAGCGGATATCGTGTTCCAGGCCGCGTTCTTCGATGGCCAATTCCACGGGCGCTCCGACTTCCTGGTCAAGCGTCCCGGCGGTCAGTACGCCGTCTTCGATACCAAGCTTGCACGCCATGCCAAGGTCACTGCGCTTTTGCAGCTGGCTGCCTATGGCGATCAACTACTTCAGGCCGGTATTACGCCGGATCCCACAGTCACCTTGGTCCTGGGCAACCGCGTGCACAGCGATCACCCGCTCGCGGAGATTTTGCCCGTCTTCAAAGAACGCCGGGAACGCTTCCTCGGAATGACCACGGCCCATAGGGCTGCTTCTGAACCCGTTGAATGGGGCGACTCCCGTTTCTCCGCGTGCGGCCGCTGCGATTACTGTGCCGAGCAAGTAAAACTGCACCGTGACCTCCTCATGGTTGCCGGTATGCGCATCAGCCGCCGCAAGAAGCTGATGGAGGCCGGGGTCACCACCATCGACCAACTGGCCGCGCTCCCGGAAGTCGGCGACCCCACGCTCCTGCGCCTTCGCGAGCAAGCCCAGCTCCAGACGGGCACGGGCACTCCTGATGGGACCGTGAACTACACGGACAAAGCCGGCGAGGCCAAAGCCGTGAGCTACAAGGTTCTGCCGGATAACACCCTCGGCAGACTCCCCGCGCCGGACCCCGGGGACATCTTCTTTGACTTCGAGGGCGATCCCCTCTGGCAGGATCCAGCCACAGGCAGATGGGGTCTCGAGTACCTTTTCGGTGTCATCGAAAACCCCTTGGAGCCTGGCGCCGAACCGGTTTTCCGCCCGTTCTGGGCGCATTCGCGGGCCGAAGAAGGCCAAGCATTCGTAGACTTTCTGGAGTATGTTGCCAAGCGCCGTGCCAGCTACCCGGGCATGCATATCTACCACTACGCGGCCTACGAGAAGACGGCCCTCCGTAATCTGTCGCTGACGCACGTGACGGGTGAAACCGCCGTCGATGATCTCTTGCGCCAAGGCGTCCTGGTGGACCTCTACGACACCGTCCGCCACAGCATCCGCGTGTCCGAGAACTCGTACAGCATCAAGAAACTCGAGCCCCTCTACATGGGCCAGCACCTGCGCTCCGGTGATGTCACCGACGCCGGAGCCTCCGTGGTTGCCTACGCCGACTACTGCACGGCGCGGGACACCGATAACCCTGACCAGGCCGCGGCCATTCTGGAAAGCATCAGGGACTACAACGAGTACGACTGCGTCTCAACGTTGGAGCTGCGCAATTGGCTTCTTGCCCGCGCCGCGGAGCGGTCCATCGTGCCGCAGGGTAGAACGGAAAATACGGCCCCAGCAGAAACCGGACCGGACAAGACGGAACCGGATCAGTATGAGGCTGCGCCGGAAGAGAAAGCACTGTTCGACTACATCGCCGGACTGCCCGAGGACAAGCGAGCCACCCCCGATTCACGCGCCATTGGCATCGTCGCCGCAGGCGTTGGGTATCACCGTCGCGAGGACAAGCAGCACTGGTGGGGACACTTCGACCGTTTGGAAAAGCCCACCTCTCAGTGGCCTGACGAGCGCGACCTCTTCATAGTCGACCATGCCGAACTTATGCAGGACTGGGCCAAACCCACACCTCGGAGCAACCCTGCGCGGCTCGTGAAGCTCTATGGCCGGTCCGGTGATGGCGCAGGGCTGGAACCCGGCAAGAAATACTTCCGCATGTACGGCCCTCCTCTGCCGGACTCGCTCCAAGGGAAGGAATCCGCCGCGCTTGGCCGTGCAGGCTGGAACGGAACCTTGGTCTCCGAGGTGGGGGACGACGATGACTTCGAAACAGTCACCATCGCCGAAGGCCTTCGCAAGGACTCCACGGCGTTCAGCCAACTGCCTATGGCGCTAACTCCGGATCCGCCCATTGCCACGAAGGGGCAAAGGGCAGCACTTGCAGCGTTGGCCAGCAGGCTCAGCGATTCGCTGCCGGAATGGCCGCAAGATCCCGCCTTGGACCTGGTGCGAAGGAAGCCGCCAAAACTGCGTAGCCTGGAAACTCTGCCTGCTGTGGAACCGGGCCCTGATGGCTACATCGACGCCATCACTGCTGCTGTGATGGACCTGGACCATTCGTACCTGGCAGTCCAAGGTCCTCCCGGCAGCGGAAAAACGCACGTGGGGGCACACGTCCTGGCCCGGCTCGTGGCAGATGGCTGGAAAGTCGGCGTTGTGGCCCAGTCCCATGCCGTGGTGGAGCACATGCTGTGCGCTGCCGTTGAGAAGGCAGGCGTGGATCCTGAACGCGTGGCCAAGGAAGTGAAGCACGGCGATCCGGTGCCGTGGAGTGCGTGCGCAAAGGCCGACGTCAGCGACCTCCTGTCCAAACCGGGTGGAGCTCTGATCGGCGGTACTGCATGGGCCATGGTAGGCAAGGAAGTTCCTGCTGGCTCGCTGGATCTGCTGGTCATTGACGAAGCCGGACAGTTCTCCCTGGCCAACACCATGGCTGTGAGCCGCGCAGCAAAACGCCTCCTGCTGCTGGGTGATCCCCAGCAATTACCGCAAGTCACCCAAGGCAAACACCCCGAACCTGTGGACGAATCTGCGCTGGGGTGGTTGTCGGACGGCTACAACACGTTGCCGCCCGAACTCGGTTATTTTCTGGCGCTGTCCTGGCGGATGCACCCTGCCCTGTGTGACGCCGTTTCGGAACTCTCGTACGACCACCGACTCGAAGCAGCGCCGGCCGCATCACTTCGCCACTTGGATGGTGCCACCCCTGGCATTTCCTGTGTATACGTCCCCCACACCGGCAACTCGACGAGCTCGCCCGAGGAAGCCGCGGAAGTTGTCCGCCAAGTCCAGGCGCACGTGGGCCTACTCTGGACAAACCCCTCTGAATCACCGGGAAGCCGGCCTCTTGAAGAAAGCGGCATCCTGGTGGTCGCCGCTTACAACGCCCAGGTGCAGCTGATCAAGCACGAGCTGCGCACAGCCGGGTGGGCAAAAGTGCGGGTAGGAACGGTAGACAAGTTCCAAGGCCAGGAAGCGCCGGTGGTCATCGTCTCCATGGCCGCCTCAGCCGCAGGGGAAGTGCCCCGCGGCATGGAGTTCCTGCTCTTGCGCAACCGAATCAACGTGGCGGTATCGCGCGGGCAGTGGCGCGCCGTCGTCGTGCGTTCACCTGAACTGACCAATTACCTCCCAACGCATCCGGAGGGCTTGGAAAACCTTGGCGGCTTTGTGGCCCTATGCCAGCGTGGGGTCACCTTAGCGCGTACCCGGCCCATGTAGCTGGCAATAGTGGTTGTTCCCAGCTCTGGGAACAACCACAAATGCCAGTCAGTTGGGGAGGGCGAGCGCCTCGTCCAACACGCGGCCGAAGTTGGTGGCGTCGTGCGCGAAGCGGCCCAGGAAGAGTCCGGAGACACCATCCAGCTGCGGCAGTAGACGCGGTTTGGCCGAGCCGCCATAGATAATGGGCAACTCAGCCAATCCGTGGGCACCGAGCAATGCCCGCAGAGCAGCTACAACCTGGGACACATAAACGGCCGACGCCGGCTCTGCAGCACCGATGGCCCACACGGGTTCGTAGGCGATCACCAATTGGGAAGCGATGGACCAGTCTCCGGAAACGGCCGCCTTGACTTGCCGAAAGACAGTACCGGCGGCATCTTCAGGTCCAGCAAGCACGGCCTCCCCCACGCACAGCAATGGCGTCAGGCCGGCGTCGACGGCGGCACGAACCTTCAGGGCCACCATGGCATCGTCTTCGGCAAAGTACTGCCGCCGTTCCGCGTGGCCGATCTCCACCAAGCCAACACCTAGCTCGGCAAGCATCGACGGAGAGACTTCGCCAGTCCACGGCCCGTCCGACCAGCCACTGTTCTGGGCCCCAAGGACCAACGGCGACCCCTGAAGCATCGCGGACGCGGCCGGCAGCACCGGGAAGGATGGGATCACAAACGGGACCACCCGCCCGGCCGCAAGGGCCGGACGGGCGTCCACTTCTGCCAGCAACTGCTCCAGCCATGCCAAACTCTGCGCATAGCCCATGTACATCTTGGCGCTGACCCCGATGAACAAGGGGCCTGTAAGGGCAGCACTACTCACGGCTACTTGTCCAGCAGCTCGTCGGCCTTGTTGGTGAAGGCCCGGGTGCCGAACATCATCAACGCGGCCAGGAAGGGCAGGACACCCAGAGCGTAGACACCCATGGTACCCGTGTCCGAGGCCGTGACCTGGTTAACCGTGGTGCGAAGGATCGGTGCGACGAAACCGCCGAGGTTGCCCAGGGAGTTGATCAGCCCGATACCGGCAGCCGCGGCAGTTCCGGTGAGGAACGCCGTCGGATATGACCAGCAGATGGGACCGGTCGACAGGAAGCTGCACACCGCCAGGCTGATGAAGATGATGCCCAGCGCCGGAAGGTGGTTGGCGCCGGCCCAAGCGGAACCGAAGATGCAGAGCCCCGTGGAGACGAACAATGCGGTGCCCCAGCGTCGGCGAAGTGCCACGGTGTTTGCAGCCTTGCCCACGAAGTAGCAGGCAAAGATCCCGAAGAACCACGGGATAGCGGCCAGAAGTCCGACGGCGAGCCCCACCTTTTGGCCGGTGAGCTGGGACACCTGCTGCGGCAGGTAGAAGGTGACGCCATAGACGGCTACCTGGAGGCAGAAGTAGATGACGGTGAAGTACCAGACTCGGCCGTTGCGCATGGCTGCCAGGACGCCGCGCGGACCTGATTCTTCCTTGACGGTATCTTCCAGTGCCATGACATCGGTCAGGGCTACCTTCTCTTCTTTGCTCAGGAACTTGGCGTCCTGTGGGCTGTTGATGAGGAAGAAGAAGGACGCGATGCCTGCCACGATGGCCAACGAACCCTCAACGAAGAACATGACCTGCCAGCCTGCGACCCCGGGAACCTGGTCACCGATGTTGATGAGCCAGCCGGACAGCGGGGCGCCAAGCATCTGCGAGAGAGGCTGAGCCAGGTAGAAGATGGCGAACATCTTCACACGGACTTTGTTGGGGAACCAGGCGGCGAGGAACATGATGACGCCTGGGAACAGCCCTGCCTCCGTAACACCCAGCAGGAAGCGGAGAATGATGAACGACGTCTCACCTTGCACGAAGGCGAAGCACGCGGACACTATGCCCCAGGTGATGGCGATGCGGGCAAGCCAGACCTTGGCGCCGAACTTGGTGAGCAGCAGGTTGCTGGGGATCTCGAACAGTGCATAGCCGATGAAGAAGATGCCAGCACCCAGGGCATAAGCACCTGCCGTGATGCCTTTATCTACCCCAAGGGCAGCTTCGGCGAAACCCACATTGGTGCGGTCAAGGAATGCCACCACGTACAGGATGACGAGCATCGGCATCAGCCGCAGCGAAGCCTTGGATATGGCCGACTTCAGAATCGGCGAATCCAGCAACTCCTTAGTGGAAGTTGAGGCAACGGACATTGAAACTCCTCTTTGAGCAATCAGTTGGGGTTGTGATGGCTAAGGCAGCGCGCCATCAGCGCGGGAAAAAAATGAGCACCATGCCCACTGCGCAGGCAAGGATGCCCACGGCAAGGTAGATCTTGCGTTCTCTGGTCCAGGCCTTCATTGGGGGAAGCCCTAGTGCATGTACAGGCCGCCATCCACATTCAGCGTTTGGCCGGAGATGTATCCGGAGTCCTCGCTGATGAGGAAGGCGATGGCGGCGGCGATGTCCCTGGTGGAGCCCACGCGGTTCACCACGAGGTCCTTGGTCAGTTCGTCCTTGCGTTCCTCGCTCAGCGTGCCGCCCATGATGTCGGTGTCGATGGGACCGGGTGAGATCGCGTTGACGGTGATGTCGTATTCGCCCAGTTCCCGGGCTGTGGCACGGGTCAGGCCGATGACACCAGCCTTGGCAACCGAGTAGGGGGTTTTGGAGAACGTTCCGCCACCGCGCTGGGCAGAGACCGAGGAGATGTTCACGATGCGGCCGATCCGGTTCTTCACCATGGATTCGGCCACTCGACGGGTGGCGTAGTGGACACCGTTGAGGTTGATGCTCAGTACGCGGTCCCACTCGGCAGGTTCGAGTTCCAGGTAGCCGATGGGCGAGCTGACGCCGGCGACGTTGGCCAAGGCGACGATCTGCGGCAGTTCGGCTTCCAGCTCGTCGATCGCGGCCCGGACTTCAGCTTCGCTGGCGACATTCGCGCCGACTCCGTGGGCCTGGACCCCGTATTCTGCAGCAACTTCCTTGGCTGCAGCCTTGCAGGCAGCGTCATCAAGATCGATGATGCCGATGTTCCAGCCTTGGGCGGCCAGGTAGTTCACCGTGGCGCGGCCAATGCCACGCTCGGAAACAGCGCCGGTGACGATGGCGGTGCGTTCAGCGGGGAAAGTCATGTGTTTCTCCTAAAAAGAGTTAGTTGATGGGTGCCGGGCCAAGCTCTTCAATGAGCTTTTGCATGGCGACGTAGGCCTTGTTCCGGTATGCGATGAGTTCCGGGGTGCGCTCGGCGGGGACGTTGAGGAAGCCCGCGCCGGTCTTGGTGCCGAGTTTGCCTGCCTCCACGAGGTCCGACAGGATCTTCGGCGTCGCAAACCGCTCCGGGAAGCCGGTCTGCAGGGACTTGTAGCAGAAGTTGTAGACATCCAAACCGGCCATGTCCGCGATCGCGAAGGGACCAAAGAACGGCAAGCGGAAGCCGAACGTCGTACGCACCAGGGTGTCGACGTCGTCCGCTGTTGCGATGCCCTGCTCCACCAGCTGCGCAGCTTCGTGGAACAGCGCGTACTGCAGGCGGTTGAGCACAAAGCCCGTAACGTCCTTCACAACGGCGGTCTGCTTACCGGCCGCGTGAACCAGCTCGCGGGAAGCGGCTACCGTGGCGGCGGCAGTGCCGGCGTGCGGAATGACCTCGACACCGGGGATAAACGGCGACGGATTGGAGAAGTGAACGCCCAGGAACCGCTCCGGGTTGGTCACGGCTTCTGCCAGGGCGGCAATGGAAATCGTGGAGGTATTGGAGCCAATCAGGGCATCCGGCCGGGCCGCGGCGCTGATCCGGGCCAGGGTCTGGTGCTTGATTTCCAGGACCTCGGGAACGCATTCCTCGATGAAGTCGGCATCAGCAACGGCTTCCTCAATGTCCTTCGCAGCCCACAGGTTCTGCTTGAGGATTTCAGTGGATCCCGCCGGGAACAGACCATCGGCGATGAACTGATCGGATTCGACCAGCAGGCGATCGAAGTTCTTCTGCGCGATCTCGGCAGACACATCCGCCAAAGCCACGCGCGCTCCGCCGAGCGCCAGGACCTGGGCGATGCCGCCGCCCATGTAGCCGGAGCCGACGACGGCGATCTTCCGGGCTGCGCTTTTCGCGGTGCCTTCGGTTGCTTCAGGAATGGTCATGATCAAACTGCCTTCGTGTAGTGGGGCTCGTAGGAGCAAATGGCGTCCACCTTGGCGGCGGAGGATGAGTTTTGGTCAAAGCGGTGGCCGAGCCATTCCCCTACGAGCTTTTTGGCCAGTTCCAAGCCAATCACCCGCTGCCCGAGCGTGAGGACCTGCGCATTGTTGCTCAGCACGGACCGTTCCACCGAGTAGCTGTCGTGGGCGGTAACCGCACGGATTCCGGGAACCTTGTTGGCCGCAATGGCCACGCCCAGCCCGGTGCCGCAGATCAGGAGGGCTCGATCGAACTCACCGTCAGCTACCTTGCGGGCGGCATCGACGGCGACGTGGGGATAGGCCGTGGAATCATTGGTACCCACTCCCACATCGGTCACTGATGCCACACGCGGGTCGGATTCCAGCAGTGCCAACAGTGCTTGCTTGTATTCCACTCCGGCTTCGTCATTGCCGACGACGATGCGCCAGCCTTGGGTATCGCTCATTCTCAGGCTCCGTTTCCGGCCGGAGCCGCTGAAGCAGCGCTGGCCAGTAGTGAATCGATGTGTTGGGAGATCCTCGTGGCGATCAGGCCAAAGGAGACTGCGCCGGGATCGGGATGGCCGAGGCTCTTCTCTGCCAGTGGGCGCGCCCGGCCCTTGAGTGGCCGCAGTTCAGCGGTCTGCGCGGCAGCCAATTCAGCAGCCGCAGCAGCTGCTGCCAGTGCCCGATCCACGGGAGCACCGCCGTCGAGCTCTGTCAGGAACGCATCCCGGAACGGCACTATCGCCGGCGATAGCGTCCAGCTTGCCGAGCTCGTCTTCGTGTTCGACGACGACGTCCCGCACCTGGGCAAGAATCGCCACGGCCTGCCGCCCGAGTTCCGCCGCCGCCGGGGTGGGCTGTTCGATGTCGGCGGTTTCGGCGTCGACGATCGCTGCCTCGGCGCGTGCTGCGCGGGGTGCCATGCTGCCCTTGCGGAAAGCGGGAGTATCGGCGGGCGCCGCCCAATACTGTTCGAGTTCGTCGTCCAGCCAGAGCAGCGTCAGGGACAGTCCGGACATGTCCAAACTGGTCACCAGCTCGCCGCATTCCGGTTCAACGACGGTAAGACCAGCGGCAGTGAGCAGCTTTTCGACCTTGCCGAACAGCAGGAAGAGTTCGTCATACTTGACCGTGCCCAGGCCATTCACGATCGCCACAACGCGGTCCCCGGCGTCCTCGGGCTTGTCCGCGAGCAGCTTGGTGACCAGCAGCTCGGCGAGCTCGGACGCGGTGGGCATCGGGTGCTCGGAAATTCCGGGCTCACCGTGGATCCCGAGGCCCAGGGACATCTGCCCGGCCGGGACGTGGAACAGCGGATCCGTTGCCCCGGGCAGAGTACAGCCGTCGAAGGCCACGCCCAGGGATCGGGTCCGGTAGTTGGTCTTGATGGCCAAACGCTCGACGTCGTCAAGGTTCAGTCCCGCTTCGGCGGCGGCGCCTGCGATCTTGAAGACTGTCAGGTCGCCTGCGATCCCGCGACGCTTCTCTCGTTGATCGATCGGGGCACTGGCGATGTCGTCCGTGACGGTGACAGTGCGCGTTTCGATGCCCTCGGCGTTGAGGCGGAGCTGTGCCTGGCCGAAGTGCAGGACGTCGCCAGCGTAGTTGCCATAGCTGAGCAGAACTCCACCTCCAGCATTGGCCGCTTTGGCCACGCGGTACACCTGCCCAGCGGCCGGGGAGGCGAACATGTTGCCGCAGGCCGAACCCGTTGCAAGTCCGGGGCCGACCAATCCAGCGAAGGCCGGGTAGTGCCCGGAACCGCCGCCGACCACCAACGCCACTTGTCCGGCAGGTACTTCGGTAGAGCGGACCACGCCGCCATCTACCCGGGCAACATAGCCACGGTTGGCAGCCACGAAGCCGTCCAGGGCTTCATCGGCAAAGTCTGCCGGGTTGTCGAAAATCTGTGTCATTCCTTAGACTCCTGCGAGCTGGTTTACCGGTGTCTGCCGGCCTTGCGCTACCTGGCTCGTGCCGAGTTTGTAACCCTCGGTCTTGGGCAGGATGTGGCGGCGCAGGTATTCCTGGTTGCTGGCCGTGACGCTGAGTCCATCGCCGCCGTAGTGCTCGGTGCAGAGGATGCCCTGGAACCCGACGGAGAGAGCGAACTTGAATGCCTCGCGATAGTTAATCAGGCCGCTTTCCATGGGTGCGGGCATGGTGATGTAGCTGTCGCGGGCCACATCTTCGTCGCGGATGTAATTCTTCATGTGCCAGTAGTTGGAGTACGGCAGGGTCTTGGCCACCATCTCGCGCCAGTCCTCGATGGGACGGTGCAGGCGGATCAGGTTTCCGAGGTCCGGATTGAGGCCGACGTTGTCCAATCCGATGTCCTGGACCAGTTGCACGGATGAATCAGCGGTGCCGAGGTAGGTGTCCTCGTACATTTCCAGGGAGATGAGGATGCCGGCTTCTGCTGCATGCTTACCGAGTTCTCGAAGGCGGGATACTGCGTTGCCCCACATTTCCTTGTCGCCTACCGGGTCCTTGTAACCCTCCACGGTCCAGAACCACAACTGCTTCTGCTGCTCCGGCGTGATGGCCTGGTGAAGTCCGAAGGAGACAACCTCGCATCCAAGCTCCGCAGCGGCGTCGATGGTGCGGTGGCTGTAGGCGAGGTTGTCGGCCCAGTCCGTCTGGTGGATGACGCTGCGGCGGATTGCGGAGATGACCGGCACTCCGATGCCCACTTCGTCAGCCGTCTGCTTGAACTCGGCAAGGCGCTCGTTGCTGAGATCGCCCGGGCGGACCCAGCTGTCCGTGAGGTCGGCGTTGGCAAACCCAGCCTCTTTCACTTCCTGCAGGACGGCCGCCCAAACGGAAGCATCGGCGTCGTTGACCTGCTGTCCCGAAGCGTCGGCGCCCGGGAACTGCAGGAGGGCCGCGGTAATCGGCCAATTCTCGGCGGTGTACGCCATGATGAACACTCCTTCGTGGAATCCTGTTTCCTATAGGATTTACGAACCAAGCAAAGCTGTCAACCCCTTTCGCGAAACTTCCTAGATCCTATATGTCTTACATATGACTGTGAAGGGGCTCACGCAGGGCACGAAAAAGGCCCGCCGCATGCGCGACGAGCCTCATGGAGCGGCAGGTGTTCAGTCTTCAGGCGCGTCAGCCATGGCCCGACCCCGCACCTTTTCCACGTGATTGATCATTGCCTCCGCCGCTTTCCCGGGGTCCCCGCTCGTCATCGCGTCGAGCACGGCTTGGTGCTCGGCGATAGCCTGCTCGGCATCCGTGATGCCCACTCCCCCAAACAACCGGAAGCGCTGGATCTGCCCGCCCAGTGTGTTGTAGGCCGTGAGCAGGAACTGGTTCCTGGCTTGCGCCGCGATCAACTGGTGGAAACGCTCGTCGGCCTCAAGGTAGCTGCGGTATTCAGCAAACGTGCCGCCGCGAGGTGCCGTTTTCAGATCCTCGACCGCTTGCTTCAACGCGTCCAGGCCTTCCGAAGTCATGCGCTCGCACGCCAGTCGGGCATTCACAGGCTCAATGGACAACCGTGCTTCCATGAGTTCAGCGAAATCCTCGCGCGTGAACACGGGGGCCACGCGATACCCCTTCAACGCCACGCGCCGCACCATGCCCGTGTGCTCCAGTCGCGCCAATGCCTCACGCACGGGAGTGGGGGAAACGTCCAGTTCCCGCGCCATTCCGTCGATGCTGACGGCCGCCCCCGGTTCGAGCCGACCATCCATGAGCCACTCGAGGAGGGCTTCATAAACGTGATCCGCCAACACTTGGCGGCTGACGGGAAAGCCGGGGCGGGGAAGAGCCGGCGAAGGTTCAGACATGCCACAAATCCTATAGGAAGCAGGCGCGGAACTACCCAACTGGCTCGCATTAGTGGTTGTTTTCAGGGCTCTAAACAACCACTAATGCCAGCCAGTTGGGGGCCACACGTTAAACCACGACGTCGGCACTCCGGTGAGTGCCGACGTCGTGGTTTTGCCTGTGGTGCTGCGCTTTAGTTGGCGTAGAACGGGTAGTCCGTGTAACCCTCGGCCCCGTCGCCATAGAAGGTGGATGCGTCCGGCTCGTTGAGCGGGAGGCTTTCACGCCAGCGGCGCGCGAGGTCCGGGTTGGCAATGGCCGGACGGCCCACCACGACAGCATCGGCCAGGCCATCGGCAACGATTGCCAAGGCTTCATCGCGCGTGGTGATTTCGCTGAAGCCGGTGTTCACCAGGAACGTGCCATTGAAGCGCTGGCGAAGATCCTGGACCAAAGTGCCCTGGGGGTTGTGGTGCAGGATGCTGAGGTAAGCCAGGTTGAGCGGCGCAATGGTCTCCACGAGCACCTCGTAGGTGGCGCGGACGTCCGCGGCATCCGTCTCGGCGATGCCCTGCACATTGTGTTCCGGGGAGATTCGGATGCCCACGCGGTTGGCACCGAGTGCCTCGACCACGGCGTTGACGGTCTCGATCACGAACCGGGCGCGGTTCTCCGGGGAGCCACCGTAGCTGTCGGTGCGGACGTTCGAGTTGGGCGCAAGGAATTCATGCAGCAGGTAACCGTTGGCGGAGTGGAGTTCCACGCCGTCGAATCCTGCCTCAATCGCATTCTTCGAGGCGGTGACAATATCCTGGATGAGTCCCGGGAGCTCGTCCGTGCGGAGCTCACGCGGCACCGGGTACGGCTGCTTGCCGTTAGGAGTGCGGACATCGCCCTCGATGGCAACGGCACTCGGGCCCACGATTTCGTGGCCGCCCGTGATGTCCGCGTGGGAAACGCGGCCGCCGTGCATGATCTGGGCAAAGATGCGTCCACCTTCAGAGTGGACGGCGTCAGTGACCGTCTTCCAGCCTGCAATCTGCGCTTCCGTCACTAATCCA
Organism: Paenarthrobacter sp. 10L412; assembly: GCF_056395565.1. Lineage (NCBI taxonomy): Bacteria > Bacillati > Actinomycetota > Actinomycetes > Micrococcales > Micrococcaceae > Paenarthrobacter > Paenarthrobacter sp. 10L412. The sequence goes on along the minus strand of NZ_JBFTJT010000022.1, from coordinate 24,645 downwards.
GGCTGGCCGGGGTACGACTGACCGGCCGGCGTCGGGTACGTTCCCTCGCTGACAATCAACCCAAGGGAGGCGCGCTGCCGGTAGTGCTCGGCGATCAGTGAACCGGGAATGCCGTCAACGCCGGCCCGCAGCCGGGTCAACGGCGCCATCACCAGTCGGTTGGGAAGTTCCAGCTCACCAAGGGCCAAGGGGGAAAACAGCATGCGCAGTTCCTTTCAGAATGAATCGGGTTCACTCTGCGCAACTGTGCAGCGTCTGCAACTATTCCGGATGAGAGGGAGGTCACAAGCTGGTTAGCCTTGGCCGCGCAGCCTCATGGAGTCATCGAAGCACTCGCAAAGAGCCAGGACGGCAACCAGGTGCGCTTCTTCGGCGTGAGGAGGATCCGTGTCGATACAAATGGCCTCGTTGACGGCTTGGGCAAGGTCCTTGGACTCCTTGCCCGTCAGCGCCCACACCCGTGCTCCGGCAGCTTTGGCGGCGGCCGCGGCCTCGCGGAGATCATCCGTGATTCCCTTCGCAGCGAGCAACACCACGATGTCGCCGCGCCGAACAGAACCTCGAATCTGGTCACTGATGCTTCCGCGGTCCCCGTCGTTGGCGCTATTGCTGACAGATATGGCTTTGAAGGCAGAGCCGTCGCCGGGCGAACCATTTTTGGCATCGTGGGCCGCCAGTTCGGAGGTGAATCTCTGTGCTTCGTGCGCAGAGCCATCGCTGCCGGCAGCAAACACGCTGCCGCCACGAAGACGTACGCGGGCCAGTTCTTCTCCCCATTCAGCGAGCCGGGACGATTCACGGCGCAGGGCCGCCACCGCTGGGCCGATCTCGCCCAAATGGCCAAGAACGACGTCAACTGCATGCCTGTTCTGCCTTGAATCCATCGGGCGCACCACCTGTCCCGGTCGCCTTACCACGATGCTCACTTCCTGCCTCCGTTTCACCGTAGGAACTTACACGTTCCTATCTCCGTCCCGCCTGGAACCGTCCCGGGTAGAACCGTCCCGCAGGGGCTCTTCCCTGACGACGCCGTCGCGCGCCGAACGATCCCGTGTGAGTCGTTCGTCGCTTGAATCCATGTCACGGGCACGTTCCCGGTCCGTGTCGTTCTCCCGGTCGCGGTCGGTCCTGACGTCAGGGTCCACTTTGTCGGCATGGCGCAGGTGCTCCTCAACGCGCCCGCTAGCTTCATTTGCCTTCTCCGCGTGCCTCTCCGCTTCGCGACGGAGTCGATTGGCCTCGACTTCTGCCTGAACCGCCGATGCCTCGGCTTGGGCCGACTGTGCCTTCGCCTGGTGTGCGCCGACGGCTTCCTGGTCCGCCTTCTCGCGCAATTCCCCTGCGCGACGGCGATTGAGTTCGGTCTTCTTCTTGCGTCCAACTACCACTGCAATGATCACAGCTGCGACTACGACGACGGCCAACACGATGATCAATACCAGTTGCCCTGTGTCCATGTGGATTGCCTCCCTCGTGAACGGCTTTGTTTGGGCGCCGTCCCTAGCCCATGCTGTGCTTAGTACCCAAAGTTGTACCCATCCCGTGTTCGTTCCAAACGCTTTCTGATCACGTGGACAGCTATCTCATACCAGCTTAACACCAGTTATCAGGTTACTTACTAAATGGGCGCGCAGGTGCGCCCTGACAGCCCCTGGGGGCCGCCGTCGTTCTACTACCGCAAAATCTGGCGCGCTTAGCTGCCCGTCGGCTCTGGATGCTCCCGGGCGCGCTTCTCATCCGGCGTCTCGCCGCTTTCATCAGGGATAAAGGTGGGGTCCACTTCGGTGGTGAAGTCACCTGTCCCAGGGCTGCTGTCCTCATGCTCGACGTCGGCAGGTACCGCGGGTTTTGAGGCTTCAGAAGGCGCTGTGCTTTCGGAAGTCGTTGGGTCCCGTTCGATCGATTCTTCGCTCATAGCCTCAATGTAGGCCGGGCATCAGGGGCTGTCGAGGCTGCCGGAGACCTTGTGTGGCGCTGCCAACTCTGCTTCGCTGGGAAGGTCTCCTGCAGCGCGGGACACCTCCAGCCCCCAAAGCAGGGAGAGCGATTGTGAAAGCAGTGACGTGGCAAGGAAGGCGCTCGCTGAGCGTCATTGATGTCCCCGATCCCACCATCCAGGAACCAACGGATGTCATCGTCCGAATAACATCTTCAGCCATTTGCGGCTCGGACCTGCACCTCTACGAAGTCCTCGGCCCCTACATGCACAAGGGCGACGTCATCGGCCACGAACCCATGGGGATCGTGGAAGAAGTGGGCTCGGAGGTCCACCGGCTCCAGAAGGGCGACCGCGTTGTTGTGCCCTTCAACATCTCCTGCGGCCGGTGCTACATGTGCAACCAAGGCCTTCAGTCGCAGTGCGAAACCACGCAGGTCAAAGCCAAAGGTACAGGGGCTGCACTTTTTGGATACTCCGAACTCTATGGCTCCGTCCCGGGCGGCCAGGCACAGTACCTACGTGTGCCTTTCGGCGACTACGGGCCCATCAAAGTAGATTCAGACCTCCCCGACGAACGCTATCTGTTCCTCTCCGACATCCTGCCCACCGCTTGGCAGGGCGTGGAATACGCCAACGTCCCCGAGGGCGGCACGTTGGCAGTGCTCGGACTCGGTCCTGTGGGCCAGTTCGCCTCCAGAATTGGCGTCCACAACGGATTCCGTGTCATTGGCGTAGATCCCGTTCCTGAGCGCCGGGCCATGGCGGAAGAACATGGAGTGGAGACCATGGACTACAGCCCGGACGTCGCCGCCCAGATCCGCGAGGAGACCTTGGGCCGCGGTCCGGACGGAGTGGTGGACGCAGTGGGCATGGAAGCCCACGGCTCACCGGTAGCCTCATTCCTGCACCGGGCCGTTTCCCTGCTCCCTGACAAGCCAGCACAGGTAGCCATGGAGACCATGAGCGTGGACCGCCTCGCCGCCCTCCACACGGCGGTGGATGTGGTTCGGCGCGGCGGGACTATTTCGCTCAGCGGCGTTTACGGCGGCCAAGCCGACCCCATGCCGCTGATGACCATGTTCGACAAACAAGTCCAACTCCGCATGGGGCAATGCAACGTCCGCAACTGGACTGACCAGCTACTCCCCTTGGTAGAGGACGACGCCGATCCGCTGGGAGTCATGCATCTGGTCACCCACACGGGTGGTCTGGACGATGCACCTGAGTTGTACGAGAAATTCCAGAAGAAGCAGGACGGTTGCATCAAGGTGGTGCTCAAGCCCTGACTTCTGGATATGCCCATTTCTGGATATGCCCCGAGGCGCCTTAGGCGAGGTGCTTTCCGCCGGTAATCCCAATAACCGAGCCGGAAATGTAGCTGGATTCCTCTGTTGCCAGCAGGACGTACGTTGCGGCAAGTTCAGCAGGCTGACCGGCCCGGCCGAGCGGCGTGTCCTGTCCGAACTTTACGATCTTCTCCTCCGGCTGGGTTGGTGGCTGCAACGGAGTCCACACCGGCCCGGGAGCTACCGCATTCACCCGGATTCCCTTGGACCCCAGGGATTCTGCCAACGAGAACGTCATGCTGTTGATGGCGGCCTTGGTAGCGGCGTAATCGATCAGCGACGGACTCGGATGGTAACCCTGGATCGATGAGGTGTTGATGATCGAGGCCCCGGGCTGCAAATGAGGCAAGGCTGCCTTGGTAAGCCAGAAGAGCGCATAGACATTGCTCTTAAAGGTCCGGTCGAACTGTTCACTGCTGAGGTCTTCGATCCCCTGGCTGGTAGTCATCTGGAAACCTGCGTTGTTGACCAGAACGTTCAGACCATCGAATTCTTGGATGGTTTGGGCGATGACTTCCTGACAGAACTCCTCGTCCCTCAGATCCCCCGGCAGCGCCAGCGCACGGCTGCCCGCGGCTTCGATCAGCTGGACGGTCAATTCGGCGTCCTGCTCCTCTTCCGGCAAATACGTGAACGCCACATCTGCACCTTCACGGGCGAAGGCAATAGCCACGGCTTTCCCAATCCCGCTGTCGCCGCCCGTAATCAAGGTCCGGAATCCCATCATGCGGTGATGGCCCACATAGCTTTGCTCCCCGTGGTCCGGGCGCGGGATCATTGCCTCGGTCCAGCCCGGGTAGTCCTGGGTTTGCGGCTCGAACTCCCCCGACGGATACATCGTCCGTGGATCTGAGGCGTCTTCAGGATCCTCCGCCGGGTTAAGGACATGGTTTTCCAAAGCCATGGCGATGTCCTCGTCGAGGTCGGTTGTCGACTCGGCCTGCTCGATCTCCTCAGCCTGCCCGGACTCTTCGTTCCGCTCATCCTGTGCCATGCCTCATTCTAAGCATCCTGACTATTCGCGCCCAGCGTCAGCCCAAGTAGGGGACAGCAAACGTCGCTATGAGGGCTCATAGGAACATGTGCTGTCCCCTAGTTGGGTGGCGCGGCTACTTCTGGGCCGGAAGTACCAGTGAACCCGACTTATCCGTGGACAGGGCGAGGGAGGAGATGAACCGGGGTTCGCCGTCGGGACCGTCCTGGCCTGAGCGGAGCATGTCCGGGCGTTCGAATTCAAGGCCGGTGACGTGGCAGAGGAGCTTCTCGTCGCTGGGGTTGCCGTCGGCGTCGAACATGGGCAGGTCAATCCCGTCGTCGTTGCGCCGGAGGTAATAGCGGCCGCGCGTCGCCAAAGCCAGAACCGGGGGAAGCACCAAAGCAAGGACGACGGCGAAAATGGGCGAATACGGCTGCACTGCGGCACCGAAAGCCCCAAAGAAAACCGCGATGGACATCCCTGCGGACACCAGCATGGACACGAACCCGACCGGGTTGACGGCGTAGAGCATGCCCCGACGGAACTCAGGAACCTTGGGCGAGATCTTCAAAAGGTACTTGTTGATCGCAATATCGGAGGCAACCGTAACCACCCAGGCCATGGCGCAGTTGGCGTAGAAGCCAAGGATCGTGTTGAGGAACTCGAACATGTTCGACTCCATGAGGACCAATGCGATCACCAGGTTGACCACCACGAACACCATGCGGCCCGGGTAGGTCTTGGTGATGCGGGTGAACGAATTGGTCCAGGCAAGCGAGCCGGAATAGGCGTTGGTCACGTTGATCTTGATCTGCGAAATAACCACCAACACAACGGCCAGGGACATTGCGAGCCACGCTGGCATCATTTCTTCGTAAACACCCAGGAACTGGTGGACAGGCTCATTCGCGGAAGCGGCTGCCGCGGGGTCAAGCTTGGCGATCAAGTAAATGGCAATAAACATGCCCACAACCTGCTTGATGGCACCGAAAAGAACCCAGCCCGGTCCTGCAAGAATTACGGCACGCCACCAAGCACCCTTGTTCTCCGCAGTCTTGGGCGGCATGAAGCGCAGGTAATCGATCTGCTCTGCGATCTGGGCCATCAGCGAAAGGCACACGCCGGCAGCCAGCATCACGGAGGCGAGATTGGTGCCGCCCTCGCCCGAAGCGCCGGTGTAAGCAAAGAAGGCGTCGATGCTGTCCGGGTGTGACAACAGCAGATAGCCAACAGGAACCACCATGAGCAGCAACCACAGGGGCGTGGTCCAGACTTGCAAAGTAGCAAGGGTCTTCATCCCGTAGATCACCAGCGGAATGATGATGATGGTGGACACGGCATACCCAAGCCATTGCGGGACGCCGAGCCCCAATTGCAGGCCCTGGGCCATGATGGAGCCTTCGAGGGCAAAGAAGATAAAGGTGAAGGTCGCGAAAATGATGTTCGTGACCACTGAACCGTAGTAGCCAAAGCCTGACCCGCGGGTGATGAGGTCAAGGTCGATGTTGTAGCGGGCGGCGTAGTAAGCGAGTGGAAAGCCCGTGGCGAAGATGATCACCGCGGCCACGATGATGCCGAAAATGGCGTTCACGGTGCCGTAGGCGATGCCGATGTTTGCGCCGATCGAGAAGTCAGCCAGGTAGGCGATCCCGCCAAGTGCACTGGTCGCCACCACGCCGGCGCTCCACTTCCGGTAAGAGCGCGGGGCGAACCGGAGTGTGTAGTCTTCCAGGCTCTCCTTCGCTGCGCTCATCGCATCGGCGTTCCCCGCCGTCGTAGTTCTTTGGCTGTCTGTCAGAACGTCGCTCATCCGTGCTCACTTTCGAGATTCGTGGTCGGTGCTTCGCCAACGACGCTAGTCACGCAGCGGGTCAAATCAGTCACAACGATGTTTCACAGCTGTAACTTCTGCACCAGCCGTCTCGCCCACGAGCCATAAGGGCGCTCCAAAATCCGCGACGCCACTTTGTGCGTACCCCACAAAATCGCGATGCGCGCCCCCGGATACCGTCAAGTCCATGACGACCCAAACAACTCATCGAACCCCAGCAGTCGCTGCCTACGCCATCCTGGACATCGCACGCGAGCAGGTTCTTGAGCGCGGTGAAGGCCTCGACGAAGCCCAGCTTGTGGAGATCCTCCAACTTCCTGACGAAGCGATTCCGGCCGCCATGCAGCTCGCCCACGAGGTCCGGCTGAAGCACTGCGGCGAGGACGTTGAGGTTGAGGGCATCATCTCCATCAAGACCGGCGGCTGCCCCGAAGACTGCCACTTCTGCAGCCAGTCCGGCCTGTTTGATTCCCCTGTCCGCGGCGTGTGGCTGGATATCCCCGAGCTGGTGAAGGCTGCCAAGGAAACGGCCGCCACCGGTGCCACCGAGTTCTGCATCGTCGCAGCTGTGCGTGGCCCCGACATCAAGCTCATGAACCAGATCAAGTTCGCGATCGACCGCATCAACGAGGAAGTTGATATCAACATCGCGTGCTCCCTGGGCATGTTGACCCAGCGCCAGGTTGACCAGTTGGCGGAGTGGGGTGTCCACCGCTACAACCACAATCTCGAAACGGCCCGGAGCTACTTCCCCGAGGTCGTGACCACGCACAGCTACGAGGAACGGCTGGACACGTGCAACATGGTCAAGGCCGCCGGCATGGAATTGTGCTGCGGCGCCCTGATCGGCATGGGCGAAACGCTGGAGCAGCGGGCTGAACTCGCCGCCCAGCTGGCCGCATTGGAACCGCACGAAGTTCCGCTGAACTTCCTCAATCCGCGTCCGGGAACGCCGCTGGAAAACCAGGGCATCATGGACGGCAAGGACGCCCTCCGCGCCATTGCCGCTTTCCGGCTCGCCATGCCGCGCACGGTGCTCCGCTACGCTGGCGGCCGCGAACTGACCCTCGGCGATCTTGGCACCCGCGAAGGCCTGCTCGGCGGCATCAACGCCGTGATCGTGGGCAACTACCTCACCACCCTGGGCCGCCCCGCCACCGCCGACCTCAACCTCCTGGTGGAGCTCAACATGCCCATCAAGGAACTCCAGAAGACACTATGACCGCGATCGGCGCCACGACGGCGGAATACTGCGGGCACTGCGGCGGCACGGTGGCCGGCGCCCTTGGTGAAGACGTTGTTGAGGACGGCACCGTTGTTGAGAACGGCACCGTCATTGGGGGCGGTACCGTTCGCCGCGGCACTGGTAACCATGGCACCAACGGCGAGCGCCCGACGTCGGACCCGCACCAGGACTGCCAGCAACGGTTGGCGATGGAGCCGCCCAGGTATTGCGCGCAGTGCCGCCGCCGGATGAAGGTCCAGGTGACGCCGCTGGGATGGTCGGCGGAGTGTTCGCGTCACGGACGGTTGTCCCGATGAGTTCGCTGATCGAGCGAGACCGGGCGAGCCTGTGGCATCCTTACGCTCCGGCGTCCGGGACGCTGCCGCTCTGGGAAGTTGAAGCGGCCGACGGCGTGGCGCTGCGGCTTCGGGACGAGGACGGCCGCACGCACGAGGTGCTGGATGCGATGTCGTCGTGGTGGTCCGTGATCCATGGGTATCGCCATCCTGTGCTGGATGCCGCGGTTCAGCGCCAGCTGGGCTCCTTCAGCCATGTGATGTTCGGGGGACTGACGCATCAGCCTGCCGTGGATCTTGCCGAGAACCTGCTGGCGCTGGCGCCCGGCGAGCCTGGCCGTCAGTTGGAGCGCGTGTTCCTGGCTGATTCCGGTTCCATCTCGGTGGAGGTTGCCCTGAAACTGGCGGTGCAGTTCCAGACCGCCTCCGGGCGTCCACGACGGCAGCGCTTCCTGACGGTCCGCGGCGGCTATCACGGCGACACGTTCGCGGCGATGGGCGTTTGTGATCCCGTTGACGGTATGCACTCCGCGTTCCCTGGTTTGCTGGCCCGTAACGTGTTCGCGCCGCGTCCTCCAGCCGCGGCGACGGCCACGCCAACAGCTATCAGTGAGTGGCGGACGTCAGTTGAGGCGCTGGCCAGTGAGTATTCCAATGAGCTCGCGGCCATCATCGTGGAACCTGTCCTGCAGGGGGCCGGCGGGATGTTCATCTACCCGGCGGAGTGTGTGCAGATCCTCCGCGAGGTGGCTGATGCGCACGGGTTGCTGCTCATTCTGGACGAGATCGCCACGGGCTTCGGGCGAACAGGCGAGCTGTTCGCGGCGAACCATGCTGGCGTCGTTCCGGACATCCTGTGTGTCGGCAAGGCCCTCACGGGCGGGTACATGACTCTGGCTGCAACATTGTGCACAGGTGAGCTTGCCCGGGTGGTCTCCAGCGGCGGTGCCGGTGCACTGCTCCACGGCCCCACGTTCATGGGCAACCCGCTCGCCTGCGCCGTGGCCAACGCGAGCCTCGGACTGCTGCGGGACGGCGAGTGGCGCGCGGATGTTGACCGCATAGGTGCAGGCCTCGCGGAAGGATTGGCCCCGGCATTGGTGCTCGACGGCGTGAGGGACGTCCGCACTATCGGCGCCGTGGGCGTCATTGAGTTGGCGGATGCGGTGGACGTCGCTGCAGTGACCCGTGCCGCGATCGAGCAGGGAGTGTGGATCCGTCCTTTCCGCAACCTTGTCTATACGATGCCGCCGTACATCAGCTCAACCTCCCAGATCATGACCATCACCGAGGGCATGGTGGCAGCAGTCTCCGCGGCCGGAGACAGGTTGGGGGCCAGAGCATGAGCGTCTCCATGACCTCCTGGCTGGAGCAGCAGGCAGAGGTCCGCGAGCGCCGCGGGCTGGTGCGGAAGCCGACAGTGCGCGGTCCGCAGGCCGGGCACCGCCGGATGATCGACCTCGCCAGCAACGATTACCTGGGCCTGTCCACGGATCCACGACTGGCGGAGGCTGCCACGGAGGCGATCAGGCGCTGGGGCACTGGCGCTGCATCATCCCGGCTGGTCACCGGCACCACGGAACTGCATCTTGAGTTGGAGCACCACCTTGCCCTGTTCACGGGAGCGGAGGCTGCGTTGGTGTTCTCCTCCGGCTACCTCGCCAATCTGGGCGTCACCACGGCTTTGGGTGGTCCCGGAACGTTGATTGTGGCGGACGAGCACTGCCATGCCTCGTTGATCGATGGTTTGAGGCTGAGCCGTTCCGAGGTGCGGGAATTCAAGCACAATGACGCTGCGGACGCGGCACGCCTCCTGCAGGAACGGACACAGCCGCGGGCATTGATTGTGGTTGAGTCCATCTACAGCGTCGGTGGCGACGCTGCTCCACTAAAGGAGTTGTTCAACCTCGCCCAGGAACACGATGCGGTGCTGCTGATCGACGAGGCCCACAGCCTGGGCGTTGGCGGCGTTGGTCCTTTTCAAGGGCGCGGCGCTGTGGCTGGCACCAGCCTGACGGACCATCCGGGTGTTGTCCGCACGGCCACCCTGTCCAAAGCCTTGGGCAGCCAGGGCGGGGCTGTGCTCGGTTCAAGCCTGCTGCGAGAGCACTTGGTGAACCGTTCGCGGAGCTTCATTTTCGACACCGCGTTGGCCCCACCCGCCGCGGCTGCTGCCTTGGCCGCCGTCGGAATCATCCAGCAGGAACCCTGGCGCGCCGCGGCCGTCCATCACAACGCAGCCGCTCTCGCCGCCCAACTGCAGCCCAGGCCGGGCCGCTCAGCCGCCGTCGAGCGTTCTGCCGGAGCAGTTCAATCCATCCCCATGCCTTCAGCGGAAGCCGCCTTGGCTGCGAGCCAGGCCGCGTACGCTGCTGGCGTCCAGGTGGGCTGTTTCCGGCCACCTTCAGTGCCGGACGGCGTCTCCCGCCTGCGACTTACGGCCCGAGCCAACCTCACCCCCACCGACCTCGACCACGCCTGCTCAGTGCTGCGCGACATCCTGGAGCGAACCTCATGAAACTTCCCCGCATCATCCTGGTGACCGGTACCGATACCGGCGTCGGGAAGACCATTACGACGGCGGCACTCGCCACAGCGCTTAAGCAGCGCGGCTGCTCGGTAGCGGTCTACAAGCCCTGCCAAAGCGGGAACGTCGATGGCGATTCGGACTGTGCGGAAGTGGTGCGGCTCGCCGGCCCGCTCACGGCCGAGGCCGGCATCGTGCTGGAACAGCCGCTGGCACCCGTCCCCGCTGCTGCTTGTGACGAGGTGGTACTGCCGCAGCTTGCTTCGCATGCACAGCGAATCCGCGCCCTGGCCAACACGCATGACCACGTCCTTGTGGAAGGTGCCGGTGGGGTGCTGGTTGAGTTGGACCACGACGGCGGGACGCTGGCTGATCTCGGAACCCTCCTGGGCGATTCGGCTGGCTTCGCGGTGGTGGCGCGGGCGTCGTTGGGCACCTTGAACCACACGGCGCTGACGCTCGAAGCCCTCGATCGGAGGGGCCTGCGGGTGGTCGGTGTTGTGCTTGGCAGCTGGCCTGCGGTCCCTGGCGCAGTGGAGCGCAGCAACCGTGCCACGATCTCCGACTGGCCTGTCCCGCTGCTGGGTGCCATCCGGCACGAAGCCGCCGGAATGGATCCCGGCGCGTTCCGCGAACAGGCGGCCTCCTGGCTTGCAGGGGTGCCCGCATGAGCACCGTCAGCACATGCCCCTACAACGTGCTGCGCGATCCTGATACCGTCCGCGAGGTACTTCACCGGCCGGGCGACTTCAGCCCTGCCAACGCACTTCTGGCCGTGACGCCCTTGAGCGGCCAAGCCCTCCGCGTCCTGCAGAAGGCACGCTTCGCCCTTCCACCTGTCCTGGCCAGCAACCATTCCCCCTCACACGCAGCTATCCGCAAGGTGGTGGCGGGCTTCTTCACTCCCGCCAAAGTTGTTGCGATGGAGCCGCGCATCCGGCAGCTCTCCCGGGAGTCAGCCTCGGCCGCAGCCCAGCTCCTCAGCTCAGCAGGAAACGTTAATTTGGTGCAGGCAGTGGCCGCGTATCCGCCGGCAGTCATCATGCTGGAGATGCTGGGACTTCCCGTCCGAGACCTTCCCCAACTAAAGGCGTGGAGCCTGGACTCCCTTGAGCTGTTCTGGGGATGGCCGGATCCCGCACGGCAACTCGAGCTGGCCCACACCGCGGCGGACTTCTACACCTGGCTGCGCGAGCTGGTTCTTGAAGCCGTAGTCGCCCCGGAACCAAACCTGTTCAAGGCACTCGCGGACCACGGGCTCAGCACCCCTGAGATCTGTTCGTTGGGCTACTTCCTGCTCATCGCTGGCCAGGAGACCACCACACAGCTCATCAGCACCACGCTGTTCCGGCTGGCCGAGGGCTCCCGGGGAATATCCTGGGACGAGGCGTCCTCCAGCGCCAAAGCCCGGGAGATTGTTCGTCATGTGCTGGCCACTGAATCTTCCGTGCCAACTTGGCGGAGGGTGGCCGCCCGCGATACCGAGCTCAACGGCGAGCACATCCTTGCGGGCGAAGAAATCCTGGTGGAGCTGACCGGGAACCACGGCTTTCCGTGGGCCGCCCGGGAAGGCACTGGGGGATCTTCCGGGGAAGCCACCGATCATCAAGGCCCCACACCGTACGGTCTGGCCTTCGGCTCAGGAATCCATCGCTGCCTTGGTGCCAAACTCGCAGAGCTGGAGACCGTCGTCGTGGTTCAGGAGACTACCGCGGCCCTGAAGGGGGTCCGGCTCCAGGACCCCAACCCCGAATGGCTGCGGCTGCTGTCCTTCCAGGCTCCCCGGACGGTCAGCGTCGCCCGCCCTTAGCTAGTTTGGGTGGGTAGGCTGGACTTTATGGGCGAGAGCCGGGACTTGCTGACGCCGGAGCAGCGCAGCCGAAACATGTCCAGGATCAGGGGCAAAAACACCAAGCCCGAGTTGCTGGTCCGGAAACTCCTGCACGCCAAGGGGTACCGTTACCGGCTGCATGGGCAGGCTGGCGGGACCAAGCTGCCGGGCCGGCCCGATTTAGTGTTCTCGAGCCGTCGCAAAGTCATTTTCGTCAACGGCTGCTTCTGGCACTTCCACGATTGCAAGGTTGGCCTGCACTCCCCCACTGCGAACGCGGAGTTCTGGGAGACCAAGCGCAACCGGACCCGTGAACGCGATCTCGCTCAAAGGGAACAATTGCGCGCTGCCGGTTGGGACACGTTGACGGTTTGGGAGTGCGAGTTGCGGGACAGCTCAGTCCTCGAAGAACGGCTGACAGCGTTCTTGGAGGGGTACGTGGAGGGCAGTTCGCCCTACGGGGCTCTGGAGCCGGCAGTCCCAGCGGACCCAGCGGAGTCCGAGTGATCGGTGCTGGCGTGGGAGCCTTGCTCCCACAACGCGTAGGCTGACGTTCCACCAATACCCAGCAGCACCGTCAGGCACAACACGATGATGACCATGAGGCCCGCCGAGGGCCGAACACCATCGTTCATGCTGAATTCCATTCCTGTATCCACGCCTTGATCCCCCCGATTCGGCGATTACTCCATTTCCTTTACTTACTTTCGGGGGCTTCGATCAAGACTCCCTCTGAGTCCGCTCAAGATTGGATCAAGCTTTCGATTTCCGGCGTTGCAGTAGTTCCCCGGGACCTACTGTTGAATCGTGCATCTATTGTTCGGAGGCGGGAGGGGTTTGGTGTCTGAGTATGACGAGTGCACAGAATCACTGGTCGATCCCACCGTCCTCACCGGACTCCAGGCGGAACTTGGCGGAGACCGATCCATCGTCACCAGGTTTGTCCGCAACTACATAGATCTGTTGCCGTGGCGTGTGGACCGCCTGCATCACGCGCTGAACAACCTTGACATGGAAGATGCCATGGATGCGGTGCTGAGCCTGAAGACATCAAGCCACATGGTGGGCGCCATCTGCATGAGCCGCTTGGCCACGGAACTGGAAATCAGCATCAGGCTCCTCCCCAATGCCGGGCACCTTCAGGAACTGAGGCCGCAAGTGCAGATGATCGAAGCCTTCGTGTTCGGCACGATTTGCGAACTCCAACCCCCACTTTCGTAAAGATCTTCACGAAAATAAAGAAAACCATTGACTCGCTAAAAATCTTCACTATAGTTGTGTGAGTTAGCTCACCAACGAAGGATGCGGCAATGACTACCGAGACTCCTGCACCGCCAGCCACCAGCGAACTGCTGGCAACTGTGGGGAACAAGGTGCGCACCATGCGCAAGGCAAAGGGCATGACCCTCGCCCAGCTCTCGGACATCACCGGCCTCAGCCAGGCGATCGTCAGCCAAATCGAACGCGGAATGGCCAACCCTTCCTTCACCACCCTCGCCCAATTGGCCCACGGCCTGGACATCCCCGTAGGGAGATTCTTCATTGGCCAGGACCAATCCACCTCACCGGTGGTCCGCAGATCCGAGCGACGCAACCTAAAGAACGTCACCCGTGAATCCGTGGGCGAAGCCGTACACGAACTGCTGACTCCCAACCGCGACGGAAGCATCGAAGCGCAATGGATCAGCACGCCCCCAGGGCACGACACCAGCGCAACCCCTTTTACCCACAGCGGTGAAGAGTTCTGCTACATCATCTCCGGCCGTAAGGACGTCTATCTGGACGGCGTCTGCTACAGCCTGGAGGAGGGCGACTCGATCACCTACTCCTCAGAGATCCCACACTGGTACAAGAACAGCTACGAAGAGGTATGCGTAGCCATCTGGGTCAACGCACCACACGCGTGGTAACACTGCTGCCCCTCAACGGCGCCAGCGTTTTCCCTTAACTGTCCGGACACGAACCGTGGCCGCAGACAATCCTTGCCACTTTCGCACAACACGCCTCCTCCAACAGGCGTTCCTGCGTCATACCCTCCCACGCCCTCCGGGGCGTCAGCGTAAGGACACTTCCATGCTCAACACCCAAACGACGGACAACGCCGTCCCGTCACCAAGCACCAGCCACTCCTCCCCCACAAGGAACCCAAAGTTCACTCCCCAGGTCCGCAAAGGACTCTTGGGCCTGGGCCTTGGCAACGCCCTTGAATGGTACGACTGGATGGTCTTCGGACTCCTGTCAGCCTTCATTGGACCGAACTTCTTCCCCAACACCGAGCCGCTCTCCGCCACGTTGAACGCACTGGCCGTGTTCGCCGTCGGGTTCGCCTTCCGCCCCCTTGGAGGCATTCTGCTGGGGACGCTCGCAGACCGGATCGGCCGGCGTCGGGTCATGCTGTTGTCCATCATGCTCATGGCCGGCACCACGCTGATCATTGCCATCACGCCGAACTACGCCACCATCGGTGCTTGGGCCGGCATCATCCTGCTCGTGTGCCGCGTCCTGCAGGGCATCTCCACGGGAATCGAAGCCCCGCTCTCCACCTCCCACGCTGTAGAGCTTGCCCCGGAAGGCCGCGAAGGCTACGTGGCCGGCATCATGTCCTTCTACGTGAACATCGGTATCCTGCTGGCCTCGCTGGTGAGCTTCCTTTGCAGCCTTGTCCTCGGCGGCGCAGCCATGGCCGATTGGGGCTGGCGTGTACCGTTCATCATCGGCGCTGCCTTCGGTTTTGTGGTGCTCTACCTCCGCCGCTCCCTGCCGGAGACCCTCAAGGCCGAGGAAATGGCCACGAACACGCCGCGTGCCGTGTGGTCCGGAGTCCGTAAGCACTGGCTCTCCGTGCTTGCCATCATCTTCGTGGTGGGTGCAGCACAGGCCTACAACTACGCCTGGAACGTTGGCCTTCCCACCGCAGCCCGCAGCGGTTTCAAGGAAGATCCCACCGCGGTTTTCGCCCTCACCACCATCCTGGCCATCATCCTCGTAGTGGGCAGTTGGATCATCGGCAAGCTGGCCGACGGCAAAGCAATGTCCCGCTGGTTCCTGGTGACCCGAATCCTCGCCATCCCGTCCGTGTTCCTCATGCTGATGTACGTCCAGCCGGGCATTGGCGGATTCGCAGCAGTCCTCCTGGGCGGCTCGATCGTCCTGGTGCTGAACATGACCCTTTACAACGTGGTCAGTTCATCCCTGATGCCCAAGAACATCCGCGGCACCGGTGTGGCCCTGGGCTATGGCATCGGCGTGGCACTCTTCGGTGGCACCGCCTCCTACCTTCTGGTCTGGTTCCAGTCCCTGAACCTCACCTGGATCTTCCCGGTCTACGTGGCCGTCCTCTCCATCCTCAGCATCGTTTTCTACCTCGCCGCACGCCGCTCCAACGGCATCTTCGTCGGAAAGTAAGGAACCTCCCATGAATACCCTTGAACTCAGCACTACGACGGCGGACCTCACCGCCCCGGTCATCTCACGATCCGACGTCCTGGTAGTCGGCGGTGGTCCCGCAGGCGTCGCCGCGGCGGTTACCGCCGCCCGCTCAGGAGCCAAAGTCACGCTCCTGGAACGCTACTCATCCTTGGGCGGACTGGCTTCCGGCGGTATGGTCCTGGTTCTCGATGACATGATCAACGGCCAGGAAATCACCGTCACCGGCATCGTCTCCGAGTACGTGGAGCGCTTGCAGAAGCTTGGCCTGGCAGTCGTTCCGCCCGCCGATGACCGCAAGACCTCCGAGGAACTCTGGAACAAGTGGGGCCGCTACGGGACCTTCGATTTCCACTCGCACACCAACCCGAAGCCCATCTGCTACGCCGCGGCTTTCGATCCCGACGGCTGGAAGCGCGTCTCCAACGACCTCGTTCGCGAGGCCGGCGTGGACCTCCGCCTGCACTCCTGGTTCTCCCGTCCCATCGTGGACAACGGCGTGATCAAGGGCGTCATCTGTGAAACGAAACTGGGTCCGCAGGCGTTCATGGCCGACGTCGTGATCGACACCACCGGTGACATTGACGTCGCCTCCCGCGCCGGTGCAAGCTACGCCAAGGACAACTACCTCACCACGCTCGTTTTCCGATTGGGCAATGTAAATACCAAGGCAGCAGAAGCTTTCGAACAGGCCAATCCCAAGGAAGCGCGCGCCATCAACCGCAAGATCAAGCGACTCCTCGGTGGCGCCTGGGAACTCTGGTGGCTCAAGACCCCCATCGACGGCGTGGTCTGGTGCAACGCCCCGCACATGAGCGGCTTCGACGGCGTTGACCCGGCTGATATGACTGCCGCGGAGTTCGCAGCCAGGGACCGCATCTCCGAGGCCGTAGAGTACGTCCGCGCCAACCTCCCCGGATTCGAAAACTGCTACATGCTGGACGTCGCTTCCCAGATGGGTGTCCGCCAAACCCGACTCCTGCAGGGCGAGTACGTCATGACCAAGGACGACGTCACCCAGCGCCGCCACTTCGCGGACACCGTTGCGCGCGGCCGTGACTACTACTACCCGTACCGCTCGCTGCTCCCCAAGGAAGTGGACCAGCTCCTGGTCGCCGGCCGCCACTACTCCGCCACCCCCGAGGCACAGAAGATGTCGCGCGAGATCCCGCCCTGCATGGCAATGGGACAGGCCGTCGGCGTTGCAGCGGCACTCGCCGTGGAAAACAACATGTTGGTCCGCGACGTCTCCGCGCTGGATATCCAGCAGGGCATGCGCCGGCATGGTGCAGACCCAGGCGACGTCCCGTCGTCGAACGCTACCGTGGACTCCAACGAGGCGGTGCCGGCATGAGCACCGTTCTCCTCGACCAGACTGAAAGCACGACGTCGGCTCCCGCCGCCGCTGCCACCGGCGACTCAGCTGCTGCAGCAGTCACCCCGCTGCCCCTGGACGGCATCAAGATCGTGGACTTCACGCAGGTGTTCATGGGCCCGTCCTGCACGCAGTTGCTTGGCGACTACGGCGCAGACATCATCAAGGTGGAACGTCCCGGCGCCGGCGATATTTCACGCAATTCGTTCCCTGACCAGGACGGCCAGGACAACCCGATTTTCCTGTCCATCAACCGGAACAAGCGCAGTGTCTCGGTGGACACTCGTACCGACGAAGGGCGCGAGGTGCTGCACCGGCTCATTGCTGATGCGGATGTAGTGGTCAGCAACTTCCGCTCCGGAGTCATGGAACGGATGGGCTTCGGCTACGAGGACCTGAAAGCTGCGAACCCGGGAATCATCTGGGCCTCTGGCACCGGCTTCGGCCCTGAGGGGCCCTACGCCCATAAAGGTGGCCAGGACGCGATCGCGCAAGCGTATTCGGGAGTGATGTGGCGACGGGAATCCGATGACGCCAAGCCCTCCATCTACCCCACCACCCTGTGCGACTACATCACCGGCATGCACCTCATGCAGGGCATCCTTCTAGCGTTGCGCACACGCGAGGCATCGGGGGTGGGCCAGAAGGTGGAGGTGACCATGTACGACTCCATGCTGCACCTGCAGATGCAGGAAGCGTGCATGCAGCTCAACCGCGGCTACGAGGTCAACTGGGGCGCCATGCCACTGAGCGGTGTCTTCGAAACCACCGACGGTGCAGTGTGCATGGTGGGCGGTTTCACCCCCGATCCCCTGGCCAGGATTTCTGAAGCACTTGGCCTGGACGAGGACCTCACCCAGCGGCTTGAGTTCTCCAACCTTGAGCAGCAATTCAAGAACAAGCCGGCACTGCAGGCCATTTTCCGCGAGCGCATCGCTACCAATACCACCGAGTATTGGACACACCGGCTTGAGGAGCAGGGACTGCTCAATGCTCCCGTGCACACCTTGGAACAGGCCTTGGCGGATGCGCAAACAGAGGCCAACGGGATGATCGTGGAAGCAGAGCACCCCGGCGTCGGCACTGTCCGTATGCTGAACGCTCCCATCCGGCTCTCCGCTACTCCACCCACCATCCGGCGCGCCGCGCCGCGACTCGGTGAGCACAATGTGGAGGTCCTGCTGGAGAACGGCTTCGACCAAGAGACGATCGAGCGCCTGCAGCAGCTGGGGGTATTGCGATGACGGCTACAGCAGTTCAAGCGCCGGTGGAGGCGCCGCTGGATACCGTCACCCTGACCATCGAAAATCACGTGGCCACGGTGGTCATCGATCGTCCACACGTCCTCAACGCCGTGGATGCCACCGCCCATGCACGGCTCAACGAGATCTGGGCCCAGCTTGAGCAGGACCCGTCCGTACGTGCGGTTGTCATAACCGGTGCCGGGTCCCGCGCCTTCTGCGTTGGTGCTGACATGTCGGCGTCGGCCGTGGACAAGACCGGCCTGGAGTATTGGGCCGGACTGGATCCCAATGGCTTCGGTGGCCTGAGCCTGCGCACCACCCTGGATATTCCCGTCATCGCCCGCGTCAACGGCTACGCCCTTGGCGGCGGCATGGAGATGGTGCTGGGTGCGGAC
Source organism: Paenarthrobacter sp. 10L412 (assembly GCF_056395565.1). NCBI lineage: Bacteria > Bacillati > Actinomycetota > Actinomycetes > Micrococcales > Micrococcaceae > Paenarthrobacter > Paenarthrobacter sp. 10L412. Next base: position 6,234 of record NZ_JBFTJT010000022.1, on the reverse strand, counting down.
ATCGTGGTGGCAGCCGACACCGCGAAGTTCGGCTTGACGGAACCCCGGGTTGGGCGATTAGCGCTCGACGGCGGCATCCACCAGTTGGTGCGGCGGGTCCCGTATACCCAGGCCATGGGGATGCTCCTGACAGGCCGCAAGGTAGATGCTGCCGAGATGCAGTCCATGGGGCTTGTCAACGAGGTAGTCCCTGCCCAGGAGCTCGACGCCGCTGTGCAGCGTTGGGTGGACCAGGTCCTTGCGTGCGCACCCACCTCGGTCCGCGCGGTGAAGCAGATGGTCACCCAGACGTCCCATCTAACGGCCACCGAAGCCCGCGGCCTGCGACTGCCGGCTCTTATGGCCGCGCTGGACAGCGAAGACTCCGCCGAAGGAGTGCGTGCTTTCCAGGAAAAGCGTGTGCCGATCTGGCCGGGGCATTGATCGGCTCAGTGATCCGGCACGACCACTGACCCGCCTCGCCAACAAAAACCATTTAGAACGAAGTAGAGGAGATACCGATGCCGCCATCAGTCGCGCCCGAATCCCTAAACCATAAATCTTTGGCTCCAGGAGTGTGGGGCGTTGTTGCCACACCATTCCAAGGGAGCACGCTGGACGTGGACCTGGACAGTTTGTCCGAGCTCGTGGAGCATTACGAGGCCATCGGCGCCACGGGACTCACCGCGTTGGGAGTCTTCGGCGAAGCAGCCGCACTGACGGCTGAGGAACGCCGGCAAGTGCTGGAAACCGCCGTCGAATGCACCGCGCTGCCGTTGGTTGTGGGCGTGACCGCTCTGGCCACCCGGCCCGCCATTGAGGAAGTCCGGGCAGCCCAGGACGTTGCAGGAGAACGCCTGGCAGCTGTGATGGTGCAGGCTAACTCGGCCAGGCCCGAGACGGTGATTGCGCACTTGGATGCCATCCACCGGGCTACTGGCGCCAAGGTGGTCCTGCAGGACTATCCGTTGGCGAGTGGGGTCACTATCTCCACACCCGCACTGATCAATGTGGTGGCTTCCTGCGACTTCGTCATTGCCGTCAAGGCCGAAGCGCCGCCCACCAGCGTCGCGATCGCGGAGCTGAGTGCCGGCGTCGGGGTTTCAGTCTTTGGTGGCCTTGGCGGGCAGGGACTGCTGGATGAACTGATGGCCGGCGCAGCAGGCGCGATGACCGGTTTCTCGTACCCTGAAGCCCTCATAGCTTGTGTGCGGGCATGGCAGCAGGATGGTTATGAAGCAGCCCAGCGCGAACTACTCCCCTATCTGCCGCTGATCAACTTCGAGCAGCAAGCGAAAGTGGCGCTGGCTATTCGCAAGGAATGCCTGCGCGAACGGGGACTTATTAAGGACTCGGGCGTTCGCGCTCCTGCAGCGGGCTTTCCCGAAGCCCTGCGCGGGAGTATGGCCACGCATCTTCGTGAGGCAGCGTCTGCCCTTGAAAATGCCACTTTGCCGGTAAGGAGCTTCTGATGGATCTGGGAATCGCAGGCAAGACAGCCTTGGTTGCCGCTTCCACGGGCGGGCTGGGTCTGGCCGTTGCCCGTGCTTTGGCTGCCGAAGGCGTGCGCGTGGCGATCGTGGGCCGTCGTCGGGACCGTGCCAAGGAGATCGTCGCTGAACTGCAGGCCGCATATGGGACTGGTACTGCGGTCATATCCACCAAGGGCTTCGACGCTGTGGCAATCGAGGCGGACTTGACCACGCCCGAGGGCATCGAATCGGCAGTGGAACAGACGGTCGCGGACCTGGGACCCATCGACATCCTGGTGCTCAACGGCCCAGGTCCCAAACCCGGTGCCGCAGCCACACTGAGCCCCGATGACATCGCAGCGGCCTTTGATCTCCTGGTCAAACCGCAGCACGCCTTGGTTTCCCAGGTACTTCCGGGGATGCGGGAGCGGCGATGGGGTCGGATCCTGGCTATCGGATCCAGCGGGGTGACAGCGCCGCTTCCCAACCTCGCCGTCTCCAACACCGGACGTGCTGCCCTGGCTGGTTACCTCAAGACGCTCGCCGCAGAAGTTGCCTTGGACGAGGTCACAGTGAATCTGCTCTTGCCAGGCCGCATCGCCACCGATCGGGTCACCCAACTTGACCAGGCCGCCGCCAAGCGCCGCGGCACCACGCTCGAAGACATCCAGCTCGAATCCCGCAAGACCATCCCCGCCCGGCGCTATGGAGAACCTGCCGAGTTCGGTGCCGCTGCCGCCTTCCTGTGCAGCGCGCCGGCGTCGTACATCACCGGCGTCGCGCTCAGGTGCGACGGCGGCCTGATCCGCAGCCTCTAGCCTCCCCCTTAAATCCGATAGGAACATCATGACTTCCACAGCAGTTGACCCCCAGGCGATCACCGACCCGCAGACGATCACCGCCCAGCACCTCATCAATGGCCAATGGCTCGGCGACGCGGACACACAGCGAATGAATCCGGCCCGGCCAGGCGAAGTCGCAGCGCTCTCACCCAGTGGCACCGTCCAGGACGTGGACGCCGCCATCACCGCGGCCGCCGCAGCCCAGCCGTCATGGGCGGCCCTGCCAGCACCAGCCCGGGGAGCCATCCTCATCGCGGCCGGAAACCTGCTCAACGACCGCCAACACGCAATCGCTGAGGATCTGGTCCGTGAGGAAGGCAAGACCCTTGCGGAGGCAAAGGGTGAGGTCAAGCGTGCCTCGGACGTGCTGCGCTTCTTCGGCTCACTCGGCTGGGCAGCAACCGGCGAAGTCCTGCCCAGCGGCCTGCCGGACACCACCGTCACGACGCGTCGCGAACCGTTGGGCGTGGTGGGACTCATTACCCCATGGAACTTCCCTATCGCGATTCCGGCATGGAAAACTGCGCCTGCCCTGATCAGCGGCAACGCCGTGGTGATCAAACCGGCCGAGCTAACTCCCTTGTCCACAACCCACCTGGCGCGCGCCCTGCAGGACGCCGGACTGCCCGCCGGCGTGTTCAACGTGGTTCACGGCAAGGGACGCGTAGTGGGTGACGCGCTGGCCCGGGACCCCCGGATTGCCGGCTTGTCGTTCACGGGTTCCACCAATGTTGGCCTTGGACTGCAGGAGATCCTCAATGCCCGGCGCGCCCGCGTCCAGCTCGAAATGGGCGGCAAGAACGGTGTCCTGGTGCTGGATGACGCCGACCCCCGCAAAGCTGCGCAGGTAGTAGCGGCAGGCGCGTTCGGCCTGACCGGCCAGGCGTGCACAGCGACGTCCCGCGTCTACGTGACGCCCGGCATCCGTTCCGCCTTCCTCGATGCTTTGGTTCAGGAGGCCGCCGACTACACCACCGGCGACGGACTTGATGGCGACGCCCGTATGGGCGCTGTGGTGAGCAGGCAGCAATTCGAGCAGGACCAGGCAGCGGTGCGTACCGCCGTCGAACGCGGGGCCACACTCCTGCACGGACAGTACGACGGCGACCCCGCCGGCGCGCTGTTCTTCCCGGCGGCGATTCTCACCGGACTACCCTTCGACGACGCAGCCGTGACGGAAGAGATCTTCGGGCCAGTGGTGGCAGTTCTTGAGGTGGCCGACTATGAAACAGGCTTGGCTGCGATCAACGATTCCCGCTATGGGCTCACCGCCGGCATCTGCACGGACTCGCTGGCTCTCGCCACGGACTTCGCTGCTCGCGCCCAAGCCGGCGTGGTGAAGATCAACCGACCCACTGCCGGGCTGGACCTGAACGTCCCCTTCGGCGGTGTGAAGGATTCCTCCACCAACACCTTCCGCGAGCAAGGCAGGTCCGCCCTGGACTTCTACACCTGGGGCAAGACCGTCTACACCGGTGTGTAGTGCGCCATGACATACGTGATCGCGCAGCCCTGCGTAGATGTGAAGGACAAGGCGTGCATTGACGAATGCCCGGTGGATTGCATCTACGAGGGCGAACGCTCGCTCTACATCCACCCGTCCGAGTGCGTTGACTGCGGGGCATGCGATCCCGTGTGCCCCGTAGAGGCGATCTACTACGCGGACGATGTCCCTGACGAGTGGGCAGACTACATCAGGGCGAACGCGGAGTTCTTCGAGGATGGGTTCTTCGAGGCGGAGTTTTTCGAGAATGCCGGCCGCGATCATCCTGGGGTGATCGCGGAGCCTTTGCGGGCGGGCAGCTAGGCGGCGCCGAGGCTGAGCCAACATCGCGGGTGTGGAAGCCGTACCGATCAACGACGTGAAGGGGCGTCTTCAATGTCCAGATATGCCGTCATGCGTCCTCAAGGCGCGTCAGCAGCTCAGCATCATGACTCGTGACGAAATCAAGGCCTTCACTGATTTCATTTAGGCGTGCATGGCGCTGCAGAACCAACTCTGCCCCCTGCAACAGGAGCGGGGACTTGTACGTGTGTTCCTCTGCGGCCAACTTCTCCGGTCGTGGATCGAGATCTTCAGGGCAACCAGATTCGTAGACATAGCTCGATGGTGCCGAAGCGGTACCAGCAGAAAACGGCTGGATATTGGGTTGGTGTTTCCACCGACCGGAGCAGGACGCCCTCGAGGTCGCGGCACCGGACCACGACACCAGAACCTACCCACCCGGGGTTCAATCTCGGCAAAATAGTGGAAGCTAAAGCTACAAAAGTAAAACCGCCCTGTAGGCCAGGGTCGAGTACAGGGAGCTTTTGATGAAAGCAATTGTTGTGACAGATCAGTCCGCCGGTATGGCCGGGCTGAGGATGGCCGAACGGCCGGAGCCGTCGGCATCTATTAATGATGTCATTGTCGAGGTTCATGCCGCGGGATTCGTCCCGACCGAGGTCCAGTGGCCCTCGACCTCGACTGATCGAGCCGGACGGGATCGGACACCTTCCATCATTGGGCACGAGGTTGCCGGCGTCGTAACCTCGCTCGGTTATGGGACGACAGGGCTGACTGTGAGTCAACGCGTGTTTGGCCTTGCGGACTGGCACCGAGATGGGACCTTAGCGGAGTATGTGGCGATGGAGGCACGTAACCTAGCGCCGCTGCCCGGGGACGTCGCCTTCACAGTTGGCGCGAGTCTGCCCATCTCTGGCCTGACCGCATGGCAGGGGTTGTTTATTCATGGCCGCATCCAGTCGGGGCAGAGCCTTCTGGTGCACGGCGCCGCTGGGGCAGTCGGAACGATGGTAACTCAGCTGGCACGTGAAGCGGGCGCCTACGTCATCGGCACAGGACGCACTGCCGATCGACAGAAGGCACTTGACTTCGGAGCGCACGAGTTCGTCGATCTCGCGAACGACACCTTGCAAGAGATCGGCGAGGTTGATTTGGTATTCGATGTGATTGGGGGCGATATCCAGAAGCAGTCAGCGGCCCTGGTCCGGCCCGGCGGAACGCTGGTAAGCATCACCGGGCCGGTTGAATCCCGCCCTCGGGATGGTCTGGCAGTGGATTTCGTTGTCGAATCGGATCGTGCGCAGCTGGGTGAAATCGTCCAGCGAATCCGAGACGGACGATTGCGGACAAACATCGGAAACGTCGGAGAATTCGACGATGCGCTCAATGCCCTCAATCCTTCCGCGCGCCGGAATGGGAAGACGATCATCCAGGTGCGTCCATAGGTTGCAGCCTGTCTATGATTGAGCTTGGAGGGCTCCGCCTCTGTGGTGAATACCAGATTGTCCAAGGAATTCTTAGTGAATAACGTTTCGGCAAAAGCGCAGGTCGTCAACGAGGACGGGGTTTGGGGCATGTTCCTGCCCGGCCTGCCCCTGGCGGCTGACGGGACGACGTTGGAAGAAGCGACCATTGATCTAATCGATGCTCTCCGTGAATACGCCGAAGACTGGGAGGACCACCTCCGCGCGGCCCCAAACCATCGAGACAACTGGGCTTTAGTACAACTGATTGACTCCTCCACTGATGAGGAACTGGACGCATGGCTGACCGATAGCAAGAAGTGAGCCAGGAATATCCCCAGGCACCGGAGATGATCACGAGGCTTTCTGCAGGACCGAGGAGTGGCAGCACAAAGTGATGCGAGAGGCGGCCTCCGCTGGTGTTTGTATCTTGGGCTGGCGGGCCACTCGGCGACCGGGTGTACTCTATCCACCAGGTGCGCGTCGTCCCCGACAGTGCAGACCTTCAGAGGAGCCGACTATGGCTGATGACAGGGTGAGCCAAAAGCAGTGCCACGTGCGACGGGACCGGGTCCTGTGAACAAGAACCGGCTCGAGGCGTTCAGTGACGGCGTGCTGGCCATCATCATCACCATCATGGTCCTGGAGCTGCACACCCCGGAAACGCCAACATGGGAGGGCGTGGCCGCAGT
>NZ_JBFTJT010000021.1:0-71488 GCF_056395565.1 Paenarthrobacter sp. 10L412 | reverse complement strand
TCCCATTCCGAACCCGGAAGCTAAGACCCACAGCGCCGATGGTACTGCACCCGGGAGGGTGTGGGAGAGTAGGACACCGCCGGACACACATTAGGTCGAGACCCCCCAACCCACACCAGGGACGGGGGGTCTCCCACATTAACGAGACAGCCAGCCACACCAGAACCAACCAAGCCCCGACCACCACGGCCGGGGCTTCCCCCATTTAACCCCGGTTTAGCCTTTCCAGAACCCCGCGAGTTGCTTCGCGAGGGCCCGGCCTTGTTCGTAACCGGCCCGGGCAGCCGCCGGACGCATGGAGACATCCATCGCATTGGCGCCGAACATGTGCTCGGCGCTGCTGTCCGGGAAGACCGTTTCTACCCTGCTGCCGCCGGCACGTAATTCGTCGACCTGTGTTGCCAGGTGCAGGCCCCACGCCAGCGGAGTCCGTGTTCTGCCCCCAAATGGTGACAGCACCAGGACGCGTGCGTATCCGGTTGCCAGGTCGGCATTTTCGGCGTTGGATCGGTATCCGCCGTCAATGTATCGACCGTCACCGATGCTGTAGGCAAACCCACTGGCGCAACTGGCGGCTACAGCATCCACCATCTCGACCCCGCTGTGACGGTCAAAGACGACGGGCTGACCGGTCCGTGCATCCACCGCTGTGATGAGTACTGTTCGTTGCGGCCACTGCAAACTTGGCAGCCGGGAGGCGACCGTTTCACGCCACTGTCTTTGCCTTGATTCGTCCGCGGTAGCAGGCAACTCGAGCGCTGCCGCGCCCATCTGGCGACGCATATCGGCAGGATCCGCAGAGGCCTCAATGATTTTTTGTGTTCTTTCCAAATGGTCCACCACTTGCCGCGCTGGACCGGATAGTGCTGGGTTGGACTGCGTTGCATTGGACTGCGTCGGACTGGGCTCGGTCTGAGTGGCTTGCCGCGGCCGCTGTCGTTCCGGCTGGGGTGGTGCGGCAAGGGTAGCTGCATATAGTTCTGAAGGACTCGCGCCAGCTATCTGTGCCGCCGCCGTGGAGCCAGCCGAGGTGCCGACCGTTAAGTCGGCGGTGGTCACATCCATGCCGGCATCGAACATTCCGGCGATGACGCCGATCAGCCAGGCATTGCCTGTTGATCCACCGCCACCAAGCACCAGCGCCCGTCCGGTTAGATGCCCAGGAATCGTGGCGGGATTTTCTTGCGGCTGATCCTGGGAGGACCGTGGCTGCGCGGAAGTGGTCGTCGGTGTGACGGGCAGGGTTGAAAAAGGTGTTGTGTTCATGGGAGTCGCCTTTCGCGAATTGCCTCTGTGGCGCTCCCGCTGGCGACTAGATCAGTCGCGAGATCGTGTACTGCGGGGGAGCACCCATTGCGGATACTGCGTTCATGGGTCTCACCTCCTGTTGATAGATCACGATCAACGGGACTCTAACACCGCGCCAACGGGCTGCGCAACCAAGTCATCCTCCAGCAACTCGGGATGGACATGGTTGCCGGGGGAAATGCGCATTTCCGCACCGGTACAGTTGGTGGTCATGGACAGTATTTTCAGTCATCCCGAGCCGGAGCCCGCGCCATCGTCACAGGACACCAATGAACTTGAACCCCTGGTGCTGACAGTGGTGGTGCCAACCAGCGTTTCACATGCCTTTTTGGGTTTTACGGACCATCCTCATTTGTGGTGGCCACTCGAAGAGGAGAGTGTGTTCGGCGCGGGATCGCACGTGGAGTTCGAGGAGAACCTGATCCTGGAGACGGCCGAGGACGGACGCACTTCGGTCTGGGGAACCATCGATGACTGGCAGCCGCCGTTGTCCTTCCATGCAAGCTGGTATCCGGCGAGCACGCCCCTCTGGTCCACAGAATTGAGGGTCTCGTTCCGGGCGGTGGAGGGTGGCACCGAGGTGCGGTTGGTTCACGACGGTTGGGAAGGTGCAGAGGATCCTGCTGCCAGCCGGGCATCGTATGCGGAAGGTTGGCCTCGCGTCCTGGAACGCTATGTACGGTTCATGGGCGGGACCGTTGCCTAGGGTCAGGCGACTTCGTGCTGAAGATTGGTGTCTCCTGAGGAAACTCCGGCTGGAAATGTTAACGGACACGCCCATGGCTTATGTCGAAAGCCTGGAGGCGGCGCGGCGGCAAACGGATGCGCAATGGCAGGAACGGACTGCCGCTATGGCCGGCGATTCCAGCGTGACATTGGTGGCTGACGGTGGCGTGGAGGGAAGCCCGTTCTGTGGGCTGATGAGGGTTGTCCTGAAGCATCCTCAAGACCCGCAGAGGCCACTTCAAGCGATGCTGATTAGTGTCTACGTTGCTCCCGAACATCGAGGTTTGGGGCTGGCGGATGAACTCCTCCAGCAGGCTTGCGAGGCTGCCCGGATGGACCTGGGTGCCAAGCTCCTGGAGTTGGGCGTCCACGAGGACAATACGAGGGCGTTGGCTTTCTACCGGCGGCACGGTTTCAACACCACAGGGGACAGCCGGCCATATCCCCAGGACACGTCCAAGCAGGAACTGGTCATGGAAAAGATCCTGAAGCAGTAGCCTCTGGCTTAAGAAGCAGCCCAGCCTAGGCGGCGTCGTTCCTGGGCACAGCCGTGCTCGAACGAACCACCAGCTTTGTAGGGTGTTCAGTATCGGCGGGTTCAAGGACCAGGCCATTGTTGATGGCGCCCAGCAGGGTGCGCACGGCCAGTGCTCCTTGTCCCTTCGCGTCCTGGTCGATGGTGGTGAGGCCCAAGACCTTCCCGAGGTCGTGCCCGTCGATGCCGATGACCGAGAGGTCCTCTGGAATCCGCAGGCCGAAGTCACGCGCCGCAAGAATGGTGCCGATGGCCATCTCGTCGGACGCAGCAAACACCGCTGTTGGTCGCTCTGGTGCGCCCCCCAGCAATTGTCGGGCAGCGGCGTAAGCGCCTTCGATGGTGAAGTCAGCGGAAACGATCCACTCGGGCCGAACCTGGCAGTCGGCGTCGTTCATTGCTTTCTCGAAACCACCGCGCCGTGTCCCGGGAAGCTGGAAGTCCTGTTCGTATGCTTCTTCGCCGGTCATGTGGGCGATCTTGGTGTGACCCAGGCCGATGAGGTGGTTGGTGGCTTGCTGTGCGATCGCGGAATCATCGATCCGGATGGTGGAGGCTCCCGGAAGGGGGCCGCCGATTCCAACGATCGGCCGGTGCACGGCGAGAAGCTGCTGCATCTCGTCTTCGCTGAGCTCCAAGGAGACCGCGATGACCGCGTCCACGCGCTTGCGCAGCAGAAAGTCGTTGAACACGCTGTGCCGGTGTTGTGGATCTTCCCCGATGTTGTAGAGGGTGAGGTCGTATCCCGCACTCAGGAGCGCAGCGGAGGCACCCTCGATCACCGCTGAATAGAACCAGCGGTGGACCGAGGGCACCACCAGGCCAACGTTGTGCGTACGGCCGGAGGCCAGGCTCGAGGCGTGATAGGAGAGCACGAAGCCAAGCTCAGCTGCAGCTGCACGCGCCCGTTCCCGACTGGCGGGGGAGACGTTGCCTTTGCCACTGAGCGCGCGTGAAACCGTGGCAACGGAGAGTCCCGATCGCTCGGCTACGTCCTTGATGCCGGTCATGCTGCTCCTCGGTGGGAAAGTTAGCTGGTTGTGAGCCAGATGCTCTCCCCCGAGCTTAGTAGATCGGTGCCCTGCAGATCGGAGCCCATGGGATGGGCGCCGCCTGCCGCCGAACTGCGAAGGATCACCTTGCCGTCGGGAAGCGGCAGGGGCTGGTTACCCACGTTGATGATCACCAGGGTGTCGCCGTTGAGGTAGGCAAGCGAGGAGTCGGTGCAGTAGTCCTCCACCCATGCCAGGGAACCCTGGCCCAACCGACGTTCGGCGCGTTGGGCAAGGATTTCCCGGTAAAGACTAAGGTGCGACGCCGGATCCTCCTGCTGCTTGTCCCTCGCCAATGCCGCCCAGGACTCTGGTTGCGGCAGCCAAGGATCCTGGCCGTCGCCGAAACCGGCATGCAACTCCGAGGAACGCCATGGCAACGGCACCCGGCAGCCGTCGCGGCCTATCCTTTCTCCGCCGGTCCGGGCAAAGGTGGGGTCCTGACGCATGCTCCCGGGAATGCTTGTGGAGTCAGGCAGCCCAAGCTCTTCCCCTTGGTACAGGTAGGCACCACCGGGGAGGCCAAGCATGAACATGGTGGCCGCGGCAGCCCGCCGTCGTCCGAGTTCTTCATTGGGCTGTACGTCGTCCGCGCCGATACCGTCGCCGTCGCGGGGACCGGGTCCCTCGTAACCGAATCGGGTGGCGTGACGGACGACGTCGTGGTTGGACAGCACCCACGTGCTCGGTGCGCCGACAGCGTCCAGGGAGACCAGGGAATCGGTGATGATGTGGCGAAGGCGGTTCACGTCCAGGCCGGCGTGCAGGTACGGGAAATTGAAGGCTTGGTGCATCTCGTCCGGCCGGACCCACTGTGCCAGCCGGGGAAGGGGATCCACATTTGCTTCGGCGCAGAGGATCCGGTCGGGGCCGTATTCCTCCAGGATGGAGCGCCAGCGCCGGTAGATATCGTGCAAGGCGGGCTGGCCGAACATAGGGGCCTCATGGCCGGGGAAGCCGTCTGAGCTGTTGCCATCCGGGCGTCCACCCCAGTTTGGCAGGCCTGCTGCCTTGACCAGTGCGTGGGCCACGTCAACCCGGAAACCGGAGATTCCGCGGTCCAGCCAGAAGCGGAGGACCCGCTCGAACTCGGCGTGCACGGCATCGTTGTCCCAGTTGAAATCCGGCTGAGAAGAATCAAAGAGGTGCAGGTACCACTGTCCGGGCTGGCCATTTGGTTCCACGATTCGGGTCCAGGCGGGGCCACCAAAATGGGACTGCCAGTTGTTGGGAGGTTCGTTTCCGTCAGGTCCTTGGCCGTCCCGGAAGATGAACATGTCCCGCTCGCGGCTGTTGGCCGGAGCCGCGAGTGCCGCTTGGAAGGCGGCGTGTTGGTCGGAGCAGTGGTTGGGAACAAGATCTGCAATGACCCGCAGGTGCAGGCGGTTGGCTTCGTAGATCAGGGCGTCGAAGTCCGCGAGGCTTCCAAACAGCGGATCGACATCGCAATAGTCGCTGACGTCATAACCTGCGTCCCGCTGCGGTGAGCGGTAGAACGGCGAGAGCCAAACGGCATCCACGCCCAGTTCGGCGAGTTGGGCGAGTTCGTGGGTGATACCCGCGAGGTCGCCGATTCCATCGCCGTTAAGGTCCCGGAAGGACCGCGGATAAATCTGGTAAATGACTGCGGAGCGCCACCATGCGTGAGCCGCGGAGGCCTCGTGGACGGGCGTCAATGTACTGAAAGCTGCAGAGGGCGCGGACGCCTCAACTGGGAGCAATGAATCAACAGACATGAACACATCGTAGAAGACCACGCATCCAATTGGAAACGCTTTCAGTCAAAATGACCCTTCGATGACAATGCTTCGGAGTATCGGGGTTTACCAATCGTCATTTCGGCATGTAGTGTTTGGAAGCGCTTGCAGTTGTGAGCCACATCACCGACGTTGCCTCTGGGCCCCAAGAGCCCCGCCGTCGAAGCAGAAAAACGAAAGGGACACCAATGAAGGTGCACAACACCCTCGCGACTCAGACCACCCGCCGCGTTTTCGCTACCGGCGCGATCTCCGTGGTCGCCGCCCTGGCCCTGAGCGCCTGTGGCGGCAGTGCCTCCACCGCTCCCAGCTCGGAAGCCGCAAAGCAGGACCTCAAGGCAGCCGGCGCCGGCACCATCACCATGTGGGTGGACGCCGAACGATCGCCGGCGTTGAAGGACATCACCGAAAAGTTCAAGTCGGACACCGGCATCGAAGTCAAGCTCGTAGTTAAGGACTTCGCTGCCGTCCGCGATGACTTCATCACCCAGGTCCCTACCGGCCAAGGCCCCGACCTGATCGTTGGACCGCACGACTGGATTGGAAAGTTTGTTCAAAACGGTGTGATCGCACCGGTGGAACTGGGCGACAAAGCCAGCCAGTTCCAGGATTCCTCGATCAAGGCCATGACCTACAACGGAGCCGTCTACGGCGTCCCGTATGCCATTGAAAACATTGCCCTCCTGCGCAACACCAGCATCGTGGACAGCAAGGCGAGCACCCTGGATGAGGTAGTGGCCAACGGTAAGAAGGCCGTTGCAGAGGGTAAAGCCACGTTCCCGTTCCTGGTGGGCATGGATCCCAAGCAGGGTGATCCGTACCACCTGTACCCGCTGCAGTCATCCATGGGTTCGCAGGTTTTCGGTAAGAACGCCGACGGTGGTTACGATCCCAAGCAGCTGCTCATCGGTGACGCTGCCGGCGTCGAATTCGCCAAGAAGCTGGCCGCCTGGGGCGACGCCGGCGAGAAAATCATCAACTCCAACATCACGGGCGACATCGCCAAGGAGAAGTTCCTTGCCGGAGAATCCCCGTACTTCCTGACGGGCCCATGGAACGTGCCGGACGTTCAGAAGAAGGGCATCAAGTTCGCAGTTGACGAGCTGCCCACGGCCGGTGGCGAAGCTGCCCAGCCCTTCATCGGCGTCAACGGCTTCTTCATCAGCGCCAAGAGCGCCAACGCCCTGGCCACCAATGAATTCGTCACCAACTACCTCACCTCCGAGTCCGCCCAGGACTCCATGTACGCGGCGGGCGGGCGCCCGCCGGCACTCAAGGCATCCTTTGAGAAGGCAGCCAGCGATCCCGTAGTGGAGGCCTTCGGGAAGATCGGCGCCACGGGCGTGCCCATGCCGGCCATCCCCGAAATGAGCGCCGTCTGGGCTGACTGGGGCGCCACGGAACTGGCCATCATCAAGGGCCAGGGCGATCCCGCTGAAGCGTGGACCAAGATGGCCGCGAGCATCAAGTCCAAGATCGGCGGCTGACGCCGCAACCGGTGATTCCACCGGTTTGCCCGGGGCCGGACGGTACTCACGCCGTCCGGCCCCGGGCCCGCCGTCAGGCCGGGGCCTCGTCAGGCCCGGGAGCCAAACCGTCCGGCCCGTGCCAGCCGCAACCTGCTTTACTCCAAGGATCCAAAATGCCAAAGCCAGATGTCCACGAACTGCCAGCCAGGACAACCAGTACGACGCCGGTGCAGCCACCTCGCGCTGCTGCCCACCGGAACGCAAATAACGGCCACCGGGGCCCCGACTCCATCAAGGGCACCATCCTCAAGATCGTCCTGTTGGGCCTGGTGGATGCCTTTGCCGTCTACGTGTTGATGATGCTGTTCCTGAGCCAATCGTGGGCCGCGCTGGCTGTGTCGTCACTGGTGGTCCTGGCCATTAACTGGATCTATTTGCGCAAGGGCGGGCTTCCGGCGAAGTATCTGGCTCCGGGTGTGCTGTTCCTGCTGGTGTTCCAGGTCCTGGTGGTGTTCTTCAGCGGTTACATCGCCTTCACCAATTACGGCGATGGGCACAACAGCACCAAGGAAGACGCCATCGCAGCCATCCAACTGACCGCCCAGAAGCGCGTCCCGGATTCGCCCGCATACAAGGCAGCAGTGCTGACGAAGGGCGATACGTTCTACCTGTTGTTTACTGACCCCTCCGGCAAAGCTCAGATAGGCAGCACCGAGGAGCCACTCACTGAGGTCTCCGGGGCGGGAAAGGATTCCACCGGCAAGGCCAACTCCTTGCCTGGCTACGAAACACTGAAGTTCCAGGAGATCGTGGCCAACCAGCAGGAAATCCTGAAGATCACCGTTCCCGTCTCAGAGAACCCCGCTGATGGAACCCTGCGCACCGCGGATGGCAGCACCGCGTACCAGTTCAAGCCAGCGCTGAGCTACGACGCCGCCACCGATACCTTCACTGACAGCGAGACCGGAACGGCCTACCGCGACAATGGCAAGGGCGCCTTCGGGGACGCCAACGGAGAGACGTTGGCCACCGGCTGGAAGATCGACATTGGCATGGAGAACTTCGCCCGGGCCTTCACCGATCCGAGCCTCCGCGGTCCGCTGCTGGGCGTGATCCTTTGGACGTTCACCTTCTCCGTAGCGTCCGTTGCCTTGACGTTCGCCATGGGGCTTTTCCTGGCCATCACCTTCAACCGCGAAGATCTCCGCGGCAAAAAGGTCTACCGGATCCTGATGATTTTGCCCTACGCTTTCCCGGCATTCCTGTCCGGATTGGTGTGGTCCGGCATCCTCAACCCCGAGTTCGGCTGGCTCAACCAGACCCTGCTGGGCGGGGCGAACATTGGCTGGCTCACGGACCCTGTCCTGGCCAAGATCAGCGTGCTGGTGGTCAATGTGTGGCTCGGATTCCCGTACATGTTCCTCGTTTGCACGGGGGCACTCCAATCCTTGCCAACAGAAATTGATGAGGCTGCCCGCATGGACGGAGCGTCCCCATGGCGAGTGTTCCGCTCCATCAAACTGCCGCTGCTGCTGGTCTCCGTGGCGCCCCTGCTGATCTCCTCCTTTGCGTTCAACTTCAATAACTTCAATGTCATCTACATGTTGACCGGTGGCGGGCCGCGCTTTGCAGACACCGATCGCGATATCGGAGCCACGGACATCCTGATCACGCTGGTCTACAAGGTGGCGTTCGGCCAAGGCACAGGGCGCGACTACGGACTGGCCAGCGCGCTCGCCATCATCATCTTCATCATCGTGGCCACGATTTCGGCCATCAGCTTCAAGCAGACCAAAGCACTCGAGGACGTGAACTAATGAGTGAGGCACAGGTACGCACCCTCCCCACCATCGAACAGGCGCACGACGGCGGTCCCGCACCGTTGGTGCCAAAGCGGCGTCCCTTCGGGGTTTGGTTCAAAGACAAAGGCTGGCGGCACGCCGTCGGCATAGTCACCACCATCTTCGCCGTGTTCCCGCTGCTCTATGTTTTGTCGGCAGCACTGGACTCCAACGGCACCTTGGTAGGCTCCAACGGGCTGTTCTCCAGGTTCGATACCGGCAATTTCACTGCGCTCTTCAATGATCCGAGCCGTCCCTTCGGCCGCTGGTTCCTCAATACCCTGGTAGTGGGCCTGGTGACCTCCGCCGCCACAGTCTTCCTGGGGGCGATGGCCGCGTACGCGTTCTCCCGCATGCGCTTCAAGGGCCGGCGGGTGGGACTGTTGACCCTGCTCCTGCTGCAGATGTTCCCGCAACTGCTGGCCGTCGTCGCGATCTTCCTCCTCCTCAGCGGAATCTCGCAGGTGATCCCGGCCCTGGGCCTTGGCAGCCAGCTGGGGCTCATCATGGTGTACCTCGGCGGGGCGCTGGGCGTGAACACGTACCTCATGTACGGCTTCTTCAACACGGTCCCGCAGTCCCTGGACGAAGCTGCAAAGATCGATGGCGCCAGCCACGTCCAGATCTTCTTCGGCATCATCCTGCGCCTGGTCACTCCCATCCTGGCGGTTGTAGGGCTGCTGGCGTTCATCGGTATCTCCAGTGAATTCGTGATCGCGAGCGTTGTCCTGACTGATCCTGATAGCCAGACACTCGCCGTCGGGCTCTATTCCTACGTGGCTCAGCAGCGTTCGGAGAATTGGGGCGTCTTCGCCGCGGGCGCCGTCATCGCTGCTGTTCCGGTCATGGCGCTGTTCCTCTTCCTGCAGAAGTACATCGTCAGCGGCCTTACGGCCGGCTCAGTGAAAGGATGACCATGACACTTGCCGTTCCACATCACGACGGATCCGCTCTTTATGTTTCGGGTCCTGCTCCCGGACGGATTTCCCTGGGCGATGTTGTTCGGCTCCGTCTGCGGGTTCCGCAGGGGTGGGGCCCGGCGTCCCGCGTTTGGGTCCGTTCCGTGCAGGACGGCGAGCCGCGGTACGACTCCGCGATCCGGCTCGGCAGCATCGATGGCTGGGAGTGGTGGGAAGCGGCGATGCTCGTGGCCAATCCTGTGGCCAAATACCGCTTCCTGCTGGAAATCGAGGCAAACAGCCGTGTGGGAACCACGTCCGGTACTCCCACCAGCAGCGCAAGTGGGCGGCACTACTGGAACCTCAATGCCCAAGGGCTTTTCAACAGGGACGTTGCTGATTCAGCGGACTTCCGCCTCACCACCTTTGCCCCGGCACCGCAGTGGCTGCATGAGGCCACCATGTACCAGGTGTTTCCGGACCGCTTCGCCCGCTCCGCCCACGCCGATGCGCACCCCCTCCCGGACTGGGCTGTGGGCAGCTCGTGGGACGAGCCAGTGGTGGCTACCGGGCAGGAAACGCCCATCCAGTTCTATGGTGGTGACCTGCCTGGAATCACGGGGAAGCTGGACCATCTCCAGGAACTGGGCATCGATGTTCTCTACCTGACGCCGTTCTTCCCGGCCCGTTCCAACCACCGCTACGATGCCTCCACGTTCGACTCCGTGGACCCCCTCCTTGGCGGGAACCAAGCGCTGGTGGAGCTGGTGGAGGCGGCGCATTCCCGGGGCATTCGTGTCATGGGCGACCTCACCGCCAATCACACTGGCGACGGACACGACTGGTTCGTGAAGGCGCTCGCCGATCCCGGCTCAGAAGAAGCGGGCTACTACTACTTCAGCGAGGACCATTCGACGTATCAGTCGTGGTGGGGTGTGCCGTCGCTGCCGAAGCTTAATTGGTCTTCGGACGCCCTCCGGCGGCGTTTCGTGACGGACGACGATTCAGTGGTTGCCCGCTGGCTCAAGCCGCCCTTCAACCTGGACGGCTGGAGGATAGACGTCGGCAATATGACCGGACGCCTTGGCTCCGTGGACCTGAATCACAAGGTTGCGCGGCTCATCGCCGGGCGGGTCCGTGAGATCAACCCGGATGCAGCTTTGTTGGCCGAGTCCACGTCCGATGCCGCGCCGGACTTCACGGGTGAGCACTGGCACGGTGCCATGACCTACTCCAACCTCACCCGACCCTTGTGGTCCTGGCTTGCGGGGGATGCACCGCACGTAAACTTTTTCGGCTCGCCCCAGGCTGGGCCCAACAAGATCGAGGCCGAAGACTTCCTGGCCACGCATCAGGACCTCGCTGCCGGATTTAGCTGGGGTGTGCGAAATAACACGATGAATGCGCTCAACACGCATGACACCGCACGTGCAGCGACGGTAATGATCGACGGCGGCCAAGAGGTTGGCGCTGTGCTCACCTTCACCCTTCCGGGCGTTCCTGTCTTGTTCGCGGGAGACGAGTTCGGCCTTGAAGGGTTCAATGGCGAGGACTCCAGGACGCCCATGCCGTGGGGCTGGCAGGAGGGAAAATCCCGCCGCCACCCTGTCAAGGATCTGCATTCCTTCTACTCAGCGCTGGGGCGGCTCAGAAGTGAGCTGCCCGCCCTAACCGAAGGCGGGGTCCGCTGGATCCACGCCGAAGGGGACGCCCTGGTATTCGTGCGTGAGATCGCTGATTCCGCAGTCCTGGTCATGGCAGCCCGCGACTCTGCCCGGGTCTCAGTGGATTACGCAGTCCTTTCCACGCTGCAACTCGAATCGCTCTCCGCGGCGCCACTGCACAGCTTTGGGAACATCTCGACGAGCCGGGGGATTGACGGCGAAGTACTGCTGTGGGCAGACGGAATTTCAGCTGGTATCTGGTCCCTGCCCGGAACCTGCGTTCCCACGGTGGTGGGCGGCGCTGACTAGACTGGGAGCACTGAAAACTCTGCGAAGACTGCCGATTTGGCGTGTCCGCGGAGCTCATGTGTGAAGGGACCACCTTGTCGGACGAAACGGCTATGGCCGGAACAACAGAGGAAAGCATCAAAGGCCGCACAGCCGGCCGCCAGGAAGCTGACCAGCAAATGGACGCGAGCCACAGTGAAACGCAGAACGCGTTTTTGCAGAGCCTGACCGACGGACTGCGACCCGGACAGATCGCAGAAGATGAAGCCACCCGCACTGTCTATTCCGTAGATCAAGGGCCATTGCTGGAACGGCACTTGCCGCTCGCCGTCGTCTGGGCCGAATCCGTGGAAGACGTCCAAAACATCGTTCGCAGTTGTGCTGCCTACCAGGTGCCAATCGTCGCGCGTGGTGCCGGAACGGGTGTCTCGGGAGGCGCGCACGCCACCCAAGGCTGCATCGTGCTCAGCCTGGAACGAATGAACCGCATCCTGGACCTCAACCCCGATGACGAGACCGCCGTCGTCGAACCTGGCGTCATCAACGCCGAACTGAATGCCGCAGCCGCCGAACACGGGCTCATGTATGCGCCCGATCCAGCCAGCTACAAGATGTCCACCATCGGTGGCAACGTAGCCACAAACGCCGGGGGACTGCGCTGTGCAAAGTACGGTGTGACACGGGATTCCGTGCTTGCGCTGGACGTTGTGCTGGCCGACGGTTCACTGCTCCACACTGGGCACCAAACCTTCAAAGGCGTTGCCGGATACGACCTCACTGCGCTGCTGGTGGGCTCCGAAGGAACACTCGGAATCGTCGTGGGGGTGACGGTCCGCCTGAAGTACCTTCCACGCGAAGTCCACACCATCGCCGCGTTCTACCAGGACTTCCGCAGTGCCGCCGCAGGGGTCCTGGCAGTAGGCAAAGCCCGGGTCCAGCCAGCCATCATGGAGCTCCTGGACAACGGAACACTCATACAGCTCGATGAGATGAACGGCTCAGACCTGCAAGCCCGCGGCAAATCCCTGCTGTTGATCCAAACAGACGGATTTGGAGCAGCCGCCGAGGCCGACGTCGTCCGTCAGGTACTCGCCGAAGGCGGCGCCACCGTCACCACAGAAGCCAGCGAAGAAGCCGAAATGCTCGTCGAACTACGCCGCAACAGCCGCGGCGTGGAAATGGACGACGAATTCAGGGTAGGAGAGGACATCGCTGTTCCACGCTCCCGGCTGGTGGACTTCGTGGCCGAACTCGAAGCCATGGCTGACCGCTTCCAAGTCCGCCTCAAAGTGGTGGCCCACGCCGGAGACGGAAACCTCCACCCCACCTTCTGGATGGACCGGGTAGACCCCGCCACGGACGCCGACGCCCTGGTACGCCTCAACGCTGCCCTGGATGAATCGATCCGGGTCGGCCTCGAAATGGGCGGCACGATTACCGGCGAGCACGGCGTGGGGCAGTACAAGCTCCGATGGCTGGGACTCGAGCAACCTGAGCCCGTGCGGGAATTGCAGCGGCGGATCAAGGAGTTGTTCGATCCTGCGGGGATTCTGAATCCGGGGAAGGCTATCTAGGGGTCGCTGGTTGCGTGTCCGCTGGGGCGGGCCGCAGTGCCGAAACGCTCTGCGCGCTCGGTCGTACCTCCCTTAGACGCGCGCTGCCGCGTTTCGGCACTGCGGCCCTTTGCGCGTCCTCCTCGGGCGCACCCTCTGTTCGTCTCCGGAGCGCGCCCACTGGATGGTATTCCAGATAGCCCCTGCGGTCACGTTCCGTTTCCTTTTTCTGCGTGTTTACTTTGCCGCTCCATCCTCGTACTCTTATTTGGTATACCAAAGTTGTTATGAGGAGAATTGCGTGCGCGGGAAGCGTTTGGGGCTGGGTGGGCTGCGTTCGGGGTTGGCCGCGGGGGTGGTGCTGGTTGCTTTGGTGTTGGTTTCCGTCAATCTTCGGCCTGCCATCACCACCGTTGCCGGTGTTATGAACCAGGTCCCGGGGACGTTTCACCTGGATCCGGTTCTGCTACCCGTTTTGGGTACGTTGCCCGTGCTGGCCTTCGGGGTTTCCGGGCCGATCGGGCCTTGGCTTGCCCGGCGCTCTGGAACGGGGCCCGCCGTGGCGCTTGCACTGTTGGTACTCGCTGCCGCGTTGATCGTCAGGGTCCTTGTACCCGCGTTCCTGCTGCCCGGCACGTTCCTTGCCGGCATGGCAATCATGACGGCCAGTGTACTGGTTCCCCAGATCGTCAAAGCGAACCACGGCTCCGGTTGGTGGACCGGACTTTGCACCATGGGCTTTGGGCTCGGAGCAGCGCTCGGCGCAGGTTTGGTCCAGCCTCTTGCCCAGGCCTTCGGTGGAAGCCTCGCCTGGGCGCTGGCGGTGTGGGCAGTCCCGGCGCTGTTGGGAGCGTGCCTCATCCATCGCTCCGGAGGACGGTCGACGGCGGCAGAGGCTTCCGCGCGTGAAGCCGGGGCAGCCGCAGACGCGGTTTCGTCGCTGACGCAGGACCCGCCGTTGTCCTCTGTTATGCCGGTGCCCGTCAACCCGGCGGAAGTCACGCCGCTGCGCAAGCAGCGCACAGCCTGGGCTGTGACGGCGTTCTTTGGATTGCAGGCCATGCTCTACTTCGCGATCACGTCATGGCTGGCTGTTTACCTCGTCTCCAAGGGGCTCCCATCGGCGCACGCCGCTGCGTTGCTGGCCTGGTTCAGCCTTGCCGGGCTCCCCGCAAGCCTGCTGGCTCCTGTGCTGGCCGGTCGTCCTGCCATCCTGCGGATCATGGCACCCGGCCTCGGAATAGCAGTGGCGCTCGCACTTTTGGGCGTCCTCGCAGCGCCAGCGGGTCTGCAGTTCGTCATGGTGGGCATCCTGGGAGTCGTCCAGAGTGCAGGGTTTGGCCTCGCCATGGCGTTGGTGGTGATCCGTTCGTTCGGTCCGCAGACAGCGGGAAAGCTCTCGGCCATGAGCCAAGGACTGGGATTCGCCCTTGCCTCGCTCGGTCCACTGGTGGCCGGACTACTCCATACCTGGACCGGAGGCTGGGAAGTGACGTTTTGGGCGCTCGCGGCCGAAGCGCTGATTCTGGCTGCTGCAGGCTTCCTGGCGATCCGTGGCCCCGTGGTCAATGTCGAGCCGATGAGCCGTAATTCATCCCCCAACGGACTATTCACCCTCGCACGCGGGGGTGAATAGTGCGTTAGACGGTGTTCAGCCACTGTCGGCGGGCTATGCTCCGGCGTATCCTCTGCGATATGACCAACTCAACGTCTGGCGACAACACCCCGAACACTCCCGCCACTGAAGTCCTGGAGACCAACGAATGCTGGGAACTCCTCCGTGGAGTTTCCGTGGGCCGGCTTGCCGTGTGGGTGGACAATCACCCGGACATCTTCCCGGTCAATTACAAAGTGGACCACGGGACCGTGGTGTTCCGCACGGGGGAGGGCACCAAGCTTCATGCAGCCCTTGGTGACGCTCCTGTTGCGATCGAGGCTGACGGTGTCGATGCGGAAACCGGAGTGGCCTGGAGCGTGGTGGTCAAAGGGCAAGCATCCGCCGTGAAGCTGACGCAGGACGTGCTGGATACCATCGGCCTCCTCCTGTTTCCTTGGGAAGCGGGGCAAAAGGACCAGTTCATCCGCATTGTTCCATCGGACGTGTCCGGGCGTCGCTTCAAGGTAACGCCTCCTGTGACCTGGTGGACGCCGCTGGACGACGCGCCCACTGCCAGGGGCGAGTAAACCCTTAACGCCGAAACCCGCTCTTGTCCGCCACTCAGACCGTTGTACGGCCAGGAGAGCGAACGAGAGCGGGTTTCGTAGCAGCTAGAGCAGTTCCAGCTGGTCTGCCACCACCTTGCCGGCGTGGATAACGGTACGGTCCTTGCCCCGGTCCATCACCGTGGAAGCTACAGTCTCGCCGTCCACCAGCAGCAGTTCGGCCGGATCTCCGACGTCGACGCCGGGACGGTGGGCGGTGTCCTTCAGCCGCGTAGCGCTGGGGTCAAGGATGCTCGCCCCACCGATGGTGGCGATCGCCAGGCAGTGCTCGATCAACTCGTCCTTGCGGAAGCCATGGGTGAATGCGAGCTGCCAGGTGCGGTCCAGCATGTCCGTGTTGCCGTAGGGGGACCAGTAGTCGCGCTGGCCGTCCTCGCCCAATCCCAAACGCACCCCGGCCTCGGTGAGGAGCGGGATGGGCAGTTGGCCTGCTGCAGCCGGGGCGACGGAAGCCATGGACACGTCAAGTTCCGCGAAGGCATCAATGAGCCTGCGCGTAGTGGCCTCGTTCACGCTGCCCAGTTGGTAGGCATGGGACATAGTGACCTTGCCCTGCATACCGAGCGCCCGCGTGCGCTCCAGGACGAGGTCGGTGCTGAAGACGCCCAGCTCACCGGGCTCGTGCAGGTGGATGTCGATTGGCACCTGGTACTTCTCCGCCAGGCCGAACACGGTGTCCAGGTGCTTCGCCGGATCCCGGTCCAAGCTGCAGGGATCAATCCCGCCCATGACGTTAGCCCCGGCCTTCAGGGCCTCCTCCATGAGCTCCACCGTCCCCTCTTCAAGGAGCAGGCCTGCCTGCGGGAACGCGATGATATCCACGGAAGCCTGACCGGCGAACTTCTCCTTGGCAGCGGCAACTGCTTCGAAACGCTCCAGCCGGCAGTCCACATCCACCTGAGCATACGAACGAACCCGCGTTGTACCGCGGGCGATCATCCGGCCGAGGGTGTCGTTGACGCGGTCCTGAAGCGGGACCTCCGCGTTACGCCAGTTTTGACGGTCGTTCATCATCATGGTCCACACCCCGGGACCACCTGTGTGCTCCCGGAACGGCAGGCCGATCCGGGTGGAATCCAAATGCACGTGGACATCGGAGAACGACGGCAGCAGTAAGCGTCCGCGGCCTTCCACAACGGTCACACCATCGGGAACGACGCGGGCAGGATCATGGGGTTCGACGGCGGTGATCTTGCCGCCTGCTTCGCCCGAAACAAGCGTGACGTCGCTGAGCGCTTGCCCCCAGGGGCGGACGGCGCGGATCAGGGTATTCAATGGTTGCTCCTTTGCTAGTGAAACTATTGCCTGCATCTATTGCACGCCTGCCAGGACCGTTGCTGCCATACCGGTGTGGTGGCAGGCGGGCGCAGCGGGCTGGGCGGGCGTGGGAATCTGGTCGATGCAGCGTTGGCGCTGTTCCTCGGGAAGAGTGCCGATCAGCGGGCATCGGGTCCGGAAGACGCAACCGCTGGGCGGATTGGCCGGTGATGGGAGGTCTCCCCGGAGCCGGATCTTCACTTGCTCGCGGGCTGCGCGGGGATCCGGCAGGGGCACTGCGGAGAGCAAGGCCTTGGTGTACGGGTGCAAAGGGTTCCGGAAGAGCTCATCCCGGGGTCCTTGTTCCACGATCTTGCCCAGGTACATCACGGCAACTTCATGGGAAATGTGCCGGACCACGGAGAGGTCGTGGGCAATGAAGATGTACGACACTCCGCTGTCGCGCTGGATCTGCTGCAGCAGGTTCACCACTTGGGCTTGAACGGAGACGTCCAAGGCAGATACAGGCTCGTCGCAAACAATCACCGATGGGTTAAGGGATATGGCCCGGGCAATTCCGACGCGTTGCCGCTGCCCACCGGAGAACTCATGCGGGAACCGGTTGTAGTGCTCAGGTTTGAGCCCCACTTGGTCAAGGAGTTCCTTGACCCGGTTCTTCAGGCCGCCCTGCGGATTGATCTTCTGCGCCACCATGGGAGCTGCAATGGCTGTACCCACTGTCTGCCTCGGGTTCAGGGAAGCGAACGGGTCCTGGAAGATCATCTGGACCTTGCGCCGGAAGTTGTAAAGGTCCCGCCCGCGAAGCTGGCTGATGTCGACGCCATCCACCACGATCCGGCCGCCGGTCGGGTCCATGAGCCGTGCCAGCATGCGCCCGGTGGTCGACTTGCCGCAACCGGACTCACCCACGAGTCCCAAAGTCTGGCCTCGAGCGAGACTGAAGGAGACGCCGTCGACCGCTTTGACCGACCGCTTGGGAGCCCCTGGCAGGAGGCCGCCCTTCAGCGGAAAGTGCTTCTGGAGGTTCTCCACCTGGAGAATTGGTTGATGTTCCATGGCGGGTCCTAACGCGAATTCCGGATGGTGATGATCTGCGGCCCGCTCAGATGGCAGCGCTTGCCATGTCCGTCGTCCATCGTCAGCTCAGGCCGCTGCTTGGCGCAGAGGCCGTCGCCCACCAGTTCGGCGTACTGGCACCGCGCGCTGAAGATGCACCCCTTGGGCAGGTCAAGGAGCGACGGCGGCTGGCCGGGTATGGGGTTCAGCTGGCTCGCGGAGCCGTTCAGGGTGGGCATCGAATTGAGCAGGCCCAAGGTGTAGGGGTGCTGGGTGTCGTAGAAGATCTCATCCACGGGACCCGATTCGACGCACTGGCCGCCGTACATCACCAGGACGTCGTCGCAGACTTCGGCCACGACGCCGAGGTCGTGCGTGATGAGGATGAGCGCAGAGTTGGTTTCCTCCTGGAGCTCTGACATGAGATCCAGGATCTGGGCCTGCACGGTCACGTCCAACGCGGTGGTGGGTTCGTCAGCGATCAGCAGCTCCGGTTCACAGATCAGGGCCATGGCGATCATGGCCCTTTGGCGCATGCCGCCGGAGAAATGGTGCGGGTACTCATCGAAACGCTGCTCGGGACTGGGGATACCCACCCTTCCCAGCATGTCGACGGCGGCCGCCCGGGCCTGCTTTTTGCTCGCCTTGTTGTGGACCAGATAAGCCTCCGCGATCTGGTGCCCAACAGTGTAGAACGGGTGCAGCGCCGAGAGTGGATCCTGGAAGATCATGCCGATGTTGCGGCCGCGCAGTTGGCGCATTGCAGATTCCGGGAGGGTGACCAGATCCTTGCCCTGAAACATTGCCTGGCCGGTGACGTGGGCGGAGGTGCCCTTAAGGAGCCCCATGAGGGCTTGGCTGGTGACGGACTTTCCTGAGCCGGATTCGCCGACGATGCCAAGGGTCTGGCCTCGCTCCAGGGTGAAGTCCATCCCGTTGACGGCAGAGACCAGGCCGTCGTCCGTGGGGAACTTCACGGAGAGGTTGCGGACGTCCAGGAAGGCCTTTACCCCCGGTTCCGGAGCCCGTCGGGAGAGCGGTTGGGTGAGTGGTGTGTGGGTCATTGGAGCCTCACTCGGGGATCGATGGCGGCATAGGCGAGGTCCACCACAACATTGGCGACGATGACGAAGAACGCGGCCAGCATGGTGATGGCCATGGTGACGGGCAGGTCACCCGAGATAGCGGCGTGCACGGCGGTGAAGCCCAGGCCGGGGACGGAGAAGATCTGCTCGGTGAGGACGGCACCGCCCAGGAGCAAGCCGATGTCCATGCCAAGCATGGTGACAACAGGTGTGATCCCGGCGCGGATGCCGTGCTTGAACGTTACGGTCCGTGGTGCCAGGCCCTTGGCGCGGGCAGTGCGGATGAAGTCCTCGCCGAATGTCTCGATCATGTTGGTCCGGGTGACACGGATGTAGGAGGCGCTGAACAGGACGGCCAACGCAATCCATGGCAGCAGGTAGTTCGCCACCCACGCGCCCGGCCCCTGTGGACCAAAGGGACTGTTGATCTCATTGGTGGTGAAGGGCAGAAGGTGCAGCTGATTGACGAACAGAAGCAGCAGGAACAGGCCCGTAACCGGAATGGGCAGCGATACGCCCACCGAGGTCGCGCCGACGATGAACTTGTCCACCGGCGAGCCCTTGCGCAGCGCGGCGAGAAGGCCCAGACCGACGCCGGTGATGGTCCACAGGATGAGCGCCCCAATGGCCATGGAGAACGTGTAGGGGAGCGAGCGGGCAATGATGTCCGCAACGCTCTCATTGGTCTGGAAAGACTTGCCCAAGCATGGCCACTCGCAGAGCGTCTGGGCTCCTGGTGCACCAATCATCCGGGGCGAGAAAAGGCCACGCATGTAGTCGATGTACTGGACAAAGAAGGGCTGGTCCATGCCCAGGGCAACGCGGGCCTCGGCCACGCGTTCGGGAGTGCATTCCTGTCCGCAGGCGGCAGCCGCGGGGTCCGAGGGGCCAAGCTGGAAGAGCGTGAAAGTGATGAAACTGACTGCAGCCAGCAGCAGGACCAACGATCCGGTCCTGCGAAGAATGAAAGTCATCATGGTGGTGGTTGCGGGCCGCCTGCTGTAGCAGGCGGCCCGCTTCTCCTTCTGGACTATGCCCGATTAGTTGACGAAGCCCGATTAGTTTTCGAAGCCCGGTTAGTGCTCGACGCCGACGATCGAGAGGTCGATGCCGCCGAAGAAGTAGCCCACCTGGGCGTTGCGGACGTTGGATCCCACCACGCTGTTGGTGTGGCTGCGGATGAGCGGGACGATGGGATACGTCTTCAGGGCAGTGCCGAACGCCTCGGACCATTTCTTGCCAAGCTCTTCAGAAGTGCCGTCCGTGTTGCGCAGATCAAACATCGTCTTGGAAACTACGGGATCGAAGTAGCGGGAGGTGTTGGAGAAGCCGTAGCTGGTGCCTTCGTTGTTCGGTCCCAGCAAGGGGTCCGCTGAAGTACGGACGGAGGCCGGATCAGCGCCGCCGCACCAACCCGAGCGGCCCATGTCCGGAAGCTGTTCGCTGGCCAGGACCGAGTAGTAGTTCGGCGCCGGGATGGCCACGAGCTCAACATCGATGCCCAGGGCCTTGAGGTTTTGCTGGACTACGGTACCGGTGTTCTTGAAGGCGTCGCGGTTGTTGGCGTAGCCGTACGTGAGGGTCTTGGGGTAGTCCTTGCCTTCAAGGAGCTTCTTGGCTTCCTCGATCTTGGGCTTGCCCGCAGGATCCAGCTCCAGCTCCGTCTCCACGTAACCACGCATCTTGGAGTTGAGCGGGCTCTGCGTGATCTCGCCAAAGCGTCGTCCGCCGTACTGCACCAGGATGGATTGGCGGTCCAAGGCCAGGGCGATTGCCTTGCGGACGTCCGGGTCCTTGATCTTTTCCGTGTTCAGGCTGAGGACATCGTTGCACCCGAGGAGGCCGGACGCGACGCGATCCTTGACCTTGGCATCGGCCAGTTTGGCGGAATCCGAGGTTTGGAGAGCGCCGTTGGAATCGAGCGTGATGGCATTAGGATCCGAGTCAGCCAACAACTGCTGGCTGATGGTTGCCTGCGAGGTGGAGAGGGAGAAGCTGAACGTGTCCGGGAGCGCAGTGCGGTTGGAGTCCGTGGCCGGATCCCAGTGCGGGTTGCGGACCAGCTTTAGCGACTTGCCCCGGTTGTACGACTCCACCATGTAAGGTCCCGAAGACACAGGATGGTTGGTGTAGTCCAGCTTGGTGTCCTTGGCCTTGGGTACCGGCGCCGTGTTGGAGCGGGACGCCAGCGCAGGGAACTCAGCGAACGGCTTCTTCAGATGGAAGACGATGGTCCGGTCATCCGGTGTTTCAACCGCCTGAAGCGACGCGGAAGGATCCTTGTACGGCCCCTTGTACCCGCCGGCGTCGAGCGCTGAATTCAACTCTTGCGGTGCCTGGGTGAAGACATCCTGCGCGAAGGTGCGTTCCACGCCGTACTTGATATCGGCGGAGGTGATGGGTGTGCCGTCCTCGAACTTCACGCCTTCCTTGAGCGTGAACGTCCAGCTGAGGCCATCGTCGGAAACTTTGCCGGTGTCCGTGGCGAGGTCAGGGACCACTGTTGGGGGTTGCCCTGCGGTTTCCTTGGCCATGGTCAGGGTCCGGTAGTACAGCTGGCCCACATTCGCGGTCTGGACGTAGTTGCTGTTGCCGGGATCCAGGGTCTGGAAGTCCGAGGACATCAGGACGTTGAGGTTGCCGCCCTTGGTGTTGAAACCGGCCTTGACCACGGTGGGTGCCAGCTCCGTGACCGATTCTGCGGACTTGGTGTTGCCGGGCTGGTTCTGGCCAGCGGCGCAGCCTGTGGCGGCCATGGCAATCAGCACGGAAAGCGCCAGTGCTCTCGTGGGGGTTTTCATGATGCTCCTCTTGAAGGGGTTGGGTGGAGGGAGATGGTGGAAGTTAGTGGCGGGAAGCCTTGGGGTCCAGCGCGTCCCGGACGGCGTCGCCCAGGAGGTTGAACGCCAGGACGGTGACGATGAGCATGACGCCCGGAACAGCCAGGAACCACGGATCGCTGAGGTACCAGTTGCCGGATTGCGCAGCGTTCAGCATTTGGCCCCACGACGGTGTGGGGTCCTTGACGCCGACGCCGAGGAAGGAAAGGGCGGCTTCTGCCGAGATGTTGGTGGGGATCAGCATGGTGGCGTACACCAGGACCACTCCCATGACGTTGGGGATGATCTGGCGGAACAAGACACTGAGGTGGGAGGCCCCGAAGGAACGGGCCGCTTCCACGAATTCACGTTCGCGGAGGCTTAGGACCTGGCCGCGGACAATCCTGGCCAGGTAAGCCCAGCCGAAGAATCCAAGGATGATCACCAGTGAGGCCATGGGCAGGAAGCTGCCTTCACCCAGCGGTGTATCGCGGAGCCGGGATTGCAGGATGGGCGTCAGGGAGAGCACTAAAAGCAGGTGGGGGAATGCGAGGAACAGGTCCATGATGCGGCTGATGACGGCGTCGGTCTTGCCACCGAAGTAGCCAGCGGCCGCACCCAATACTGTTCCCAGAACTACGGAAACGGCAGTGGACAGCAGGGCGATGGTGAGGGATACCTGGCCACCGTAGGCAAGCCGGGCGAAAAGGTCCCGCCCCAAGCCGGGCTCCACGCCCAACCAGTGCTCGGCTGACGGATACATGTAGCCGGGGAGCGGCAGGCCAGGCGTCTGGAAGTCGTCCAGTACCTCGGGGCTGGTGTTGGACGTGAAGGGGTCATTGCCGGACATTGCACTGAGTACGGGGGCAAGGATGGCGAACAGCATGATGGCCACCACGACGCACAGGCTCAGGAGTGCGATCTTGCTCCGCCGGATCCTCATCCACGCCGTGGCGAGCAGGGAGCGCGCCTCGGCGGGTGCTGCTTTGCCCTCAGGCGAGGCTGCCGGAGTGGGCGGCGGACTGCCGGTATTCGGTTCGATGGACTGTAGCTGGGTCAACGGTTGTGCTCGTTTCATGATCCAGGGAGCTGACTCCGCGATTCTTGTATACCAAACTAGATTAGATCAGGATCGATGCGATGTAAATCACAAATAATGTACTGTTTGGAATACCAGATAGCTATTTTGTTCGAGCAAAGGAGTGCACGTGCCCACAAAGGCAACTGCCCGCTACGTCCTGGGGCACAACAAAGGGCAGCACGTGCTGCTGGAGGATGCCTGCGTGGTCTACAGCGGCGACACCATTGAGTACGTCGGCCATGACTACACCGGGCCGGTGACGGAAGAGATTCACCTCGGTGACGCACTCCTGATGCCAGGGCTGATCGACCTCGACGCCCTCACGGACATTGACCACCTCATCCTGGACAGCTGGGCCGGGCCGGTGCAGGCTAAAGGGCACCAGTGGTCCGATGACTACTTCCGCAACCGCCGCATGGACGTCTTTACCGCCGAGGAACGCCAGCAGATCCGCGAGTACGCCCTTATCCAGCTGATCCTGCACGGCATCACTACATACATGCCCATTGCATCGGAGGTCCATTCCGAATGGGCGGAGTCCTTTGAGGAACTCGTGGGTATGGCGGAGACCAGCCGGCGGCTGGGCTTGCGCGGCTACCTCGGGCCTGCATACCGCTCGGGCGTGAATGTGGTGTTGGAGAACGGCGAACGCTCAGTAATGTTCGACGTCGATCGTGGCCGTGAGGGGCTGGCGGACGCGTTGCGCTTCATTGACCACGCAACGCAACTGAACGATCCACTGATTAAGAGTGTCCTGCTCCCGTGCCGCATCGAGACCCTGGACATAGAACTGCTCAAAGCAACGGCGGCGGCTTCGGAAGAGCACGACGTCCAGGTTCGCCTGCACTCCCTGCAGGGCCTGGTGGAACGGGAACTCATTCTGGACTGGCATGGTGTCACGCCCCTGGAGCTCCTGGACCAAGTGGGCATGCTCAACGAACGCCTGCTGATCCCGCATGCCACCTACACGGACCGCAACCCCGCCGTGTTCGGAGAGGATCGGGGCGACCTGGCCCGGCTGGCAGCCAGTGCTGCCAGCATCATCCACTGCCCGCTGACATCCATGCGCTACGGCAGCACCTTGGATTCCTTCAATGCCTACAAAGCAGCGGGCATCAACATATCCCTGGGCACCGACTCTTTCCCGCCGGACCTGATCCGGGGGATCGATGCAGGCGTGCAGCTGGGCAAGATCCTGGCAGGCAGCAACGACGCCGGCGACCTCGCCGGATACTTCGACGCCGCCACACTCGGAGGTGCCCGGGCACTGCGACGAACCGATCTTGGCCGGTTGGAGCCCGGGGCCCAGGCAGACATAGTGGCCTTCTCCCTGGGAGACATCCGCGATGGCGTTCACGAGGACCCACTAAGGACACTCACGCTCAACGGAACAGCCCGGCAAGCAGTACTTTCAGTGGTGGCCGGCCGGACCGTCATGGCCGACGGTCTCATAGAGGGAGTGGATCTGGACTACTGGCGCGGAAAGGCCCAGGAACTCTTCGCCAGGATGCGTGAGGCCTACACACTCAGGGATGCCCTGAACCGCCCCTCCGACGAGCTGTTTCCACCCGTGTATGCTCGGGTTGAACGCTGACCGGCGCCGGCCGGCGAAGGGAGCGGACGCTGGCATGAAGGGAAGTTTGACAGTGGCTGAGGCGATGCCGGAAACCGGAAATGGCCGCGATGACGAGGCCCGCGCGGAGCACGTCTACCAACTGGTGTTGGAGGGAATCGTCACAGGCACCTTCGCACAGGGTGGGCGTTTGCGCGAACGGGAACTGTCCGAGATGTACGGCGTCTCCAGGATCCCGGTCCGCGAAGCCATCCAACGCCTGGAGAAGGACGGCTTCGTGGCCACCTTCCCGCGCCGCGGCGCCGTGGTCCGGCAACTCACGCTCACCGACGTCAACGAGCTCTTCGACGTTCGCCTTTGCCTGGAAACGTTCGCCGCCAGGATGGCTGCCACCCGCGTTGCCGAAGGCCATTCCGCAGGTCGGCTCGAGGAACTGATGGAAGCCTCCAATGCCGCCATCGACGAGGACCGCGCAGAAGATGTAGCACTGATCAGTGCCGAGCTCCACGCCGAGATCGTGCGTCTCTCCGGCAACAGGTTGCTCATTGAGTCCGTGAAGCCGCTCTTCGGCCGCATGCGCTGGATTTTCGGATTGGCACACAACCGCAGCAACGAACTCCAGCGGGACGAACACAAAGAGCTGTGCAACGCCATCCTGAAAGGCCGGCCGGACCTGGCTTACTCGCTGGCGTACACGCACATCGAGCTCGGCCGGGAACCCGTGCTGGCAGGCCTCGCGGAGACCCTGGAACCTTGAGTTAGTCGTCCGCGTCCGGGTACTCGTCCACTTCGTCGTACCGGCCTGACTCCTCCACCTCTACTTCAAGGATCTTGAGCATCTCGGTGTCAGGGTTCAACATGATGGCAGCCTCGTCCCTGCGGTGCTGCAGCACAGTGTCCAGGTAGGACTGCACAGTCTCAGCCAGCGGGATGTAGCGATCCTGCTTCTGGCTCATGTACCAGCGGTGCTCCAGGACCTCGTGCACTACCTCGGCTGGTTCCAACTTGCCGGCAAGGTGCCGGGGAATAGACCGCACGATCGGTTCGAAGATCTGGCTGACCCATGCGTGGGCGCTGATTTCCTCGTCCAGGTCAGGGTTGTTGTCTGCCCTGAACTGGTCCATATCGTTCAAAAGCCTGCGGGCCTGGTTCTCCTGGGCGTCCAAACCGGTAAGGCGCAGCAAGCGCCTCTGGTGATGGCCGGCGTCGACGACTTTTGGCTGCAGCTGGATGGTGGAACCGTCCGCCGTGGTCTTGATGGCATATTCCTCGACGTCGAAGCCGAGCTCGTTGAGCCTGCGAATGCGGGCTCCCACGCGCCAGCGCTCGCCGAGTTCGAAGGATTCCTTCTCCGTCAGCTCAGCCCATAGCCTGCGGTAACTGTCCATGATGAGCTCACTGGTAGCCACGGGATCCACCTTTTCCTCGATGAGCCCGCCGTCCAGGAGGTCCATCAGCTCACCGGCGATGTTGACGCGGGCAATCTCCAGGTCATACTCGCGCTGGCCCATGGACAGATCCGGGTAGAGCTCGCCGGTCTCGGCATCCACAAGGTACGCCGCGAACGCGCCGGCGTCGCGACGGAACAGCGTGTTGGAAAGCGAGACGTCGCCCCAATAGAAGCCAATGAGGTGCAAGCGGACAAGGAGCAACGCCTGGGCGTCGATGAGGCGCGTCAACGTGTCCTTGCGCAGCATCTGCGAGAAAAGTGCCCGGTAGGGCATGGAGAACTTCAAGTGCCGGGTGACCAACACCGGGTTGAGGGGTTTGCCGTCGACCGTGGTCCGGCCGGTGATGACGGCCACCGGCTCAACACACGGAACATCCAGCCGTGCCAGCTTGCGGAGCATGTGGTACTCGTGGCGGGCAACGTGCTCGGACGTTTCCTTGATGGCAATGACCGATCCACCCAAGTGCGCGAAACGCACGATGTGCCGGGAAATACCGCGGGGGAGGGCGGCCAGGTTCTCGGCTGGCCAGTCCTCAAGCGCAATGTGCCACGGCAGGTCCAACAACTCCGGATCCGCTGCGGCGGCGGTGATGTTAAGGGAACCGATAACGCTGGCCGGTGGTGCTGTGTCCTGCGCGCTGGCCGCCTCAGTCCGGGGGAGCTTGCCGATCTGCCCGTAGTCGGTCGGTTCGTCGTGCCACTGGGCTTCGTTTTGCTCGCTCATGCCTCAATTGTTCCGTACTCGCCGGTGTTGGCGTTCATTGCTGCGGGAAAGGGAAATTCGGGCATCGCGGACCACTGGACGTCCGGTGCTGCCTGGAACGTGACGCCCTGCCTTGTGAGACGCTCACCCAAGGCGCCAAGCCGACGTCGGAAGCCACCAAGGTCCCGCGCGTCCTGGGGCGACCACGCCACTTCCGCCAACGAAATCGCCCTCGGGTACATGAGCCAATAGGCCTGCTGGTTGTTGCGGACGGTCTCCGTCCACAGCGGGCCTTCGACGCCAAGGATCCTGTCATCTTGCAGGCCGCCTTGGCCGGGATTCCAGTCGTAGTACTCGGACCACGTGAACGGCCCGCCGTCCACCCACTCGAGACCGATGGGACTGGTTGTTTCATACTTCTGGTCCAGGTAGGTGTTAGCCGCGGGGGACATGATGACCTTGGAGCCGCTGCTTTCGGCCTGCCGAACAACCGGGGCGAAATCGCCGTGCCAATACTGCACCACGGCCCCTTCCGGGAGTTCGACGTCGGCGTATTCGTTCCACCCCACCACCGTCTTGCCCGTTTCGGCGCCGATCCTTGCGAATTCCTGCACCATGGTCACATAGTTGTCGTGTCCGGTCACCAGGGCCTCGTCGCCACCGATGTGGAGGTACGGGCCGGCCGTGATGGCGGCAAGCTGACCCAGGACCTCGCGCACGAACTCGTAGGTTGTGGCGAGCGAGACGTCCAGGGTGGACCAGCCAACCTCCGAGGTGGTGCTCATGGGTTTGGCCTGGCCATCCGGGTTGAGCTGGGGGATGGCGGCGAGGGCGGCATTGACGTGTCCGGGGAGGTCGATCTCCGGGACCACCAGGACGTTTTTCGTGGCGGCGTAGGCCACTATTTCCTTGAAATCCTGCTGGGTGTAGAAGCCACCGCGGCCGAGCGCCGGCAGCGCACCGGGGACCTCAACGGCACCCTGCCCGCCGATCGCTGTCAGATTGCTGTACGCCAATCCGCACGGGTTGTCCTCAGGTTCGTGGATTTCGATGCGCCAGCCTTGGTCATCCGTGAGATGAAGATGTAGCGCGTTCAGCTTGAACTGCGTCATCACATCGATCTGCTCCTTCACCTCTTCCACCGTGAAAAAGTTCCGGGCGACGTCGAGCATGAGTCCGCGATAGGCGAACCTGGGCGCGTCCTCAATCTCGACGGCGGGAATCACCCAGGTGCCGCTGGTCCTGTTGTTTGAATCCCTGTTGTTCGAATCGTCCGCGCCGTTGAGGGAGTATTCGATGGCAGGCGGGAACAACTGACGGAGCGTTTGGACTGCGTTGAAGAGGCCAGCAGGGGTTGTTGACGCGAGGCGCGCACCGGCATCGGTGACAGTCAGCCGGTAGGCTTCCGGACCGCCGTCGAGCGTTTCAACGAACTCCAGGGCGATATCGCCGGCATTGGCCTCCTCGACGATGGGAACAGCGAAACCTGTGCTGCGGCGAAGCAGCACCGCCAGCTGCTCCGCGACTGGGACGGCTGCCTCGCTTGCCGCGATCCGGGCCGTAGGGGCAAGCGTGAAGGCCTGTCCGTCCGATGGCGCGACGTGGACGGGCCGGGGGATCAGGTTATCCGTCGGGTTCATGGCGTTCTTTCCGGGAGAAGGTTAACGCGAGAGCGGCCCGACCGGGAAGGGTCGGGCCGCTATCAAAATGCGGATTTATTTGCCGGTGGGTGGGCCCACGCCGGCAGGGTTCCCTGGCCGAAGCGGAGCAAGGCCAAGGTGCCGGTGGGGATTAGTCGCCCAGGCGCAGGCCGGTCTTGGTGTCGAACAGGTGCACGTGGCCGGACTGCGGACGAACGAAGATGGACTCGCCCTTCATCGGGGGGCGGCGGCCGTCAACGCGGGCAACGATGTCGTGGCTCTTGCCATCCAGGATGGTGTGGCCGTAGACGTAGGCATCGGCGCCGAGTTCTTCGACGACGTCAACCTCAACCTGCAGGCCTTCGCCGTTGCCGACCGTCTCGAGGTCTTCCGGACGTGAACCAACGGTAACCGTCTGTCCGTGTGCTTCTTCGAGGACGTCGCGCTTGACCGGGTAAACCGTGCCACCGAACTGGACGCCGCCGTCGACGACCGGCAGTTCCAGCAGGTTCATGGCAGGGGAGCCGATGAAGCCTGCAACGAAGACGTTCTGCGGGCGGTCGTAGAGGTTGCGCGGGGTGTCAACCTGCTGGAGCAGGCCGTCCTTGAGGACTGCGACGCGGTCACCCATGGTCATGGCCTCAACCTGGTCGTGCGTCACGTAAACCGTGGTGACGCCGAGGCGGCGGGTCAGGGATGCGATCTGCGTACGGGTCTGGACACGGAGCTTGGCGTCAAGGTTGGACAGCGGCTCGTCCATGAGGAAGACCTGGGGGTTACGGACGATTGCACGGCCCATGGCAACACGCTGGCGCTGACCACCGGAGAGTGCCTTCGGCTTGCGGTCCAGGTATGCCTCGAGGTCAAGAAGCTTGGCGGCTTCGCGAACACGCTC
Organism: Paenarthrobacter sp. 10L412; assembly: GCF_056395565.1. Classification (NCBI taxonomy): domain Bacteria; kingdom Bacillati; phylum Actinomycetota; class Actinomycetes; order Micrococcales; family Micrococcaceae; genus Paenarthrobacter; species Paenarthrobacter sp. 10L412. The sequence goes on along the minus strand of NZ_JBFTJT010000021.1, from coordinate 42,593 downwards.
GGCGCGCTCTTCCTTGGAGACGCCTGCAATCTTCAGCGCGAAGCCCATGTTGTCCGCAACAGTCATGTGCGGGTAAAGAGCGTAGTTCTGGAAGACCATTGCGATGTCGCGGTCCTTCGGCGGAACATCCGTGACGTCGCGGTCACCGATCAGAATGCGGCCGGCGTTCACATCCTCAAGTCCTGCGAGCATGCGCAGGGAGGTGGACTTACCGCAACCGGAGGGTCCAACGAGGACCAGGAATTCGCCATCGGCGATGTCGATGTTGAGTTTATCGACGGCGGGCTTATCTGTGCCCGGGTACAGACGCGTAGCGTTATCAAAAGTAACTGTAGCCACAGTTATCAATCCCTTCACCGGCAGGTACGTGCCGGACGATCCGTTGTGAATGGTTCATTTTCTTCAGTTGAACTCCCCGGCCGATGGCCGGGGAGGATCGTGTGACGTCGCACGGTACTGTGCGTCACATCACATCCAAGAGTATGTCAGACTTTTGGACTTACTACCAAAACGTTACGAATGTCACATGTGACGCTAATCGCGCTTTATGCTTCCGCTGTGACGCGGCGGCGCTCTCGGAGGAGTGCTTCCAAGAGTTCCGCAACGTGCACCGGAGCTTCCACCCGGTACTGCGCCTGCGTGAAATCCAGGCCCACTTTGATGCCGACGTCATCGCCCATGAGTCTGCCAAAGGCGTCCTCATCCGTCACGTCGTCGCCAGCAAACAGCATGGCCGTGGCGCCGGTCGCCTGACGGAGGAACTCCACTGCCTCGCCCTTGGAAGCCTTGACAACGGACGTCTCCAGCACGCGTTTGCCGGTCTTCACGTACACGCCAGGATGTTCACGCAGAACCCGCATGGCGGCCTCGACGGCGTCTTCCGCAACGTCGTCGTCGGCAAGTCTGGTGTGAAGGACGACTCCGGCGGGCTTGTCCTCGAGCAGCGTCCCCGGCGCGATATTGACGATGCCGGCCAGGACCTCACGTACTGAAGCGAGCCGCGCAGCTTGCTCATCATCCAACTCCAAGCCCAAGGACCCTTCGCCCAGCCATACCTCCGCGCCGTGGCTGCCAATCAGCAACGTGTTCACGGGAGGCGAGGCGACCAGGCGCAAACTGTCCAGGGCGCGTCCGGAGATGAGTGCCGTCGTCGTGCGCGGCAGTTCAGCAAGGGCTTCCAAAGCCGCAGCCGATCGCGGGAGGGGCCGGGCGTCACCGGCATGGTCCACGATCGGGGAGAGGGTGCCGTCGAAATCCAAGGCAACCAGGAGCTGCTCCGTGCCCGCGATCCGCCGGATGGCATCCAACAGTTCCGGGGACAATGAGAGGTTCTCAGCTGTCATCGCGCACTACCTTCTCCTCGAGAGCGGCCAGGAACTCCGCTGACCAATGATCGACGTCGTGGTCCAGGATCTGCTTTCGCATCAGCTTCATGCGGCGGCGGGCTTCCTTGGGCGGGAGATTTATCGCCCGCAGGATGGCGGACTTGAGGCCATCGATGTCATGCGGATTGATCAGGAGCGCCTGCTTCAGTTGGTCGGCAGCGCCGGCGAACTCACTCAGGACCAGTGCGCCGTCGTCCTCGGAACGGGCGGTGACATATTCCTTGGCCACCAGGTTCATGCCGTCGCGCAGCGCCGTGACCAGCATGACGTCCGCCGCGAGATAGAGCGCCACCATCTCCTCAACCGGGTAGCTGTGGTGCAGGTAGCGGACGGCAGTGTTCTGGATGGTGTCGTAGGTGCCATTGATATGGCCAACGGTGCCTTCGATTTCTTCACGCAGAAGCCGGTACTGCTCCACGCGTTCCCGGCTGGGGCTCGCTACCTGTATCAGGGTGGCGTCTTCCACCCTGATGCTGCCCTCGCGCAGGAGCTCCTCGAAGGCCTTCAGGCGGTGGCCGATGCCCTTGGTGTAGTCCAGGCGGTCCACGCCAAGAAGGATGGTCTTCGGATTGCCCAGGTCCTTGCGGATCTGCTTGGCCCTCTCGATGATGTCCGGCCTCCCGGCCAACTCCCGGATCTGGTCAACATCGATGGAAATAGGGAAGGCCTGCGCCCGGGCAATGTGGGTGACCTCGCCGTCCGGGCCCTTTACATGCACTTGCTGCTGCTTGACGCTGGCGCCCAGGAAGCGGCGGGCAGAGCGCATGAAGTTGCCGGCGTCGCTGGGACGCTGGAAGCCCAGCAGGTCCGCACCCAGCAGGCCATCAATGATCTCGCGGCGCCAGGGCAGCTGCGCGAAGATCTCCGGAGGCGGGAAGGGAATGTGGTTGAAGAAGCCGATTTTCAGGTCCGGCCGTGCCTCCCGGAGCATGCGGGGAACCAGCTGGAGCTGGTAGTCCTGGACCCACACCGTTGCGCCGTCCGCTGCATGGCGGACGACGGCATCGGCGAACTTCTTGTTGACCGTGCGGTATGCATCCCACCACGTACGGTGGAATTCCGGCGGGGCGATGACATCGTGATACAGCGGCCAGATGGTCGCATTGGAAAAGCCCTCGTAGTACAGCTCGACCTCGTGGCTGCTCAATTGGACCGGGACAAGATCCATCGCTTCGTGGCTGAAAGGGCGGACGGTCTCATCCGGAGCGCCATGCCAACCTACCCACGCGCCGTCGGACTTCGTCATCATCGGTGCAAGCGCGGTAACCAGGCCGCCGGGGGAGCGCCGCCAGCCCCCGCCGCCATCGCCGTTGCCTTCGCTGCTGCAGCGGTCAACGGGCAGGCGGTTGGACACCACCATGAAGTCGAACTTGCTCGCCGTTGGCTTCCTGGTGGGAGAGGCCCTAACGCCGTCTTCCGTCTTGAGTTTTTCGCTTGCCAAATCCTGCATTACTGCTCCCTGGGGTTGCTGTGACTCACCTCCCAGCCTACCGGCGGAATCATAGACCGCAGTTGATCGTTCAACCACCGGGCAAGCATGTCAGCGGCAGAGCTCCTAGTTGGCTCCCGTAAACTGACCCCGTTGCCCCAAGCTATGCCCTACGACGTCGAGTAATCCGAGGAACTGATGAGCCCCGCAAACGAACCCCGCCTCTCCAAGGCTGAACGCACCGCCCAGGCACGGGAGAAAGCGCGCGAAATCCGCGAAGCGCAGCTGAAAAAGGAAAAGCGCAACAAACTCCTGATCGGTTGGGGCATCGTGGTGGCCGTCGTGGCAATCCTTGCCGTTATCGCGTTGGTCGTGACCACCAGCATTCAGCAAAGCGCACCCATCGCCGATCAGGGCCCCACTCCCGCGAACGGCAACGTGCACGGCGGCGTAACATTGCTGGCCAACTCCGACGTCGTGAAGTCCGATGCCTCATCCGTGAACGTAGCCGACGTCCCTTCGGCTCCGGCAACCAAACCCGCAACCGTCACCGTCCCCGGTGGTGAGCCTGAGGCCGGCAAGCCCGTCAAGGTGATCGCTTACATCGACTTCATCTGCCCCGTCTGCAAGCGGTTTGAGACAACCTACGGGGAGTCGCTCACGAATCTCCGCAACGAAGGCAAGATTTCCCTCGAGTACCGTCCCCTTGGCTTCCTGGACCAGCAGTCCACCACCAACTACTCTTCACGCGCAGCAAATGCTGCAGCGTGCGTGGTGAACTCTTCGCCTGAGAAGTACGCCGACTTCTTCAACCTCCTCTTCGAACGCCAGCCTGCCGAAGGCAGCGCCGGTATCTCGGACAACGACCTCAAGGCCATGGCCAAGGAAGTAGGGGCAGCGAACATCGACTCCTGTGTGGACAGCAAGCAGTACCGGCCGTATGTGAAGGTCGCTACGCAGGAAGCCGCGGCCATCGGCGTCACGGGCACCCCCACCGTTTTCATCGACGGCAAGCAGTGGGACGGATCCACCGACCTGAACGCTGAGATCCAGACCGCGGTTGACGCCAAGGGCTAGGTTTCAGGAATTTACGACGGCGGCTGGTCACCTCGGGTTTGTGCCTTGCGTTCAACCCGGGGTGGCTCGCCGCCTTCGTGATTTCCGTGAGGGGGAGGGTCTGGGCTAACCTTATCTAGCGTCGTTTTCGGCGCATGCCTCCTTAGCTCAGTTGGCCAGAGCACCGCTCTTGTAAAGCGGGGGTCGTCGGTTCGAATCCGACAGGGGGCTCCACTCTTAAATGCCCCGGTCCTAAGGGACTTCCTCCTGCGGCACCGTTCCGGCGCGGCTCTCTTTTACCCAAATAGGGTATCCCCTCCAAAACCCCTCCGTATCGTTTTGCCCCACTAGTATGATGCGGGAAGGCTAATGGGGGCCTTGAGATTAGGGGGAAAATTAGCGTGACAGAGCACGATGGATCTTCAGATACTCCAGGCAGCGCGGAGGAGTTAGGGATTGAAGAGGAGACAGCCGCCACGACACGGAGCAGGCAAAACCGCAACTCTAGCGTTCAGAGACCTTACCCCCGTCGCGCACTGGAGCAAGCCCTGCGGGTGGCCACGGCCATCAAAGAACACAACGGTGGAAATGCGTGGCCACCGGCCGAGGTGGCTACTGCGCTTGAAATCAGTCGAACTTCCAGTAATTTCAGGTATTTGTTAGCGTCTTCCCGAGACTTCGGCCTGACCATCGGTGTTCAGGATTCCGCGGAGGTGACTCTAACCAGCCTAGGCCGAGAGGCCGTCTATCCGCGAAGTGCGGATGAGCACCATGCCGCGCTTCAGAAGGCTTTTTTCAACGTTGACATATATAGACGCGTTGTCGAGCACTACCAAGGAAGCAAGCTTCCAGAAGAGCCATTTCGAACTAACACGCTCAAGACTTCGTTCGGACTTGATGAGTCGATTGTCGAAGAGTTCGTTGATCTCTTCGACAAGAACTGCCGTTTTGCCGGCATTGGGACTGATTTCACCGACTCAAATCCTATAAAGGCCGCCGTCTCTATTCCGCCAGTTGTAGAAACCGTGGGTGCGAAGCCGAAGCCTGGGGCTCCTGTCTGTTTCATTGCAATGCCTTTCAGTGAACGAGATGAGAACCGTCCCATTGGCTTTTTCGACGAAGTGCTGAAATCGGTATTTGAGCCGGCTATCAAGGCCGCTGGCTTCGAGGCGCGAACTGCGAAGCGGCAAGGATCTGACATTATCCAGTCGACAATCGTTACAGAACTCTTGGAGGCCGACTTGGTACTAGCCGACTTGACTGAGCACAATCCAAATGTCTTGTTTGAGCTGGGTATGCGCATGAGCGCTGATAAGCCTGTCGCTCTTGTCCGGGCTAAGGGCACAGGCCCAATTTTCGATGTTGACCATATGCTGCGTGTTGAAGACTACAGCCCAAATCTGTGGCCGAGCACGGTTGATAGGGACGTAGCCCGTTTGACGGCCCACATTAAGGCGGCGTGGAAAGACAAAGACAGCACACAGACTTTTATGAAAATCCTGAAGGGGTAATTTGAAGCCAGGGTCGGCGGTCAGGTCAGCGGTTCAAAGTCGAAGGACAATGCGATTGTGCTCGCGATCTTTGAGGTGATCCCTATCGCATCGTGACGAGTCAGCTCGCTGGGCACGCCAGCGAATGGACGGAGGGGTTTCTTGTTTCCGGGAACCCAGCCAGGCGGACAGAGACGTTGCAATGAGTGCTCGTAGCGACGTTTCTGTCCTTCAATTGGGTTGCACATGAGGAACTGACCTCGCTGCCGCATTCCAGTCAGTCATGCGAACCGGTCACCGCACTTGCTGGGTCCTGCGTTGACGTTCACGCTGACCCTGTCGAAGCGCCAGCAGCGGGAACAGGAGCACCGAGAGCATGCCGGCCCCAACCAGTGCTGACGAGATCCCGCTTGAGATGAAGCCCTGATCCCTGCCGATGGCTGTGACGGCAACGATAATCGGCAAACCCGTTGCCCCGAAAAGTATGATGGACCGTTTCTCAGCGAAAGTGGACTTCGGCGGGGCAGCAAGCATCGACGGCAGGCCCCGGATAATCAGCAGGAGGAGCACGAACAGCGGGACCATTCCCAGGGCTGTCGGGCTGGACGTGAGTGCGCCGAGATCGAAATCTATGCCGGTATCGATGAAGAAGATGGGCACCAGGAAACCGAACGCGACGGCGTCGAGTTTGGTCTCGATCACCTTCCGGTCCCGTTCGGGCGCGCGCGCAATGGCCACCTTCCAGAGGACGCCTGCGGCGAATGCCCCCAGCAACATGTCCAGTCCCAGGACCATGCTCAGCACCACGAGCACTGTGAGGATGAACATGATGGAGCGGACAGCGAACTGGCCGCTGGTGTGCAGGGTCCTGGTGACCTGCGAGTGGAAGAGCGTGTGCCTCGCCTTGGAGGCCAGGAAAATGGCAATGGCGGTCAGGAGGACAAATCCGAGAAGCACCGCCGTGGCCGGTCCCAGTTGCCTGCCGCTGAAAAACAGCGAGATTGCAATCAGGGGACCAAACTCGCCAGCTGCACCCAATGCCGTGACAGCGATACCGAGCGGGGATTTTGATTCGCCGGAATCGCGAAGAATGGGCAGCAATGCTCCCAACGCGGTAGAGCACAGCGCCACCCCGATGATGACGGCGGCCTCTGGCGTGGGGGCAAGGAGAAAGCCTGCGCCAACGCCCGCGGCTAGCGAGATAACCCAACCGGCTGAGGCACGGAGGGCGGGACGGCCTCGGATATCGGCGAAATCAATCTCGTTGCCCGCCACGAAAAACAGCATCGCCAGCCCGAAATCGGCCAGCGTATCCGTGAACTGGGTAGATTCGATCCATCCCAGCAGGCTCGGGCCCAGCAGGATTCCGAGGACGATCTCGAACACCACCAGCGGCACCTTGACCGCCCGGTCAAGGAAGCGGACCGCAAGGGGAGCCACCACAGCCAGTAGAGCGATCAGAACCAAGGATGTAGACAAGCCCTGCATCAGCGGTACCTCCGGTACCTGGGCCGCTTGTACCTCGGCCGCTTCGAAGGAAAAGTAATCCAAAGCTACCGCCACCGTTGCGATGACGCCATGACGCCGGACTTTCGGTAGGCGGCCAGAGTTATCCACAACCAGGAAGAAGCGAACGACGCCGGGTCCCGGCCCGCGTTAGTCTGGTTACCTCGGCTGAAGCAAGCGGCCGCAACACCCACTGTGCGGAGCCGTTTTCCAATGTCCGATGATCCAGACCTGGGCGCCTTGGCGGCGTCTTCCTTTTCCCTCCCTAAGCTGCGCGACGGCCAACTCGCGGCCATGAACGCGCTCGCAGGCGGCCGCGACGTCTTGGCGGTCATGCCCACTGGGTACGGCAAATCAGCCACATACCAAGTGGCAGCGAGGTACCTCTACAACCAAACCGGGCGCCCCGCCGTCGTGGTTTCTCCCTTGATTGCTTTGCAGGAGGACCAGCTGGATGGGCTGAACGGGCAGTTGGGTGACGGCGTTGCCGTCGCCATTAACTCCTCCCGCAGCGACTCGGAAGTGGAGGAGGCCTGGGAGGCAGCCGAGTCCGGCAAGGCCACTTTTCTGTTTCTTGCCCCGGAACAGTTGGCCAAACAGGAGACTGTAGACCGTATCGCCAAACTGGACATCACGATGTTCGTGGTGGACGAGGCACACTGCGTCTCCTCCTGGGGCCACGATTTCCGCCCCGACTACCTGGATCTGGGAAATGTCCGCGAACGATTGGGAAAGCCTCCAGTGGCAGCCCTTACCGCTACAGCCTCGCCGCCGGTGCGCGACGAAATTCTTGAACGGCTGGGCATGAAGGATCCGCTGATCCTGGTCCGTGGCTTTGACCGGCCCAACATCAGCCTTGACGTGGTCCGCCACCAAGAAGACAAAGGCAAGCGAAAAGCCGTCCTGGAGCAGGTTGCCGCACTGGCCAAGGGAGGAGAACGGGGTCTCCTGTACGCCGCCACCCGAAAGGACACCGAAAAGTACGCCGCCAAACTGGCAAATGAAGGACTCCGCGCCGAGGCCTACCACGCGGGTCGATCTGATGCTGACCGGGAGCGCATCCATGAGCAGTTTCTGGACGACCAGCTGGACGTCGTAGTTGCTACAACTGCTTTCGGCATGGGTATCAACAAGTCCAACGTCCGGTTCGTAGTGCATGCTGACATTCCGGAGTCCCTGGATGCCTATTACCAGGAAATCGGCCGTTCCGGACGTGACGGGAAACCGGCCACGGCCACACTGCATTACCGCGAAGAGGATCTTGGCCTGCGGAAGTTCTTCGGCACGCACTCACCGGACCCGGAATCGCTCCTGGCAGTCCTGAGGATCCTGAAAGCCGCAGGCGCTCCTGCCCCCAAGGGCGCTCTCGCGGAGTTGACTGGATTCCCTGTCCGTCGCCTCACCGGGCTAGTCAACCAGTTGGAGGAAGCGGGCGCTGTCACCACTGGCAAGCGCGGCATTCGTCTGGCATCCAAAGCCAAACTGTCGGCCCTGGTGGCCCGGGCAGTCGAACTGGCCGAAGCCCGGCAGCGCGTTGACCAGTCCCGGCTCACCATGATGCGCGCATATGCGGAGACGGACAGCTGCCGTCGGCGGTTCCTGCTCGGCTATTTCGGTGAGGAACTTTCGGAGCCGTGCGGCAATTGTGATGCGTGCGCCGATGCTTCCAAAGCCAGCAATGGTTTCCACAGCACAGATGAAGATCGTGGCTCAGATGAACAGCGTGCTGGCCAAAGCGACCCCTTCCCACTGCAGTCCGCTGTGATTCACAAGGAATGGGGCCCGGGTCTGGTGATGAGGCATGAGGACGACGTCATCACCGTCTTGTTCGAGCAGGAGGGGTACAAGATGCTCTCCCGCAGCGCGGTTATGGAGCATGAACTCCTGAAGCCCGCTTAAGCGCTACGAGGCTCAGCGTCTCAGGTGTTCAGCTCCAGCATCAGGGCGGGCAATTCGTCGGCGAGTTCGCGCGCAAGGAACCCGAGCGGGCCCAGCTTGCTGGCCAAGCGGTCGGCCGCGGCGGCGTGGAGGTGGGTTCCCCAGCAGGCAGCCTGTGAGCCGCTGGTTCCACGCGCCCGGAGACCGGCAATGGCACCCGCCAGTACATCTCCACTGCCTGAGGTACCCAAGCCTCCGTACCCGGTGGTGATCTTCCACAGTTCCGGGTCCCCACGGCCTTCTCCAGGTGGACGTGCGATCACGCCCTGGCAGCTCACCACCGCGCCGTACCGTTCGGCGACGGCGGCAATGTCAGTTTCCAGGTAGTTTACGTCCCGTCCCAGCAGGATTCCCGCCTCAGTCGGGTTAGGGGTAAGAATTAGCCGGCCTCGCCAAGGTTCCAGCCTCTCCTTAAGCTTCACCAGCCCCCCGAGGGCATAGGCGTCGAGGACAACGGCAGGGCCTTCCTGCCCGCCTCGGAGTTCCTCCCGCTCCAACAACCTGGTGAGCAATTCCCCTGCCAGATCCGAATCATCCAGGCCAGGCCCGACCAACACGGCGTCTGCCCGTTCCATGTACCTTGAGATGAGGTCCAGCCCCTCACCGGTAACGGACCCATCGGCTGTCTCCGGCAAGCCCACCGCCCCGCACTCCGGGAACGCTACTCCCACCTGCACGGCCACGGATTCGGCGACAGCCAAGGTAATCTTTCCCGCCCCGGCGCGTAGGGCAGCGATGCCAGCCAGGACGGTGGCGCCCGGAGTGGTCCGCGCCCCGCCGATGACCAGCACAGCGCCGCGTGAGTATTTATCTTCGCCAGGAGCAGGCAGCGGCCAGTCGCGCAGAAGCGATGGCGTCACCTGTGTAGGGCCGCTCACGCCGTTGGAATCACTGCGGGTGGACACTGGCATCTCCAGCATGCTCGGTAACCGTGACGCCCTGCTCCGTGAGATGGTCGGCCGCATTGAAGCTTTCAAGCGTCCACGGTCCAGCACCAGACGGGCGCACATACCGGGTTATCGACGCGTTCAGAACCGTTGTGCTGGCGGCGAGGTCCAGGATCTCGCGTTCGGACATCCCCTCCAGGACGTATCGGACCAGCAGGATCACCGCATCATGGCAAACGAGCATCACGCGGTGTCCCCGTCCCAAACTGTTCAGCTCATCCAGGACGGATCGCAGGCGAAGCGCGACGTCAGCCCAGGATTCACCTCCCGGTGGCCGGTAGTACAGCTTGCCCAGCCATAGGCGACGTTCTGCCTCGTCGGGGTAACGCGTCTCCACACCTATGCGGGTGAGCCGGTCCAAAATGCCCAATTCCCGGTCCCGCAGGCGTTCGTCCGTGTGGACTTTCAGGGGCCAGCCAGCTGCTTGAACGGCAATTTCCGCCGTCTGAAGGGCGCGTGCATAAGGGGAGGAAACCACCGTGTCCGGACGGAGCTCCTCGGCAATCCGAGACAGCGCCGTTCCCAGTGCCTTGGCCTGATCCTCGCCAGTATCCGAGAGGTTCACGTCCGGGTCCCTGGCGGGGACGTCAATGACCTCAGCCCGCGCCAGGCGAGCTTCCGTCGCGGCCACGTTGCCTTCGCTTTCTCCATGCCGGACCAGCAGCAACTCAACAGCCCCGGCCTCCTGCACCGCCTCTGTCAGGCCGTCGTCGTTCAAGAAAACCAACTCCTTCGCGCGCCCTTGCCGAATGCAAAACACTACCCACTGCGTACCCACGGGACTAGAGAATAAACGCACGACGGCGAGCTGCCATCCCAGCGTTGGCCGTCCACCCGGCGTCGAATATTATCGGCAGGCGAAGACCGGCAAGCACTGTTGCCCGGACCCATGGTGAAGTAAGTTGCTCGCATGGAGGACACATACCAAGTCATCGTGGTGGGTGCCGGATTTGCAGGCGTTGCGGCAGCCAAAAAACTAGGCCGGAAGGGCGTACGCGTCCTGTTGATCGACTCGAACAACTACCACCAGTTCCAACCGCTCCTTTACCAACTGGCTACCTCCCAGATCGGGGTTTCAGCCATTACGCGCCCGCTGCGCTCCGTTTTCCGCCGCTATAAGACCGTCAAAGTCCTGACGGCGAGTATTGCCTCTCTTGATGCTGCGCAACGGTCAGTCACTACCGCCGATGGTGTGACTTTGCGGGCGGAGATCCTGGTCATTGCGGTAGGTGCCGTTCCCAACTTCTTCAACACCCCAGGTGCCGGGCAACATGCTTTCCCGCTGTACTCCGTTACGGACGCCACCAGGCTGGGCACCGCCATTACGCGACTGCTTGATCAGGCCGACAGAAGCTCTGAGGGTTTTGTGGATGTCGTAGTGGTCGGAGGAGGTCCCACCGGCGTGGAAACGGCCGGAGCTATGGCTGAAAACGTCAAATATATGGTGCGCAAATACTTCTCTCCCGAGCTCGCTGCCCGCTGCCGCGTGCATCTGGTGGACATGGTTCCGAGCGTGTTGAACATGTTTTCCACGAAGTCCCAGCGGTATGCCACCGAACGCCTTGGGAAGGTAGGCGTCCAGCTGCATATGGGAGTGGGCGTTACCGAGGTGCGAACCGATGGTGTGGCGTTGGCTGATGGGACCTTCGTCCCCGCGCAGATCGTTGTCTGGGCAGGCGGTCTGAAAGCGGGAGACCTCATCAGCACGTCGGGGCTGGCACAGGGAAAAGGTGGGCGTGTCGATGTCCGTCCAGACCTGACCGCCCCGGATGTGGATGGTGTGTACGTCATCGGTGATGCAGGGAACATCACCGATTCCACTGGCGCGAAGTTGCCCCAGCTCGGCTCCGTAGCCCAACAAGCGGGAAAGTGGGCGGCGGCCAACATCCTTGCAGACCTTACTGGCGGAAGCCGTACTCCCTTCCGATACGTTGATAAGGGCTATATGGCTATGGTGGGCCGCGGTGCTGCCGTAGCAGAACTGGGCCGCAAGCGAATCCAGTTGCAGGGCCTTTTCGCTTTCTTGTCCTGGCTCTTGGTCCATTTGGCCCTGTTGTCCGGGGTCCAGCAGAAAGTCCGTGCATTGTTTTCCTGGCTCAACGGATACCTCCTGCACAGCCCCGCGCAAGTGGTGGTCAGTGGCCCAACCGAGAAGGAGCTCTCCGGGCTGACGCTTCCCGAAGTACGTCCCGCCCCACCACCCGATACGGGATTGGAAAAGGAATAGGCTCAGCCGGAGGTGGAACGGGCCTTCTGAACGCGATGTGCCACGAATCCCCAGGCCATCAGAAGGAAGCCACAGTATCCCAAGGGGGACGGACTGATTGGTATGGCCAACAGCATCAGCAGCACTCCAACTGCTACAGCAAGAACGTGGCGGGGCTGCGGTGCATAGGGGCGACGCGCGGGGATTCCTGTTTCCAGTTGACGGGCCAAGTCAGGATCCTGGATGAAAAGTTCCCGTTCGAGTTGCTGCAGCACCCTGCGCTCCCGTTCGTTTAGATGCATGGTTGTCCCTCCCATGTAGCGCTAAGGCTCCTCGGTGCGATCGGTGAGCCAACCGGTTCCTACAAGGAATTCCAGCGGCACAATAAGCTAAGCATGCTTACTAAATGCTCCGCAAGGAAAATTTTCCGGACCTTGGTTCCGGTCCGCGTCGACTTTGGGGACTGACTACGATGGCAAGTAGGAACCCCGATCAAGGAGCACAATGTCACTGAAAGATCGCCTCAAAGCAGACGTCGTCGGCCACATGAAGGCGGGCAACAAGACAGCGCTCACCACCGTGCGGAACGTCCTGGGTGAGATCACCACTCGCGAGAAATCGGGCAAAACGCCCATCGACTTGGACGATGCGCAGGTTACGTCCCTGCTCCAAAAGGAAGCTGCCAAGCGCCGGGATACCGCACGCATCTACACCGAAGCCGGGGAAGCAGACAGGGCGGCCGCCGAAGTTGCGGAGGCTGAGATCATCGAGGCGTACCTCCCCAAGCCACTAAGCCGCGAAGAAGTGGAAGGCATCGTCGACGAAGCCATCGCCGCTCTGAAAGCCGAGGGACAGGAACTCTCAATGCGTTCAATCGGCGCCGTGATGAAGCCGGTCACTGCCAAGGTTGCAGGACGCTTCGATGGCAAGACCGTCAGCGAGATCGTGCGAGGTCGCCTGAGCTAAGATCCGCCGGCTGGCTCGCCCTTAGCGAGTCAGCCGTTCCCAAGCAGCCACCGCAAAGTGTCGGCATTGCGCACGGCGTTACCACCGCCGTCGTTGTTGAAATAGGCGTACACGTCCTTGCCCGTGCTGTTCCACTCACGAATCCGATCCGCCCACCAGCGAAGATCCTCCTCCGAATACGAGCCGCCGTAGAGGTGCTCGGGATCCGGTCCGTGCAGCCGGACGTAAACGAACGGTGCGGTGACCCGGAGGATGCATGGCAGGTTGGCGCCGCTCATGATGCAGTAGGCTGCCTCGTGGCGTTCAAGCAACGCGTATACGTCAGGGTGGTCCCAGCTATCGTGCCGGAATTCCACCGCCACGCGAATCCAGTGGGGCAGGGCTGCCAGGAAGTAATCCAGGCGGGCATCATCGCGGGCAAAATCTGGAGGAAGCTGGGCAAGCAGCACAGCTCTTTTGTCGCCCAGCTCGTGCCAGCAGCGGGTAATGCGTTCCACCCACACTTCAGGGCTGTACAGCTTTTTGCCATGCGTGAGACCGCGGGGTGCCTTGACCGACATCGCAAATCCAGCAGGCAAACGATCGTGCCAGCTTTTGAATGCGGTGTCCCGCGGCCAGCGGTAGAAACTCGCGTTGAGCTCCACCGTGTCGAACCGCGCCACGTAGTGCGCCAGACGCTTGGCTGTGGGCAGGCCCGGTGGGTAGAGGACATTTTCCCAGTGGTCGTAGCTCCAGCCCGAGGTACCGATGCGGATACTCATGCTGTGGATGGTAGTCCTCGTGAGCGCGTTTGCCGGGTCATGTCACGCGTTGGGTCGTTCACCAAGCACTACATACCCATTCGGGCAGGATCTAATCCCGGCCGACGCCGCCAGTTAGTGCCTTTTCAGGACTTGATCCCAGCCCTGGCGATCAACGCCTGGAGATCTTCGGCAACCTTGGCTACCTCGCGCTGCCTGGCGTTCCCGGTTGACTTGGCTGCGTGCGTGGAGGGTCGGGTGGTCCGGGGAGAAATGCGTGTCCGGGCGTCGCGGCGGAACGCGCCATCGCGTCCAATCCTTGGGTCACGCACGGTTGCGTCGACGGTGACGCGGCCCTGAAGGGGGTCGTGGAAAAGTGGGAGGTTCATGGTCCATTCCGGGGTATCAGGATGTGAACTTTGATCCTGACATATGCCTGAACGCCGCGATATGGACGGTTGCATATCGCCCCGCAGGGAGGCGGTGCAAATGTCCAGTTGTCTGACGGATGCCCAATCGGTCCTGGCAGGTACTGCGGGTACCCCGCACACCAAGCCCTCCCACGTTAAGGAAGGGACTGGTTGTCTGGTGGAGATCGGATTTCCCTTCGAGAGGACCAGCAGTGCGCCAGTTACTCCCGTCTTCCATGGCGTTGCTGTGGGGCCTGCAGTTTGCCTTCCTCACTCCTGCCCTTGCCCTGATGCTGGTGGATCTTTTCCACGCGTCGCCGGCCGATGTGGGCTGGGTGCTCGCCGTGTACAACGCTGGCGGCTTTCTGGCCTCCCTGCTCATCCCGGCATATGCGGACAGGAAGCGCGACTACTTGCGGCCGATGCTGCTCTGCGGGTTCTTGGCCCTGGCACTTCCCTGCGTACTGGCCTTCACCACAACATTGCCAGTAGCCGTGATTGCCCTGATAGCTTTGGGCGGACCATCAGGGGTTGGCATGTCCCTGTTTTTTGCCCATCTTAAGCATTCGGGGGCGGGCTCATCAGACGTGGTCAATATGCGTGCGATCGTCTCTTTCTCATGGGTTGCCGGGCCACCGCTGGCCGCGCTGATGGTGGGGGCGCTTGGTAGCCGGGCGATTTTGCCCGCTCTCGCAGCCGTTGCCCTCCTGAATCTCGTGGCGACCGGTGCCGCTCTTCGCAGGGAAACCACCGCCGACAAAGCAGACTTCGTGTCTGGCGACCATCAAACTGACAGCCCGCTGACATCCAAATGGGCCGTTACTGGTGTGGTCATAGGTTTTACGCTGCTTCAGGCAACTGACAGCAGCGCCGTGACCATCATGGCACTCTTCGTAGGCCAGAGAATGGGCGGGGAGCTGATTTGGGCGGGTATTGCCCTGGGCGTCGCCGCAGCGCTCGAGATACCTGCCCTCCTGGTGATCGGGCGGCTCAGCCGTAACCTGTCCGGAACGGTGCTCATAACATCGGGCTGTATAGCCGGAATCTTGTACTACGCAGGAATGACCTTCGTGGCTGATCCCATCACACTGCTGCTCCTTCAGATCCTGCATGCCTGGTTCTTCGGTGTCGTGGCGGGCATAGGCCTGACCCTGTTCCAGCAGATCATCCCGCGTCCAGGCCTGGCAGCCGGTCTCTTCACCAATACCCGGCGCATTGGCGCCGTAGCTTCAGGTCCGATCATTGCTTTCGGATCAATGACAACCTTCGGTTACCAAGGAACCTTCGCCGTGTGTGCGGTCCTGACCCTGGCGGCCATGTTGCTCATCCAATTCACGGCAAGGGCCGGAAAATCACCAACGCGGCGCCGGGACCGCAACCGGACCGGAGCCGTGATTACCCCCACAGAGCCTTCTTCAATAGCGCCCTGAGTTGGGCGTTCTCCTCTTCACTTAATGCCGCGAGCTGGGTTTGTTCGCACACCTCCAGGGCAGCGCGGGCCTTCGTGTGGATTCGGCGGCCCTCGACTGTGGAGACGATGATCTTGGCGCGCCTGTCTTGCTTTCCCTGCGCTCGCTCTACCAGGCCCCGGTGCTCCAGGTCGTCCACGAGGCTCACAACCTGGCTGGGGTCCAGGCTGAGGAAATCGGCGAGTTCGCGCTGGGTCGGTTCCAGTCCACTGCAGGCGAGCGTCAGTACTGAAAAGGACCTTTCCCGCAGTCCAAAGTCGCTCAGGGCGCGGTTATTCAGGACTGACCCTGTGGCGTGGAGCTTGGCGAGCAGCAGGCCTACGTCGTTCCCAATTTTCGCGGCCGCGAGGCGCGGGGTTTCGACGTTGGTGCTTTGCGTGCCCATGACAACTCCAATAGTAAACAAAAACAATCATTGACTTTTTCAATGATCCGTAATCTCATTGATCATGACAAGGATCTCACGGGGCAGTGGGATCGGCCCCACCGGCTCCGGCCGGTTACTGCATGCGAAGGAGCACGCCATGAGCTTGAACGGCAAGGTTGCAATCGTCACTGGGAGCGGACAGGGTCTTGGACTCGCTTACGCGAGGGAGCTCGCCCGCCAAGGCGCCGCCGTCGTGGTCAATGACGTGAACCCTGGGACCGCTGCAGAAGCAGTCGCGTTGATTGAGGCCGACGGCGGACGGGCAACCGCCGTCGTGGTTCCGGTGGGTACCACGGACGCTGCCAAGGCGCTGGTAGCAGGCGCTGTTGAGGCGTTCGGGCGACTGGATATCCTGGTCACCAACGCCGGTATCCTGCGGGACAAGAGCCTGTTGAAGATGACCGATGAGGACTTCGACCTGGTCATCAACGTCCACCTGAAGGGCACCTTCACATGTGTCCGCGAGGCGTTCGCATACTTCAAGGACAACAACGTCGCCGGCCGCGTCATCACCATCGGTTCACCGACCGGCCAGCGCGGCAACTTCGGCCAGACCAACTACGCCGCAGCCAAGGCCGGAATCGTTGGCATGGTCCGAACGTGGGCGATGGAAATGAAGAAGGCCGGAGTAACGGTGAACACTGTGATCCCTGTGGCGGCCACTGCCATGACCAAGACCGTTCCTTACTTCCAGAAGGCCGTGGAGGCTGAGGAACGCGGCGAGGCCATGCCGTCCTTCTTCCGTCACGACCTCGGATTCGGCACGGCCGACGACGTCGCTGGGCTAATTGCGTTCCTCGCCTCGGACTCGGCTGCCCATATTACCGGGCAGGTAATTGGCGCCGGCGGTGACCGGCTGCAGGTCTGGACGCACCCGACGGCCGCAACCACTGAATACCGCGACGGCGGTTGGAGCTACGAAGCCCTCCGCGACAACGCAGGGTCCCTCTTCGGAGCGGAGGCCCTGCAGAGCTACGGCGAGGAATTCCTACCGTTACCCCAAGAACTCCAGCCCGTAGCTGCGGCCATTACTGCTTAGGCCCGCTGACCATGGCCGACCGTTACGAACTTGGCATCGACGCATCCGCACTGGATGCGATCGACATGCATGTCCACGTGGAGGTGGACAGCTGCGGGCACGGATCCCTTCCGGACGCGCTTACGGAGGCGTCGGCGAAGTACTTCAAAGCTGAGGACCGGATGCCGTCGCTTGACCGCATCGCGCAGATATACCGGGACTTGAACATGGCCGCCGTCGTGTTTACGGTCGACGCGCGGACCCAACTCAAGCATGAACCCAACAGCATCCCCGAACTGATCGCCGGGGCGGCGCGGAACAACGATGTGCTGATTCCTTTCGGCAGTGTTGACCCGCGCACGGGCGAGGACGCGATCGCCGGTGCCAAGCGCCAGGCTATTGAGCTCGGTGCCAGGGGCTTCAAGTTCCACCCGTCCCTGCAGGGATTCGACCCGTCCAATGAACGGTTCTACCCTCTCTGGGAAACGCTTCAGGAACTTGGGCTGCCCGCCATCTTCCACACAGGCCAGAACGGCATGGGCGCGGGGCTTCCTGGCGGGTATGGGATCAAGTTGGCCTATTCCAACCCGCTGCTGCTCGACGCCGTGGCCGCGGACTTCCCTGGCTTGCAGATCATCATGGCCCACCCGTCGGTGCCATGGCAGGACGAGGCCAACTCCATTGCCACACACAAGTCCAACGTGTTCATCGACCTGTCCGGGTGGTCGCCCAAGTACTTCCCGGAATCACTGGTCCGCCTCTCCAATTCCATGCTGCAGGACAAGATTCTGTTCGGAACGGACTTCCCGCTGATCACCCCGCAAAAGTGGCTCGGAGCATTCGCTGATCTGCCACTGAAGGACGAGGTCCGGCCGAAGGTCCTGAAGGACAACGCTGTCCGGCTGCTCGGGCTGGGTGGTTGAGATGACGGCAATCGCTGTGGAACAGCGGCTCTATTCAGTGGCGGACTGGTATGACGCCGAGTCACTCTTGTCCGTTCAGGAACGTCAGGTGCTATCCCGCTTGCGGGACTTCCTGGACATCGAGGCCAAGCCGCTCCTGGCCGCGTATTGGGAACGTGGCGAGTTCCCCGAGCAGATGGCACAGCCCCTGATCGACCTGGACCTCATGGAACCCTTTGAGTCGCCTGCCCGTGGGATCTATCACGGGTTCCGGATCTTCGAGCTTGCCCGCACGGACGCGTCGTTGGCCACTTGGTACACGGCACAGGCCGGACTCTTCCGGACCGCAATCCAGATAGGTGCCTCTGAGGAGCAGCAGCGCGAATGGCTACCTAAGGTCATCGACTTCTCGCTCATAGGCGTCTTCTCCCTGACCGAACCGGACCACGGTTCCGACATCGCCGGCGGGCTGTCCACCACAGCCCGTTTCGCAGCAGACGCCGACGGCGGAGGCTGGGTTTTGGACGGCGCCAAACGTTGGATCGGGGGCGCCTCCACAGCTGACGTGCTGTGCGTGTTCGCCCGCGACATTGGCGATGGACAGGTCAAATCGTTCCTCGTGGAGCGGACCGCGCCAGGCGTCACCGTGGAGAAAATCCATGGCAAGACGTCGCTGAGAATGATGCAGAACGCGCACATCAGCCTTGAGCGGGTGCGGGTTCCTGAGGCCATGCGCCTGCAGAACGTGAACTCCTTCAAGGACGTCGCCGAAATGCTCCGGGCTATGCGTTCGGATGTTGCGTGGATCGCCACCGGCATCCAAGCCGGAGCGTTCGAAGCAGCGTTGGCCTACGTCAACGAACGTCAACAGTTCGGGCGCACACTGGGGTCGTTCCAATTGGTGCAGGAGAAGTTGGCCCGCATGCTCGGAAACATCACGGCTTCGCTCTCGCTGGTGGTCCGGCTCAACGAACAACAGGCCCGTGGGATTTACCGGGACCAGGATTCAGCACTAGCCAAGATGCAGACCAGTTTGTTCATGCGCGAGACCGTCGCACTGGCCCGCGAAGTGGTCGGGGGCAACGGCATCACGCTCGAAACCGACGTCGCGCGTTTCCACGCCGACGCTGAAGCCGTCTATTCCTACGAGGGAACCCACGACATCAACGCGCTCATCATTGGCCGCGCCCTCACGGGCGTCAGCGCTTTTACCCAGTAAGAGACACCCCAACTAAGCAACACCCCAACAAGGAGGCAACGATGCCCAATCTCGTCGTCGATTTCGACACGCTGCTCACCATGTCCGGCAAGGACCTCGGCACTACCGATTACCGGGAAATCACCCAGCAACAGATCAATCTCTTTGCTGACGCCACGGACGATCAGCAGTGGATCCACACCGATCCCGAGCGCGCCAAGAATGGCCCGTTCGGTGCCCCAATCGCCCACGGATTCCTCACACTGTCCCTGATCATCCCGTTCTGGGGTGAGCTTTTCGACGTCGACGGCGTCACCACCAAGGTGAACTACGGCCTGGACAAGGTCCGCTTCACCTCCCCAGTCAAGGTCGGATCAAAGGTCCGCATGCAGGGCTCGATCGCCGACGTGACCGAGGTTAAGGGCGGGGCCCAAATCAAGGTCAACGCCACTATCGAAATCGAAGGCCAGGAACGCCCCGCCGTCGTGGCCGAATTCCTGGCCCGCTTCTATAAGTAAGCCCCTTTCAAAGAACCCACCCCTCCTCTCCCAAGGAACAGCCATGTCAGGACACACTGCACTCGCAACTGCGAGCACGGCCGCGAAGCGCAAAGAAGCGCGTACGGTCATTTTGTCCAGCTATCTGGGCAGCACCATCGAGTTCTACGACTTCCTGCTGTACGCAACGGCCGCCGCGGTGGCTTTCCCCAAGGTCTTCTTCGCAGGCACTGATGAGTGGGTTGGCGTCGTAGCCGCCTACGCTACTTTCGCTGCCGGCTATGTTGCCCGGCCCCTGGGCGGCATCATCTTCGGCCACTTCGGAGACCTGATCGGCCGCAAGGGAATGCTCATCGTCTCCATGGCGATGATGGGCATCGCCTCCACCCTGATCGGCCTGATTCCTGGCGCCAGCATCATCGGTCCATGGGGAGCCGTGATCCTGGTGGTCCTGCGCGTGTGCCAGGGTATCGCCGTCGGTGGTGAATGGGGCGGCGCTGCGCTGATGGCGTTGGAACACTCCGATCCCAAGCGGCGCGGCTTCGCAGCATCGTTCGTCAACGCAGGCGCCCCAACGGGGGCTGTACTGGGCACATTGGTGATGGGTATCTTCTCGGCGCTTCCGCAGGACGCGTTCCTGGCATGGGGTTGGCGCGTGCCATTCCTGTTGTCCTTCGTGCTGCTGATCGTCGGCATGTTCGTGAGGCTGCGGGTCTCTGAGAGCCCCATCTTTGCTGAGGCCGTGGCCAAGGAGGGCGCCCAAAGCACCAAACGCAAGATTCCGCTGTTGGAAGTGCTGCGTCGCCCCAAGGCCCTCATCATGATCATGTTCGCGGGTGCCGCCGGCTTCGGCCTCCAAGTTGTGCTGCCGACCTTCTCGGTCACTTATGCTGTCTCCAAGGGCGCACCGCAGCAAGGCGTTCTATACGCGTTCGCGGGAGCCTCCGCCATCTCCATCCTGTTCGTGCTCCTCGGCGGCAGAATGTCCGACCGCTTCGGACGCAGGCCAATCATGGTCACAGGGTTGACACTGTTTATCCTTTACCTGTTCCCCATGTTCGGAATGCTCAGCTCCGGCAATATCGCCTTGATCTTCCTGGCTTTTACGGTGGCACTCATTCTGCACTCGTCCCTGTACGGGCCACTTGCAGCATTCGTCTCCGAGCAGTTCGGTACCACCAACAGATACACCGGCGCGGCCGTCGGGTATCAGTTGGCGACCTTGATCGGCGCGGGTTTCACCCCGGGCATCGTGGCTGGCCTTTACAAGGATTCCGCCCAGAACATTCTCCCCGTGGTGGTCTTCCTCTCCGTCATGTCGCTGGTCTCGATTGTGTTCATCCTGCTAACGCGGGAATCTAGGAACAACGACCTCACCTCGGTCAGTTAGGAGTACCGCACCATGGACAACAACGGAGTTGGATCCTGGCCGCACCGTCGCCGTGCCAAGTCGGGTCCCAAAACGGCCCTGGTTTCCGGGGATCGCATCCTGAGTTACACGGAGCTCGCTGATCGCACTGATTACCTCGCCAACGCACTGAAGGACAGAGGTGTGGTCATGGGGGACAGGGTGGCCTACCTCGGTGAGAACCATTCATCGTTTGTTGAGGCCTTCTTCGCTTGCGGGCTGCTCGGTGCGATATTCGTCCCGCTGAACACCCGCCTCGCCGCCCCGGAGCTGCAGTTCCAACTTCAAGACTCAGGTGCACGCGTCCTGATCAGCGCCGAGGCGCTTGAAGCGGTAGCCGCTGCCTCGGTGGAGGACACCGCTGTGACCCACCGGCTTGTAGTGATGCCCGACGGCGGGACACAAGGTTTCGCTGTCAAGCCGCCATCCGGCGTCGAACGTTATGACGAGGTACTTCAAGCGGCAGCCGGGACCCCGCTTGATGTAGCCGTGGGCCTGGACGACCCGGCGATGATCCTCTACACCTCCGGAACCACGGGCAAGCCCAAAGGCGCACTCCTCACGCACGGGAACATCACGTGGAACTGTTTCAACACTGTGGTGGACATGGACCTGAACAGGAACGACGTCGCTCTGATGATTTCACCACTGTTCCACGTGGCCTCCCTGGATATGGGCCTGCTGCCGATGCTGCTCAAAGGTGCCACAGTGGTGCTCGAAACCAAGTTCGATGCCGGCCGCGTCCTCAAGTTGATCGGGCAGCACAAGGTCACCACGCTCAATGGCGTGCCCACCACATTCCAGATGCTCTGCGACCATCCGGAATGGTCGACGGCGGACCTCAGCTCCCTGGACAAGCTCACGTGCGGAGGGTCTGCTGTTCCGCAGCGCGTGTTGGACGCGTATGAGCAGCGGGGCATTGGATTCACGAGTTGCTACGGCATGACCGAGACTGCCCCGGGCGCCACGATGCTCCCAGCGTCGAGGTCCAAGGAGAAAGCCGGTTCCGCAGGACTGCCGCACTTCTTTACCGACGTACGGATTGCAGACCCGATAGGTGGGCTCGCTCTTCCCGGCGCAGTGGGGGAGATCCAGATTTCCGGCCCAAACGTCATCAGGGAGTATTGGAACAGGCCTGAAGCCACCGCTGATAGTTACTCTGATTCGGTGTGGTTCCGGTCCGGAGACATGGGCTTCCGGGACGATGAAGGTTTCTTGTTCGTCTCGGACCGCATTAAGGACATGATCATTTCCGGGGGCGAGAACGTCTATCCGGCCGAAGTGGAAGCTGCGATCGCGGAACTCCCGGAGGTGGGAAGTGTTGCCGTCATTGGGGTTGTCGACCACAAATGGGGCGAGGTTCCCCGCGCCATCGTGACACTGCTGGAAGGTGCTTCCCTGACCGAGGAACAGCTGCGCTCACATCTGGAAGGCCGGCTCGCCCGCTACAAGATCCCCAAGTCCGTGGTTTTCGTTGAGGAAATGCCGCGGACTGCCAGTGGGAAGATCCGCAAGGTGGAGCTGAGGAAGCAGTTCGCGTCCTGACCCCCGTTGTTCTCTCACATCCTGCGGGTGACAGAGATCCTCAGCAGGTGACTCCAACTGGCCAGAAATCTTCAAGCCTGAGGTGCGACGACGACGCTTGGCCAGGGCCGCCGTCGAACCTCAATGGGAGTTATGTGAGATAACGATGGCCCGAAAGGGTTGGTATGTGAGAGAAGGTTGGCCCAAAAGGGTTGGTATGTGAGAGAGGGATCGGGCCGACATAATCCGTCAACGGACTAAATCCCGGTTAATTTTGTCCATCGACCTGCATAAATACCTCGGAGAGCACTACGATGAGCAACGACTCTTCACTGAGTTTGGTCTCATTGCATTATTCACACCTAACCCCGGGGGAACACCTTGAGTTACCAGCAACAGCCACAGCAAACCCAGCCGTATGGCGCACAGACCGGCGAACCGCCGCTGTGGGCTCCCTACTATGGCGCACCCATTGGCGCCGCTGTAAAGCGTTTCTTCAAGAAGTACACCGCCTTCACCGGCCGCGCGAGCCGCAGCGAATACTGGTGGGTGGCCCTCGCTTTGGGTGTCATCGGCCTCGTCCTGCAGATCCTTACCGGCATTCTTGGGGCAGCAGGTTCTACCACCTCCGCAAACGGAACGGCAGTTCCCGGCCCGGGCGCAGTTGTAGGACTTATCTTGATCTTTGCGTTTTACCTGGCCGTCCTCATTCCGTCCATTTCGTTGCTGGTTCGTCGTCTGCACGATGGCAACTTCAGCGGATGGCTCGCATTGCTCGGCCTCATTCCGTTCGTCGGTGGACTCGCCGTTCTGGTTTTCGCGCTCCTGCCGTCCAACCCGGCCGGCCAGCGCTTCGACCAGCCCAGCGCTGTCTAGCATTTCACGCACTACGTAAAAGGGGCGGCACGCGAAGTGCCGCCCCTTTTACGTGCCCGGCGAACCACTCCATGGAATGCTGTGGAGTGATGCGGACCGATCCCCAACGACGAGGAGTTCCCATGCCCGGTGATACCAAACGGAAAAACATCAAACGATGCGCCGTTATTGGCGGCGGGATCATCGGTGTGGCGGTGGCTCGGGAATTGGCCAACAAACTCGACGGCGTCCAGGTCACGGTTTACGAGAAGGAAGACCAGCTCGCCAAGCACCAGACCGGCCACAACTCCGGCGTAGTCCACGCGGGCCTGTACTACGAGCCCGGCGGGCTGAAGGCAACGCTCTGCCGCCGGGGAGTTGCCCTGCTTCAGGAATTCTGCGCCGCCAAGGATCTCCCGTACGAGGCCTGCGGCAAGGTGGTGATCGCCCAGACCCCCGAAGAATCGAAGCGACTGGAGAACATCTTCGCGCGGGCAACGGCCAATGGGGTGCCGGGCGCACGCATGCTGCGCGGCGACCAAATACGCGAGGTGGAGCCGAACGCCGTCGGGCTTTCTGCTTTGCACTCGCCGGAAACGGCAATCGTGGACTACACGGCCATCACCAAGGCGCTCGCCGACGACGTCCGCGACGCAGGCGGGCAGATCCGGCTTGGGCAGGAAGTCACGTCGCTGGAACAGCAGGGGAGCGGCGTCGTGGTCCGCACGAAGGATGGAGGCGAACACTACGATCTTGTGGTGGCCTGCGCCGGCCTTCAAGCGGACCGGTTGGCGAAAGCGACTGGAGAGCCTGCAACGCCGCGCATCGTGCCGTTCTTTGGACAATACTTCCTCCTCGGGAAGGAAGCCCGCGCAAAAGTCAGGGGGTTGATTTATCCGGTGCCGGACCCCAAGCATCCGTTCCTTGGCGTGCACCTGACCAAAAGGATCGACGGCGAAATGATGCTGGGCCCCAACGCATTCATCTCCTTCGGACGCGAGGCCTATTCCTGGAAGGACATCGATGTGCTCGATGTCCTGAATTACACCCTGTTTCCAGGATTCTGGAATTTTGCCCGCCAGAATGTGCCATCGGCTGTCCGCGAATTCCAGACCGTGGTCAGTAAGAAGAAGTTCATTAAGGAGGCCGTACGCTTTGTTCCGTCGTTGGAGGGTGCCACTGTTCTTCCCGGCACGCGAGGCGTCCGCGCACAGGCCATGAACGCTGACGGTTCCCTGGTGGATGATTTTGTGATTTCACGACGCCGGGACACGGTTTTGGTGCGGAACGCACCGTCGCCGGGAGCTACGTCGTCGATGGCGATCGCGGAGTACATCGTGCAGCAGGCTCTGCAGGACTAGGTGCAGCAAGCTCTGCGGGACTAAGTGCGGAAAAGGGGAAGTTAACAAGCCCGTGACGCTGCAGAAACCGGCCCCACATGACTGCTGGATACCTTTGCCGCATGAAAGCATCCTGGTTGTCTAAACAAGGCGCGAAGATCGGCCAATGGATTGAGGCCGCCTACGTCCTGGATTGTGTGGAACCGGCAAACGATGCCGACGGCACACCGGGTCACGGGCGGCCCGCCGATTGGACGTGGTTGCCGGCGCTTAGCGGGGTTACGGTTGCCAGTGCGCAGGCCATTCAATCCCACTCGGGAATGGCCCGCCGTAACCCCTGAAGGTTGGCTTGAAAGCTGCTGAATGTTGTTTTGGGCACACTTTTCGTCCAACGCGGATGCTATGCCCTAAACTGCTTCACTGAGGTGCCTGAAATGGCACTATGCAGCAACGAAAGCGAACCCAATGGCTACTGATTACGACGCGCCCCGCAAGACAGAAGAAGAGACTCCCGCGGACTCGCTTGAGGCTCTTCAGGCGTCCCGCGGCACCGGTGCCCAGACTGCAGTCATCGACCTCGACGAAAACGACACCGCGGAAGGCATCGACCTCCCAGGCGCCGATCTTTCCGGTGAAGAACTGACCGTTGTGGTGGTACCTGAACAGTCTGACGAATTCACGTGTTCTTCCTGCTTCCTGGTCCGCCACCGGTCCCAGGTTGCCTTGGAAAAGAACGGCCTTAAGTACTGCAAGGACTGCGAAGGCTAACCCTAGGCATCGCAAAACGTTCGAGCCCCGTCAGGCCAGAGAATGGTCGGATGGGGCTTTTGCGTGTCCGCGGCTCTTTGTAACGCCCAGGTATCGTTATCTTCGGTTACGAACCTACGCATGAAGAACCTCAATAGAGTCCCTGAATCGGCCTAAATGTCCCCTTCCATGACTCTCCTGTGACCACCCCGGGGTCGTTTTAACGGTTGTGCGCCGAAGCGGCCACAACCCATCCAAACCACCCAAGGCGCTCCTACTGTTGAAGTATCAACTTCGCCTGAAGGGGGCACAAAAAATGAGGAAATTTGGAGCGGGTTTGGCAGCAGTCCTTGCAGCTGCCGGACTCGGTCTGGTGGCACCGGGGCCAGCCTCGGCATCACCATATTGCGGGATCATGTGGGGCTCGCTGGCCAAGGCCGACCCCGATATGAGCGCCGCCAACGTTACCAACGTCCGTACGGGCCAGCAGCCCTGTTACGACCGCTTGGTGATCGACATGACCGGCAAGGTGGCCGGCTATTCAGTGCAGTATGTCCCGGTTGTGGTTCAGGATGCCACGGGCTATCCAATCCCGGTGCTCGGTGATGCTGACCTGCAGGTTGTTGTGACAGCGCCTTCATACAACCAGAACGGCCAATTGACGTACGCTCCGGCTGCCAAGGCTGAGTTGTCCAACGTTTCCGGGTATGAGACGTTCCGGCAGGTGGTTTACGCGGGCAGCTTCGAAGGCACCACGAGCATCGGTTTGGGTGTCCGTGCCCGGCTTCCGTTCCGCGTCTTCACTTTGGACGGGCCCGACGGCGGTTCACGCCTTGTGGTGGACGTCGCCCACCGTTGGTGAATTGAGGGAAATCTCCCAAAACCTACGAAAGCTGCCAGTTCGCCCGGATCATTCCGGCGAACTGGCAGCTTTCCAGCGATTTCGCGCTAAGGAGCTACTCGGGGACCACCAGGGCAGGGGTGTCCTTGCGGATGGTCTCTCCGCGGAAGAAGCCGGGACGGACGCGGGACATGATCAGCATGAACACCGCACCCAGGGCAAGGATTCCGATGCCGAGCACGAACACGAGCCCCACTCCGAAGATTTCCGAGCCACTTCCAAACTCCGGGGCCCAGCTGTCCACCGCGGTCTGCAGGAAGACAACGAACAGGCCGACCCCACCCAGCAGCGGGCAGAGGAGACGCAGGAAGAAGTTGCGGGCACTGGAGAACACGCTGTTCCGGAAATACCAAACACAGGCGATTGCCGTGAGCCCGTAGTAGAAGCAGATCATCAAGCCAAGAGCCAGGATGGTGTCGTTGAGGACGTTCTCGCTGATCACGTGCATCACGGCGTAGAAGCCCGCGGACAGGACACCGGCCGCGACGGTGGCGAAGCCCGGCGTCGAGAACTTCTTGCTCATGTGGCTGAAGCGCTCGGGCAGGGCGCCGTAGTGCGCCATGGCCAGCAGGCTGCGCGACGGCGAGGTGAACGTGGACTGCAGCGATGCGGCCGAGCTCGACAGGACTGCCAGGGACATGAGGATCGCGAACGGACCCATGACCGGTGACGCGAGGGCCGTGAACACGTTGGCGTGGTTTTCCTCGTTGTTCAGGCCGATTCCAGTGTCTCCGACGCCTGCGAACATCATGGTGGCGATGGTGACCAGCAGGTAGATGCCCAGCACGATGACGGCGGTCAGGGTGCCTGCGAGGCCGGCGGTCTTCTTGCCGTTGGCGGTTTCCTCGTTCACTGTGAGGCATACGTCCCAGCCCCAGTAGACGAAGATCGACAGGGAGATGCCGGCCGCGATCTGGCCGAAGGTCTCGATCTTGGTGACGTCGAACCAGTCCCAGCTGAACGGAATGGCGGTCTCGGAGGTGGACCAGTTGGCGAACGCCATGGCCACGAAGAGGCCCAGGACCAGCAGCTGGAAGCCCACCAGCCCGTACTGGACGATCTTGGTGGTGTGCAGGCCGCGATAGCTGACCCACACGGCCAAGGCAACGAAGACGAAGCAGGTGGCAACGTTCAGCACTTTGTTCGAGGCGAGGTCCGCGAGCTCGGGGGAGCCCGTAACCTGTGCCAGGAAGAGATAGAAGAAGTCCACTGCGACGCCTGCCAGGTTGGACAGGACGATGATGTTGGCCGCGAGCAGGCCCCAGCCACCCATCCAGCCCACCCAAGGACCGAATGCTTTGGTGACCCACGTGAAGGTGGTGCCGCTGTCCGGGGAATCTGCGTTGAGTTCCCGGTATGCCAGTGAAACCAGGATCATCGGAATGAACCCGATAAGGAAGATCACGGGCAGTTGCAGCCCGGCTTCGTTGACGGTCGGACCGAGCGCGCTGGTAAGCGTATACGCCGGGGCGATGGTTGAAATGCCAAGAACGACGACGGCGAGGAGCCCCAACTGCCCCGTCTTCAGTCCCTTGCCGCTGATCTCGTGCGACTTGCCGGCCGGGCTGGTGCCGTCGGCCGTGCTACGGATTGTCTGGCTCATGAAAGGCCCTTTCTAGATGGCCGTAGGCTGCTGCTGCGTAATGCAGTGGATACCGCCGCCCCGGGCAAAGAGTTCCCGCGCGTCAACACTGACTACGCGGCGTCCGGGATAGGCGTCGGCGAGGATGCGGAGTGCTTTCTCGTCCATGGGGTCATTGAAACTGCATGCGATGACCCCTCCGTTGACCACGAGGTGGTTGATGTAGCTGTAGTCCACATACCCTTCGTCGTCGGTAAGGGTTTCCGGGGCGGGAACTTCGATGATGTTCCAGTCCCGGCCTGCTGCGTCATGGGTGGTGCGCAGGAAGTCGATGATTTCCCGGGAGACGTTGTAGTCCGGGTGTTCGGGGTTCTGCTGGGAGTGGACCAGCAGCGTGCCGGGGCTCGGGATCGCTGCCACAATGTCCACGTGGCCGCGGGTGCCGAATTTCTCCGAGTCCCGGGTGAGGCCGCGGGGCAGCCAGATCACATGGGTGGCGCCGATGGTGCGGGCCAGTTCCCCTTCGATGTCCGCCTTGGTCAGGCCCGGGTTGCGGCCTTGGTCAAGCTGTACGGTCTCGGTGACCAGGACTGTGCCTTCGCCATCAACCTGGATGCCGCCACCCTCGTTGACGATGCCTGACGGGATGTGGTGGGCATCGGCGCGAGCGCTGATCTCCGCTGCGATGAGGGAGTCCTTGTCCCATGTGGCCCAATCCTGGCCACCCCAACCGTTGAAGATCCAGTCCACGGCACCCAGCTGCTTGTTGGCATCAAGCACGAAGGACGGCCCGATGTCGCGCATCCAGGCATCGTTGAGTTCAGCGGTCAGTACCTCGACGCGAGGGTCCAGGTAACGCGTGGCGGTGTCGACGTCGTCGGGGTGTACCACCATGGTGACCGGCTCGAACTCAAGGATGGCGTTGGCAACGGCAGCCCACGTGGACCGCGCAGCGTGAGCTTCTTCCGCGGTGTCACCCAAGGTATAGCCACCAGTGGGGAAGGCCATCCAGACGCGGTCCTGGGGAGCGGTCTCGGACGGCATCCGCCAGGCGCTCATGCGGACACAGCCTGGTATGGCGTGGCCTCGGCTGTGGAGCCCAGCGGGGCGTTGGGGTTCACGGGTTCCGTGAGGCGGCCGTACGTTTCCGGGCGGCGGGTGGCCAGGAACGGGAAGAGCGTGAGCCAATCCTTGCGCTGGTCCAGGTCGAGATCGGCCACCAGGACGGCGGATTCGTCGCGGGGTGCCTGGACCAGGATGCGGCCGTACGGATCGGAGATGAAGGATGAACCGTAGAAGTCCAGGGTGCCCTCGCTGCCGTAGCGGTTGGGGGCAATCATGAACAAGCCGTTGGCGATGCCGTTGCCCACGATGACCTGCTGCCAGAGCGGTTGGGTGTCGAAGTCCGGGTGGTCCGGCTCGGAACCAATGGCAGTGGGGTAGACCAGGATTTCGGCACCGCCCAGGGAGTACATACGGGCGAGCTCCGGGAACCATTCATCCCAGCAGGTGGGCATGCCAAGGCGTGCGCCGCCGAGTTCGGCAGGGGCGTGGACCGCATAGGCGTCCTCGGCGGCCGGGCCTTTGCGGAAGAACTTGTCCTCGTAGTAGCCGGCCGTGACGGGGATGTGCAGCTTGTGGGTGCGGGCCACGAGCTCGCCAGCAGGGGAGACGAGGATCGCGGTATTGAGTCCCAAGCCGTCGTCCGTGCCGTCCGGGTTTTCAGCACGCTGGTAGAGCGATGCGTGCACCGAGACGCCGTACGTCCTGGCAGCCGCTGCGGCGAACGTGAAGGTGGGGCCCGTGAGCAGGTCTTCGGTGATGTCGGAAGGGCGGATACCTGCGGCCGGGTTGTTCTCCGGCCGGGTGTCCGCAGGGTAGCGGGAGAGGGTCAGTTCAGGCAGGAAAACAACACTGGCTCCCAGCTTGGCTGCACGTTCGATTCCCTCGTTCAGTTCGGCATGCAGGACTGCTTCATCAGCGTGCCAGCGGTGCTGAACGACGCCGACCCGCAGCGGGGTGCGGGTGGACGGCTCGGTGCGGGCCAAGGAAGTCGGGGCTTCAAGGCGGGTAATTTCAATCATGGGGGCATGTACTCCGGTGAGACGACAGTCACTAAATGAATAGCGTTCATTTAGTATGGCGGTAGTCACGGCCGGATGCAAGGGGCAAAAATGAATTCCCTTCATTTCCCGCGCCCAGGAGGCACCTATCTCTTGGGTCGTGCCCTGACATGCATGCGCTCGCCCTGCTGCCCAAAGAGGGTAAGGAGCTCCACGGGTTCCATAGTGGCACTGGCGAACCAGTGCGGCGTCCGCGTATCGAACTCCGCCGCCTCACCCGCTTTGAGAATGAAGTCGTTCTCACCCAGGACAAGCCGGAGTTTGCCGTTGAGGATGTACATCCAGTCGTAGCCCTCATGCGATTGGGGATCGGGAACTTCCTTCCCCGTGCCACCCGGCAGGACCATCTTGAACGCCTGGATGCCCCCCGCTCGTCGTGTCAGCGGCAAGGCTGTGCCCCACTCGTGCACGTGCGGCTTGAGGTGAATCCGCGGATCACCGGTTTCCGGGGCGTCGATGAGTTCTTCGAGGGGGACTTGGTGAAGGCGGGCAATGGGGAGGAGTAATTCGAGCGTGGGCTTCCGTTGCCCCGACTCCAACCTTGAGAGCGTGCTGACCGAAATGCCCGTGGCCGCGGAGGCCTCCGCCAGGGTCACATTGCGTTGGGTCCGCAGCGCTCGCAGGCGAGGGCCGACGGCGTCGAGCATTTTGCTGAAATCCGGAGTCATGGCTTCAGTTTGCCATACCAGCAAAATTTGTTGCTGATTCGAGGGTCTCCGGTTGAGCATTGAACCAGGCCGTTGTGAGGCCGGCTTTGCGCCCCAAAACCTGGAAATAACGCGCAGAGGAGGCCTCGCAACAAAGCGAACAGGAGGCAAAAAATGGAACAACAGTACGACATCGTCATTGTGGGAGGTGGCGCAGCTGGGTTAAGTGCCGCGGTCACGCTGGGTAGGGCGTTGCGGTCCGTGCTGGTCATCGACGCCGGGGAGCCACGGAACGCTCCTGCCGCAGGGGTGCACGGCTTCCTTTCCCGGGACGGGCTCAGCCCCAAGGAACTCCTGGTGCTTGGCCGGGCTGAAGTTTTGCATTACGGAGGCCACATCGTTTCGGGCGTGGCTGTGGCGGCGCGTTCGACGCCGGATCCCACCAACGCTTCCGAACCCGCCTTTGAGGTGGACCTGGCTGATGGTCGGACTGTCGGGGCGCGTCGGATACTGGTGGCCACGGGCCTGACCGACATCCTGCCTGACGTGAAGGGCATCCGGCAGCGCTGGGGCAGGGACGTCCTGCACTGCCCGTACTGCCATGGTTGGGAAGTGCGGGACAAAGCAATCGGCATCCTGGGCTCCGTACCGATGGCTTTGCACCAGACCCTGCTGTTCCGGCAGTGGAGCCCCAACGTCACGCTCTTCCTGAACGACATCGTTGAACCGACTGAAGAGCAGTGGGAACAACTGGCGGCCCGGTCCATCAGCGTGGTCGAAGGCAAGGTTCAGTCATTGGAAGTCACTGACGATGTGCTGAGTGGCGTCGTCCTTGAATCCGGCGCGACGATACCAGTTGAGGCGGTGGTGGTTGGTCCACGCATGGAGGCGCGTTCCAGGGTGCTCGAATCCCTCGGCATTGAGCCGGTGGAACACCCCCAGGGAGTGGGACTTCATTTTGAAGCGAGTGCGCCAGGAGGAGCCACTTCAGTGCCGGGCGTTTGGGTCGCCGGCAACGTTGCGGATCCCATGGGCCAGGTAGTGGCCGCTGCAGCAGCAGGAAACATGTCCGGTGCAGTCATCAACGCGGATCTCATGATGGCTGAAACCAGGCTGGCGGTAGCGGCAGCGGCCAGCCGCGTTGAAGGCCTTGTTTCACGGTGAGTTGCATTAATTAGCAGTCGACTTACGGTCCAGGTGCGAGGACGATTAAAGAACAGCCACTAAGGAGGTTGGGTATGTGCTACTCGTACTATGAGGGCTATGAGAGGCGCTCGAAGAAGGACTCCGTGCGCACGCCTGAGATGCACAAGCCTGAGACCAGCAAGGATCAGGCACCGGAGGCCCCTGCCGAGAAGAGCCCGCAGACAGAAGGAACGTTGTGGACTTTCCTGGCTCGTCGCCGCAGGGAATTTGAGGTTTCAGAACCGAAGATCGACCGCATCCGCGAGAAGGTGTAGGCAGCGGTCTGGGCAAAGACCCCGTACAACGGACGATTCACCACCGCGCGCGGCGGTGAATCGTCCGTTAAGCGGGGTTTCCTGCAGCCTGCTTCGGAGCGACCAGGAATTCGAGGGCAGCAGTGACCAGCGCTTCCGTGCCAAGGGCCAGTGTTGGCTGGATAATCGGGGCAAAGTAGGGCGAATGGTTCGACGGAACGTCCTCCGGGAGACGGCCCGTCGTCGCCCAGTCCTTGAAGTGGGTGGCCTCGATCCCGCCCAGGAACCAAAAGACGAGCGGCGCGCCCGCCGCTGTCGCGAGTTCCCCGACGTCTTCGCTGCCTGAGACCGGGCCGGGGTCCATGATCCGCGCGGCCCCGAACTTATCAGAGAACGCTGAAGCCACCCTTCCCGCGGCCGACTCATCATTAACCGTCAAAGGGAATCGCTCCTCATAGTGGAAGTCGGGTTCCTTGAGGGAGCCTGAGGCAGCAGCTTCACTTCGAACGATGCGCTCGATCGAGTTCAGGACTTTCTCCCGCGTGGGCTCGCTGAAGGATCGGATGCTGAGGCCAAGGGTTGCGGTCTCGGGAATGATGTTGTTCTTTGTTCCCGAATGGATTTGCCCAACGGTAACTACTGCAGAATCGCTGGCGGCGAGTTCCCGGGACACCACTCCTTGCAGGCGCATGGTGGTTGCCGCTGCCATGAGCACTGGATCAATGGTGGTTTCAGGCCGGGAGCCGTGGCCGCCGCGTCCATGCAAAGTCACGTTGAGGGAATCCGCTGAAGCCATGGCCACACCGGGACGGATGCCGAACCATCCGGCAGGAAAGGGCGCCACGTGCTGGCCGAGGACCACGTCCGGCTTGGGGACCAGGTCAAAGAGCCCATCCGCCACCATGGCCTGGGCACCGCCACCCCATTCTTCGGCTGGCTGGAAGACGGCGATCAACGTGCCCTGCCAGTCCAGCCGCTTTTCGGCCAACGCTTCCACGGCTCCGAGGAGGCAGCTGACATGCACGTCGTGCCCGCACGCATGCATGATCGGCACGTCGCGGCCTTCATGGTCGACGCCGACTGCCGCACTTGCGTAGTCCAACCCGGTGGCCTCTTTGACCGGTAACGCGTCCATATCGGCACGAAGCATCACCACAGGTCCGGGGCCATTGTCCAGGACTCCTACAACCCCCGTTTTCCCCACGCTGCGGTGGACCAGCAGCCCCAGGTCCTCAAGGTGTCCGCTGATGATCCCGGCTGTTCTGACCTCCTGGAAGGAAAGCTCCGGATTCGAGTGGAGGTCACGGTAGAGGGCTTCAAGGTCAATGCTCATGGGGAATTTTCCTTAACAGGTCGACGCCGCAGGGTCTGGCCAGTGTATCGAGGTCACCAGAGGGCAAACTTGGGTGCATGGAATCTTCACAAGAGATCACTACCCAACACTCAACGGTGGAGGATTGGACCAGGGCTTTGGCAGAGTCCAGCGGATCGCCTGGGGGAGGCGCAGGTACCGGCGTGATGTTGGCCATTGCAGCATCCCTAACGTCCATGGTTGCTGGTTATACGGAGGCGCCCGGGCAGCAGTTGGCCGATCTGCACGCCCGGGCCCGCTCCCTCCGCGAAACCGCCCTGAAGCTGGCTGACGACGACGCAACGGCGT
Organism: Paenarthrobacter sp. 10L412; assembly: GCF_056395565.1. Lineage (NCBI taxonomy): Bacteria > Bacillati > Actinomycetota > Actinomycetes > Micrococcales > Micrococcaceae > Paenarthrobacter > Paenarthrobacter sp. 10L412. The sequence goes on along the minus strand of NZ_JBFTJT010000021.1, from coordinate 8,783 downwards.
CGAAGGCTTTCGGTGCGGCCTTCCGGCTTGATCCTGGCCCGGACCGGGAGCAGGCAATCCACCGTGCATCCGTCGATGCCGCCAAAGCGTCCGCGGTCCTCGGGGACCATGCCATCGAAGCCATCGAGGACTTGGGATGGCTTGCTGCCAACGGGAACCCGGCGCTCATTGCTGATGTGGTGGTGGGGTTTGGAGCTCTCAGGGCCGCCATCGCGGGAGCCCGCACCAACGTGAGCTTTGATCTCGGGTCGCTCAGATCCGCAGGCGCGTCGCTTGATGAGATCAAGGAAAAGCACCCTGAATTGTGGGCAACGGTAGGGCGGCTCAGCGAAGCCCTGGACCGGATTGACCAGCTGGTGGCCGCCGTAGATGGCAAGGCTGCACCTACTGACGGCCACTGATTCCCGCGGCGCCTACTGCGCTTTGGGAACCCGCCGGAGCACGACGGCGGCAAGCACTGCCGCACCAGCCATCAATACCAGCCCAATCGCTGCAGTGATGTGGACGCCGGATTCGAAGGCTACCCGGGCGGCGGCCGTCAGTGCATCCGATAGCGGAGCGGGTAGTGCCGCAGCAGCGTCCACTGCACCGGCCAACGTTTCACCCGATTTCCCGGCCGCCTGCGTGGACAAGCCCTCCGGGATGACGAGGTTGTGCTGGTAGGACGCGGTGAGGATAGAGCCCAGCACGGCCGTCCCCAGGAGCGAACCCAGCTCGTAGCCTGTCTCGGAAATTGCGGACGCCGCTCCGGATTTGTCGGCCGGCACCGAGCCGAGGATGAGGTCGTTGGAGATGGTTTCCGCTGCGCCTACGCCGACGGCGAGGACAGTCAAGGCTGACAACAGGAACACAGCTCCGCTGCCGTGATCACCCACAGCTACCACCAAATAGCCCGCCGCGCTGAGGGTAAGGCCGCCGGCCACCACGAATCCTGGCCGGACGCGCTTTACCAGCGGGACCACCACCAGGCCGGCGATGACCGTTGCCAGGAGCGCCGGAATCATTGCGATGCCCGCTTCCATGGGCGACTGACGTTCAACCAGCTGCAAGTGCTGGGCGAAGAAGTAGATGAAGCCCGTCATGGAAAACAAGGACAGGACGTTGGCCACGATTGCTGTGCTGAACACCTTGTTCTTGAACAAAGTGACGTCCAGCATGGGGCTCTGGATCCGCCGCTGGCGACGGACAAACAAAATGCCCATCACCAGGCCGAAGACCATGAAGGCCGCTGCCGACGCCCCGAACCCGTGAACAGCGAATTCCTTGATGCCGTACACGAACGGAGCCATGGTGATCACGGACAGCGCGATGCTGGGCACGTCCACACGGCCAGGATTGGCGTCCTTGGACTCGGGAATGAGGACCCTGCCGAAAGCGAGGAGGGGCAGGAGCAAGAAGGTCGCCACCAGGAAGACGGCACCCCACCAGAAGTGTTCCACCAGCCAGCCACCAAAGATCGGGCCAAGGGCGGCGCCGCCAGAGAATCCGGCAGCCCATACGGCGATCGCGAGCCGCCGGCGGTTCGGATCAGCAAAGATGTTCCGGATCAAGGACAGCGTTGAGGGCATCAACATGGCGCCGAACACGCCAAGTGCGGCGCGGCCGGCAATCAGCCATTCCGCGGAAGGCGCGAACGCTGTAGCAGCCGAAACCGCCGCGAAGCCTGTGCTGCCGATCAGCAGCAGCCGCCGTCGTCCGATCCTGTCGCCAAGGTTGCCCATGGAAACGAGCAGCGCCGCCAACACGAGCGGGTAGGCGTCAATGATCCACAGGAGTTGCACGCCACCTACATCCAGGGAGCGGGCAATTTCGGGCAGGGCGAAGGTGAGCGCGGTGTTGTCTACGGCCACCAGCAGCACCGGGAACATCAGGAGTGCCAGAGCCGTCCAATCGCGCCACGGTGCCGTCTGACCCATCAGGGAACGAGCGGAACGGGGTGCTTGGGTTGAAGACGGCGTGAACATGGTACTAACTGTACCGTCCAGACGGTATAGTTTCAAATTCAACACCACCAAACGCCGTAGGGAATGATGTAGTCATGCCACGAAAACCAGTTGCCCGGGATGCGGTCCTGGATGCCTACGAAGCCCTCCTTATCGAGGTGGGGGAGCGGGCTGCCACGCTTGACGCCGTCGCAAAGCGGGCAGGTGTCTCCAAGGGTGGACTGCTTTACCACTTCCCCAACAAGGAATCGCTGATCAGCGCCCTGCTGGAGCGCTTGGATGACTTGGCCCAGGCAGACATCGAAAAAATGAAGACAGCGCCCGATGGCAGCGCTGCTTACTTCATTCGGACCTCACTGTGGGCCGGGACCCCCATGGACCGGGCGTTCGTCGCGGCCACACGGCTGGCAGAAGTTGCCCATGAAGAGACCCGGCTACGGTTCAGCGGAATCCAGCAACAGTGGCTGGACGTCCTGGCCGAGGATGTGGGTCCGGAGGTAGCCAAAGCCGTCAGTTATATGGGTGACGGCCTGTATTTCAACGCAATGTTCGAGGGCGGCCAGGAAGGCGGCAAGGCCGGGCGGGAGGCCGACGTCGAGATCCTGCTGGGAGTCCTGGACCGGCTCCGCAAGTAGCGGGTCGCCCATTTGCGGCGACGCCTCCGACGTAGGACAATTGAGCCTTGTGGTGCGTCTTTACAAGGGGCACGCAAATAAGTGAATATGCCTTTGATCTGCGGCGGGAGAGTCCTGCAAGCAAGTGATGCGGGCGCCGTAGGAGCAAACCCTCCCCAGGAATCTCTCAGGCCCACGCACCGCCGCGGCGAGGCAACTCTGGAAAGTAGCAGGCCTTTTGCTGCGCCCTTTGGCGCAGTGGAAATGCTGTGCTCACCGACGGTGCAAGCGAGCGTTGTGAAAGCAACACGCGGAAACTCTCAGGTCCAATACAGAGCGGGGAGGAACCCAGCCACTGTGGCGTACCCAAACGCCGCCCAAGTAATGGAGTTCCTTCGTGACGGTTAGTTCAGCCTCCACCACCTTCGTCGATCGGCATATTGGCGCCCGCCGCCAGGCCGACATTGACACCATGCTCAAGACGGTCGGTTACGACACCGTTGATTCGCTGGTTGACACCGCCGTTCCCAACGACATCCGCCAGGACGTTGCCCTCACCCTCGAAAACGCGCTCAGCGAAGTTGAGGTGCTGGCCGAGCTGCGCAAGCTTGCATCCAAGAACAAGACCGTCGTCCAGATGATCGGCCAAGGCTACTACGACACCGTCACGCCGCCGGTTATCCGCAGGAACATCCTCGAATCCCCGGCCTGGTACACCGCGTACACGCCGTACCAGCCGGAAATCTCGCAGGGCCGCCTGGAAGCCCTGCTGAACTTCCAGACCATGGTCCAGGACCTCGTGGGACTGCCGATCGCCAACGCCTCCCTGTTGGACGAAGCAACAGCTGTGGCCGAGGCCGTCCTTATGATGCGCCGCGCCAACAAGAACAAGGCAGCCCATGACGGGAAGACCGTCCTCGACGCCGACTGCCTCCCGCAGACCATAGCCATCGTGAAGGGCCGCGCTGAGGCCCTCGGTTTCGAAGTTGAGGTCGCTGACCTTTCGCTCGGCCTCCCGGAAGGCGTCATCAACGGCGTCGTCCTGCAGCAGCCCGGCGTTTCCGGCCGCGTGTTCGATCACTCCGCCGTCATCGCTGACGCGAAGGAACGCGGTGCACTGGTCACGGTCGCAGCAGACCTTCTCTCCCTGACGCTCATCACCCCTCCGGGCGAGCAAGGTGCGGACATCGCCGTCGGTTCCGCCCAGCGCCTGGGAGTTCCGCTGTTCTTCGGTGGCCCGCACGCCGCGTACATGGCCGTCCAGAAAGGTCTCGAGCGTTCCATGCCGGGCCGTCTGGTGGGCGTTTCCAAGGACGACGCCGGTGTCCCCGCCTACCGCTTGGCGCTGCAGACCCGCGAGCAGCACATCCGCCGCGAGAAGGCCACGTCCAACATCTGCACCGCGCAGGCGTTGCTGGCCATCGTCGCCTCCATGTACGCCGTCTACCACGGACCCGAAGGCCTGAAGGCAATCGCAGAAACCGCCCACGGTCACGCCCGCACCCTTGCAGCGTCACTGAAGGCTGCCGGCGTTGAGGTCCTTCACACGTCCTTCTTTGACACCATTACAGTCCGCGTTCCTGGCAAGGCTGCGGAGATCGTGGCCGCTGCCGAGGCCAAGGACATCAACCTGCGCGGCATTGACGCTGATCTGGTGGGCATTTCTGTTGACGAGACCACTACATCGGAGATTGTTCGTAGCGTCCTGGATGTCTTCGACGCTAAGGTGCTTGAGTCCGCTGAAGGTTTTGCGCTGGAATCTTCCGTAGAGCGCTCGAGCGACTTCATGCAGCACCCGGTGTTCAACACCCACCGCTCCGAAACCCAGCTCCTTCGCTACATCCGTAAGCTCTCGGACCGCGACCTGGCACTGGATCGCACCATGATTCCGTTGGGTTCCTGCACGATGAAGCTGAACGCAACCGCTGAGATGGAAGCCATCTCCTGGCCGGAGTTCGCCTCGATCCACCCGTTCGCTCCGGATTCCCAGACCGAGGGGTGGCGTGAACTGATCACCGATCTTGAGTCCCAGCTGACTGAGATCACCGGCTACGATCAGGTCTCCATCCAGCCGAACGCCGGTTCCCAGGGTGAGCTCGCGGGCCTGCTCGCGATCCGCGGCTACCACCTGTCCCGCGGTGACGAGCAGCGCAACGTGTGCCTCATCCCGGCGTCTGCCCACGGCACCAACGCTGCTTCCGCAGTGCTCGCTGGCATGAAGGTTGTTGTGGTGGCCACCGCTCCCGATGGCACCATCGATCACGTTGACCTCAAGGCCAAGATCGAAGCAAACCGGGACGCCCTCTCGGCCATCATGATCACCTACCCGTCCACGCACGGTGTGTACGACGCCGACGTCCGGGAAGTCTGCGACGCTATCCACGAAGCCGGCGGCCAGGTCTACATCGATGGCGCCAACCTCAACGCACTCGTTGGACTCGCGCAGCCGGGCAAGTTCGGCGGCGACGTCTCCCACCTGAACCTGCACAAGACATTCTGCATCCCGCACGGCGGTGGCGGACCTGGTGTTGGCCCGGTCGCGGCCAAAGCACACCTGGCGCCGTTCATGCCCGGTGACGCTGCTTCGTGGACCGAAGGCAACGACGTCCCGATTTCGGCCTCCCGCTTCGGTTCGGCCGGTGTGCTCCCGATCTCCTGGGCCTACGTGAAGCTCATGGGTGGCCAGGGCCTCACCGAAGCAACCAAGTCCGCCCTGCTGGCCGCGAACTACATCGCTTCCCGCCTCAACGAGCACTTCCCCGTGCTCTACACCGGCGAGGGCGGGCTCGTAGCCCACGAATGCATCCTGGACCTCCGTGAACTGACTGCCCGCACAGGCGTTACAGCTGAGGACGTGGCTAAGCGCCTCATCGACTTCGGCTTCCACGCTCCCACCCTGGCGTTCCCTGTTGCCGGAACCCTCATGGTGGAGCCCACAGAGTCCGAGGACCTCGTGGAGATCGACCGCTTCATCGAAGCCATGATCACCATCCGTGCCGAAATCGAGCAGGTTGCCACAGGCGATTTCACTGTTGAGAACTCCCCGCTGCGCAAGGCACCCCACACGGCTGCCGCCGTCGTAAGTTCTGACTGGGACCGCGCATACCCGCGTGAGCAGGCCGCATTCCCCGTCCACCACCTCAAGCAGGACAAGTACTTCCCGCCCGTTGGCCGCATCGATGGCGCAGCAGGAGACCGTAACCTGGTCTGCTCCTGCCCTCCGATCGAAGCCTTCAACGACTAACACAGCCTAAGGACTCCTATGACTGAGAACTACACCGCTCTCTACGAAGAGCACAAGAAACTGGGCGCGTCCTTCACCGACTTCGGCGGCTGGCAGATGCCCCTTAAGTACTCGTCCGAGTTGGCCGAGCACCACGCCGTCCGCAAGTCCGCCGGCCTCTTCGACCTCTCCCACATGGGCGAAGTCTGGGTCACCGGACCGGACGCGGCAGCGTTCCTGGACTATGCCCTGGTGGGCAAGATTTCCGCCATGGCCGAGGGCAAGGCAAAGTACTCGCTGATCTGCCAGGAAGATGGCGGCATCATCGACGACCTCATCACGTACCGTCGTGGCGCCGACAAGTTTCTGGTGGTCCCCAACGCGGGCAACGCCACGGTAGTTGCGGCCGCTTTGGTGGAGCGCGCAGCTGGTTTTGACGTAGTTGTTGAAGACGCCTCCGCCGAGACGTCGCTTATTGCTGTCCAGGGTCCGCGCGCTGAAGCCATACTGCTGCGCCTTGTGCCCGCAGAGCAGCACGCGCTGGTCACCGAACTGAAGTACTACGCCGCTGTTGAGGTGCCGTTCACGTTCGACGGCGGCACTCAGGACCTGCTGCTCGCCCGCACCGGGTACACCGGTGAAGACGGCTTCGAGATCTTTGTGTCCAACGACTCCGCTGCTGCCCTGTGGCAGGCCATCGCCGACGTCGCTGAAGAAGGCGAGTTGACCGCCGCAGGCCTGGCTTCCCGCGACTCCCTGCGTCTCGAAGCCGGAATGCCGTTATACGGCAACGAACTGTCCCGCGAAGGAAACCCGTTCGCCGCAGGGCTCGGTCCCGTCGTCGCACTATCGAAAGAAGGCGACTTCGTCGGCAAGGACGCACTCGCTGCCCTCAAAGCTGACGGCGCCGGCTCCACCAGCGGACGCAAGCTCGTGGGCCTCAAGGGCCTGGGCCGCCGCGCTGGTCGTGGTCATTACCCGGTTCTCAAGGACGGTGCAGTGGTAGGCGAAGTCACCTCCGGCCAGCCCAGCCCGACGCTTGGATACCCGGTAGCGTTGGCCTACGTCGACGTCGAGCATTCAGAGCTTGGAACTGCGTTGGACATTGACCTGCGGGGCAAGTCTGAGCCGTTCGAAGTTGTCGCATTGCCGTTCTACAAGCGCCAAAAGTAAGCGGGGGTTGTCCCGACGGGTCGCCTTTTGCCCGTCGGGCCCGCCATCCTCCGCGGGCTCGGTCGCCTAAGCGCCCGCTGGGCGGACGCGAGGCTCCCTTGGACGCCCGCATCCGGATACCGGGCCCGAAGGGGCTGCGCACATCACCAGGACGCGCGGCCACTCTGGCGCCACTCGAACCGCTGAATGCTGGGGGAGTGGCAACCTGCCGGGGGTGATCCGTGCGCCATCCACCCCCAGCCACAGTTTTTGATCAACCACAGTAAGGAAACAGAATGCCCAAAGTAGCGCCCGAACTTCAGTACTCCGACGAGCACGAGTGGGTTTCCCGCGGGGAGGGGAACTCGGTGTCTGTTGGTATCTCCGAAGTTGCCACTGACGCACTGGGCGACATCGTGTACGTTGACCTGCCCGAGGTTGGCTCCGCCGTGACTGCTGGCGAGACCTGTGGCGAGGTGGAGTCCACGAAGAGTGTTTCTGACCTCTACTCGCCGGTCACTGGTGAGGTCACTGAGATCAACGACGCCGTTGTGGGCGACCCAGCCCTGATCAACAACGACCCGTATGGCGCTGGTTGGTTGTTCAAGGTCGCCGCCGAGTCCGAGGGCCCGCTGCTTTCGGCCGAGGAGTACGCCTCCAAGAATGGCGGAGACCTGTCCTAACTGCTCTTCGCGCTTTGTCGGTTGGCCCGTTGGGGCCGGCATCCTCTGCGGCCTCGGTCGCATATGCACCCGCTGAGCGGATGCGATGCTCCCTTAGACGCCCGCTGCCGGATGCCGGTCCCAAAGGGGACAGTTCCCCGGCGGGGGTTTGGTATTGCCAGTCCGTTTCGGGGGTTCGCTGCCGGAGATGCCGTGCGCATGTTCGGCAGGGGAGCCCCGAAATGGCCGCTGGAGTCCGCGGAGGACGTTGGCTCGAAGCGCCCATACAGCGCCCACTGTGGCGTAGCGTGGGATTGTAGAACTGAATAAAATTGCGACGCCGGGTTGCCGCCTTTGGGGGCCATCCGGCGTCGTGCTTCGGTCGCTTGCCGCCATAAGTGGGGGCGGCCCTCCGGCAGGACCATCTGCCGGACCGTTTCAAGCTTTGTTAAGGAATCCCGACCATGGCTGTTGGTGTTTTCGATCTGTTCACTGTGGGTATTGGCCCGTCGAGTTCTCATACCGTGGGCCCCATGCGGGCTGCTGCGGTGTTCGCTGGTGAGCTCAAGGACGCCGGTGTCCTGGGCTCGGTCGCGTCGTTGCGGGTTGACTTGTATGGGTCGTTGGCCGCGACTGGCCGTGGGCACGGGACCATGACTGCGACCCTGTTGGGCCTTGAGGGTTACCACCCGGATTTGATCCTGCCCGATGAGGTGGAGGAGCGGCTCGCGTCGATCGCTGAGACAGGTGTCCTGAATCTGGCCGGGGCCTCCGGCGAAGGCGTAGAGCTGCCGTATGCCGTGGAGGACATGATCCTGCATCCGTTGACGGTGTTGCCGCGGCATACGAATGGGATGAAGTTTGCCGTGTCTGATGCCGGGGGGAACGTGCTGCGGGAGGCGACGTTCTTCTCGGTTGGTGGCGGGTTCATCGTCCGCGAGGGCGAGGAAGACGCGGCTCGGGCGGAGTTGGAGGAGACGAAGGCGGAGTTGCCGTTGCCGTTCCGGACGGCTGCTGAGTTGCTGGGCCGGTGTGCGTCCAAGGGTTTGGGGATCAGCGAGATCATGTTCATCAACGAGCGTGCGTCCCGGTCCGAGGAGGAGATCCGGGAGGGTCTTTTGCATATCTGGCACGTGATGGAGGCGTGTGTTGAGACGTCGTTGAAGCGTGAGGGTGTGTTGCCCGGGGG
>NZ_JBFTJT010000020.1:0-98829 GCF_056395565.1 Paenarthrobacter sp. 10L412 | reverse complement strand
GCGGTGGTGGTCGCCGTGCCCGTCACAACGTTCACGAGCTGTTCGTTCCACGCCCCGGCTTTGACCACGACGCTGTACTTCAAGGTGGCGGTCTGCCCGGCCGGGAGGGTGAACGCCGCGGTGGCGAGCAGGGTGGAGGGCGGCACGGGGTTGGCCACCGCCACCGGGGATCCGGTGCCGATTACCAGGGACGCGGACCCGGACACGAACGTCGCATCATCCAGGACCTCCGCCAGGTTGTCCTTCAGCACAACCCCGGTGATGGTGCCGCTGATACTGCTCGCCGTGACCGTGTACACGATGGTCTGGCCCGGAGTCACGGACCCGTTCGCCGGAACTCCCCCGTTGACCGTCGCGGTCTTTTTGATCTTCCACGCCGGGGGTGCGGTGACCTGAGCATCATCGGTTGCCGTGACGGGCAAACCCAGGGGCGGGTTCCCGGTGACCTTCGCCGTGTTGGTCAGCAACCCCGTGGTGACATCGCTCGCCGTGACCACATAAGTTGCGGTCGCGGTCACGGACTGCCCCGGCAATAGGATGCCCGGAAGGCCGGGCCAGGCGTAGGACAGGGCAGATATGGTGCCCGTTCCGGAGAACTGGGTCTCGGCGATGACCACCGAGGTCAGCGTCACGTTGCCCGTGTTTTTCGCCACGAACGTGTACGTGGCCGTTTCACCGGCCACCAGGATGGTCTTGTTCACCGTCTTCACCAACGTGATCGCCGGAGCAGCCGCCGGAGCGACCGTGAAGATGTAATCCTCCACCTCGCCGGAATCAGACGGTCCGATCGGAAGCTGGACCTGGGCGGTGGTGTAACCGACCCGGAACCGCGCATACGTCGTCCCCGCAGTCACCCCCGCAGGGACCGTCGCCCAGGTCAGCGTGGCGGTCGTGGCACCGGTCGCGAACGTGGCGCAGGCGCGCTCGGCAGTGTTATTGAACAGTCCGTCTTTGTTGAAATCAATCCACCCACAGGTCGTGCCTGCTTTACTGGCCCCGCTGATCGCCACCGTTGTGGAGTAGCTGGTAGCACCCTGCACCATCGGTGCCAGCACCACGCCGTCGTCCATCAGGTCCTGGGCCGCCGTCAAACCCGCATTCGGCGACACGGTCCCATTGGCCACAGTCGCGTTGTCCTCAGTCACGTTCGGCCCAAGAGTCACGTCCGAAAGAACAGCCCGGGCGGCACTGCCTTGGTCATAACTGGCCGGGGCATCACCGAAATCCTGCAGAGCGCTCATCGCAATGACGAAGTTGTCCTGGTTGTGGTCTCCGATGTGTGTGATGTCGTTGTCGGTGTAACCAGGCATTGTGCTGCTGACTGGAACGAAGACGCTGCTGATGTTGAAAGTCAACGTGTTCACAATGCCGTTGATGCGGACCGATCCACATCCTGCCGTAGCCTGTGCGTCGACAGGGTCGGGTGTGCCGGTCTGCACACTCGTATTACACGCCGTTCCGGCATTGTTGTTGCTAGTAGTGATGGCGTTGTTTGCCACCGAAAGGTTGCCGCCCGACAGCTTGGTCATCGTCAGGCCTGGGGTTGCGAGGTTTAGGACGGCGCTCAACTGGGATTGTCGGTCAACACTCCCGTTGTCAGTTTCATCCAAGTGAACCTCTCCGCCGAGGCCAGCGATGTTAAGTACGGGATTCCTCACCGGTTGGTTGAAAGCGATGGTGACAGTCCCCAGACCGCTGCAAGGGCCGGTTGCTGCGCAATTGTTGACTGCGTGAGTGGCAAATTCGACGGCAGGGGCCCCGGTTCCGATGTTCTGTGAGAAATCAGAGGCCACATATCCACGGCTACCCATCGTTGACCGGCCCACCATCCAGGTATTTCCCGACATGCCATAGGTGGTGGTCAGATTAGATCCAGGCATCGAAAGTGTGGCGATGGTACCGGGACCATTGAGGTTCGCCGGGGCGGTTGCGATCTCGTAAGCCTGAGCCGGTGTGCCAAAACCCACCGTCCCGAATGAAAGCCCTCCCACGACCACCATTAGCGCGGCAACGAACGCCGTAATCTTCCCAACCGGATACTTCAAGGGGTTCCTTCCAAAGAACAGTGACCCGGCCGACCCCTCAACCGACGAGCAAAACATTTACATCAAGAGAGACCATCCATTTGCGTCCGGCAGGGTTGGTCTCCAGTCAATGAGTGCAGCGTGGGAAAAGTTCATGCCGCAAAAAGGGAAAACTTTTTCTGGCCTGCGGATGGAACCATGTCCAAGCCAGAACGATGTCCAGTATTTGGACGAAATTGCGTCATGACTTCGCGATCAATGGCACTCATTGGACATGAAAGATCAACGCGCTCATCTGAAAATCGAAAGCAGGTCCCTGCAGCTCCGTGGGCGCTGGCGACAACGTAGTGAGCAGGCCGGATGGCTATTCCCAGGTGACTGGCTGGTTCCTGAAGTCGAGGACATTCTGAAGGCCCAAGCTGAGGGTGGTGAGCTGCACATGTCCGCCAAGAACCTCGGGGCGTCCCGCGCCTATCACGGCGTTGGAGTCCGCGAAACCATGAAGGATCTCAGTGCCTTTTTCGAAGCGGCTGGCGTACCCGCTGATGACGGCTCTATGCGGGACCTCGTCGAAGGATGGGCAACGGAAAATGAACGCCTCGAGCCCTTCTCCTGCACCGATGTCTATACAGGGCTTGCAACCATGGCGCACTTTGAACGGCTGATCCATGAAATGTCGCTCCGCCCCAGCGCCCGACGCAAAAGCCACACGATAGCGACCCTTCATCTGGGATGGTCTAAAGGCGGCAAGCTGCTGAGCTGGGAAATGCTGGCCGAAATGGGACAGATATGCCGAGGGGAACTTGCGGCAGTGGAAGCCACTGCGGCCTATCATCGCGGAAGTATTCACACCATGATGACCCGCAAGCGGGAGAGCTACGAGGCGTTGTTCCGCTGTTTGCAACTCATCGACGGGCTACACCTGGGCGTTGGACGGCGAACGCTCGTGGAATTTTTGGATTTTCCCACCTCGCCAGCGGAGTGCGACCGGGCAATCGCAGGCCTCCGCTACAGACGGTCAGCCTGATAAAAGGAAACGCCACGGAATCAGGAAATGTCGCGAAGCCGTGCCCATTTTCGCAACACGATTTAGCGGCAATTGGTACTAGATAGGCGTGGCAGCTGCCTGGGGTCGGATCAGGCAGCCAGTCATGAGGAGGCGCCACCGGATGAAGCAATTTTTCCCGGCGGCGCCTCCGCCAATTTTCCGCTTAAGCGAACTTTGCCAGGGGGTTGGCCAGCCGCCCAGCCATCTGCAATCCACCGGACGGATCCGAGATATCGAGCATCTGCTGGTTGTTCCGCAGCTGCAGCCGGTTAAGGCAGGACAACTCGAAGTCCGCAGCGAACAAATCATGCATGGCGAACTGGTCCGCTAGTTCCGGATGCCGTTCCTGATATTCACGAACCACGGCAGCGGCAGTCCCCCAGAATTCGTCTTCCCGCAGCCTCCCGTCCTCCACAAGGATGGCCCCGAGGAAACGGAAGATGCAGTCGAAGACGTCAGTGAAGATCGCGAGGACCATTTCTTCAGCGGGAATCTCGGCCTTGACCCGGGAGACTTCCTCGGGCAAGTCCAGCCGGTCCCCCATGACCACAATTTCCTCGGCAATGTCCTTCATGATCGCCCATACCGGCACGCCGTCCTCGAGGATCAGGATGACATTCTCGCCGTGAGGCATGAACGCGAGCTCATACTCGTAGAGGCAGTGGACCAACGGAACGAGGTAGGCCTCGAAGTAGCGGCGGAGCCACTCGGTGGGTGACAGGCCGGAGCGTGCAATGAGCGCCGAAACTACGGACGCCCCAGACGAATCCACGTGCAGCAAAGACGCCATGGTGGCCAGCTGCTGCCCTTCCTTGAGCAACGGCAACGGGCTCTCCCTCCACAGAGCCGCGAGCATCTTCCCGTATGGAGAGCCCTTGGCCGATGCAGCCTCGTAATAGTGGTTGTGGTAACCGATGGCCGCCGTTTCACGGATCATGGCCAGGCCCCGGTTCTGGAGCTCCTGGTCATTGCCGATCAGTTCCTGCAGCCAATCGTTAATGGCCGGTGTTGCCTTCATGTATTCCGGGGAAAGGCCACGCATGAAGCCCATGTTCAGCACGGACATGGCCGTTTTGACGTACGCCTTCTCCGGTGAGGTGGTGTTGAAGAACGTACGGATGGACTGCTGCGCCTGATAGGAGTCGCCGCCGCTGCCCAGGTTTACGATGTGGCGCTGGGCGATTTCTGCCGCGAACGTCACGGTGAGCTTGTTGTCCCATTGCCAGGGGTGCACCGGCATGAGCAGGTAGTCCTCAGGATCCAGGCCGGAAGCGGTGAGTTCCGCGTTGAACCATGACAGAGTTGCAGCTCCGAGTTCGGCCTCAAAGTGCGTCCGGTAATCCAAGCCTGCGCTGGACGTAAAGACGGCTTTACTGCGATGCACGGCGATCCACTGAAGCTTCACCACGGCACCGGTTTCCGGCGCGAACGCATGGTAATCGGCGATGCCGAAACCCAGCCGGCCGTTGTTTGCAACGAAGCATGGATGCCCCTCGGTCATGCTGTGCTCGATCGCCTGGAAATCGGCCGCCCGGTCCGTGCCACGGGTGATGCCCGCCGCCAACTCGCCGGAGCTAAAAGTCTTGCCCTGCTTGTAGGCGTGACTGGCCAGCGTGCTGCTGATTTCCTCGAGGTAGACGGGCAGCATCTCCTGGCGGATGGCCAGCGCCTCGTGGAACTCGGTGATGAAGTCCAAGGCATCCAGCGGCCGCTCCGCACCATCGCGGATTCGGGCAATGGATTCCGGGAAGACGGACCAGTGTTCAAGCGCCAAGAGCCGCGCACGGAAGCGGTACTCAACGGTGGCGTCGTCGCTGACAACCTTGTACAGTCCGACGCCGCCGTCCTCCTCACCGATCAGCTCCGGTACCAGGATCCTCTCGTGCGAGAACTCGGCAATGGCTTTTCGGATCAAGTGCCTGTTGGCCACGGCCCAACGCTCGGGGGTCAGGTGGGATACAGGTTCGGTTACCTCGTGGAGGGAAGTTTCAGTGGTAGTGGTCACAGGGAATCTCCTCTGGTCGCCGCGGCAGGCGCGGCCAGAATCGGGGTAAGAGTTGCGAGGAAATCCTCGCGCGCGCAGAAGCTCAGGAGCCCCTGCTTGTGGTCTTCGGCAGGATCGACGGCGGGAAGGGTCACCACGCCGTGCGGGCGGAAGCCCACCTTCTGGTTCAGCACATGGATCTTGTGGTTACGGGCGTCAGGCTCGACGACGACGCGCTGGGCTGCGGGATCAGCAAACAGTTCCGTCATCACCGACTGCATGACGGCTGTGGTGTAACCGGGCTGCGGGTCGCCACTGGGCGGAGACACCAGGAGGTGCATTCCCACGTCGCCGCTCTGGACCTCGTAAACGTCTGCCAACGGCGATGACTCGGGACGATACCGCTCCATCAGAAACGCGGGCACGCCGTTGTCGAGCCCCAGGAACGCCTGGTGGTGACCCGATTCGGCGATCCGCGAGTACTCCTCCACAACGTCCTGCTCGGTGGCCGAAACCATCCCCCAGAACCGGGCGTACTCCTTGCTGACCCAGCTGTGGAGGACCGGTGCGTCCGCTATGGGGTCGACTGGCCGGAATGTGAAGCTCATACAGCGGCCCCCATGGTGTTCGGAATTGTTGAGGCAACTGGGGCTGGGGCGCCGAACTGCTGGAACGCGATGCTCCGCTCGATCGGATAGACCTCGCGGCCGGTAATTTCCCGCAGGATGCAGGAGTTGCGGTAAGCGGCCATGCCAAGGTCCGGCGTGACGAAACCGTGGGTGTGAAGCTCAGCGTTCTGGACGAAGATTTCGCCAGGTTGGACGCCGGTTCCATAGTTTCGTTCGACGTCGAAGCGGCCCTTGGCGTCGCGGCGGATCCGGTCCTGGATGCCGGCCAGGAAGGCGGGCTCCTTGTACGTGTAGCCGGTGGCGAGAACCACGGCTTCGGACTCCAGGCTGTAATCGCGGCCGTGTTCCTCGTGGTGCAACTGCAGTGTGTGGGTGCCCGTGGCCGGGTCCCATTCAGCGGATGTTAGCGATGAGTGCGTGTGCAGCTGCGTATCCACCATGCCGGAAAGACTCTTGGTGTACAGGACATCGTAGATGTCGTCGATCAAGTCCGAGTTGATGCCCTTGTACAGGTTCTTCTGGCTCTTGATCAGGGAATCGCGCTGCTCCCCCGGCAGCGAGTGGAAGTAGTCCACGTACTCGGGCGAGGTCATCTCCAGCGTCAGCTTGGTGTACTCCAACGGGAAGAAGCGGCCGGAGCGGGTCACCCAATTGAGCTGGTAGCCGTACACGTCGATTTCCTGAAGGAGTTCGTAATAGAGCTCCGCGGCACTCTGGCCGCTACCGACGATGGTGATGCTTCGCTTGGACTGCAGCTCACTCTTCCTCGACAGGTACTCGGCGTTGTGGAGGACAAGTCCGCCGCCGTCCACAATCCCTGCACAGGACTCCGGAACGTACGGCGATGTGCCGGTTCCCAAGACCAACTTGCGGGCACAAAGCACCTCAGCGCGTTCCGGGCCCTGCACCGAAAGGCGGTACACGCCGTCGTCGTACGCCACATCCAGCACATCCGTGCTAAAACGGGCCGACTCAAGCTGGCCGGCCACCCACTGGCAGTACTGGTTGTATTCCTCACGCAGCGGGTAGAAGTTTTCCCGGATGTAGAAGCGATACAACCGTCCGGTCTGCTTGAGGAAGTTCAAAAATGAGTACGGGGACGTCGGATCGGCGAGCGTCACAAGGTCCGCCATGAACGGTACCTGCAGGTGCGCCGGCTCCAGCATCATGCCGGGGTGCCAGTCGAAGGATTCGCGACGTTCAAGGAAGACGCAGTCCAGACCTTCCACCGGCTCGCTCAGCGCGGCGAGGCCCAGGTTGAAGGGCCCGACGCCGATGCCGGCGACGTCGTAAATCCTGCTGTTGCCTGGGGTGCTCATGCTGCAGCCTCCGTGGTGGTCGCGAGCAGGCTGGCGCCCGCCCGGCGGATAAGTTCAATGATTTCCTGAATATCCTTCAGGGAGGCCTCGGCGTTGAGGAGGGTGAATTTGAGGTAGTGGCGTCCGGCAACCTTGGTTCCGGCAATCACAGCTTCGCCCGAAGCAAAGATCGCTGCCCGAATGGCCGGGTTGAGGACGTCCGCGGCGTCCTCGTCCAAGATCATGCCGTCAACGGCGGGGCGGTAGCGGAAGACCAAAGTGCTCAACTGGGGTGCGGCGGCGAGTTCGAACTCGGCGTCATCCACCAACAGGGTTCCCACACGGCCGGCGAGGTCGATTGCTTCGTCGAACAGCGCACCAATGGCGTCGGCGCCCATGATGCGCAAGGTGAGCCACAGCTTCAGGGCATCGAAGCGGCGGGTGGTCTGGATGCTCTTGTCCACCTGATTGGGAATTTCAGCCTTCGCGGCGCTCTCCGGATTCAGGTAGTCCGCGTAGTAGGTGACGTGGCGCATCATGGAGCCGTTGCGGACCAAGACCGCGCTGGAGCTGACGGGCTGGAAGAAGGTCTTGTGGAAGTCAATAGTGACGGAGTCGGCCAGGTGGATGCCATTCAGGAGGTGGCGGTAACGGCCGGAGACGATGAGGCCTCCACCATAGGCGCCGTCCACGTGCAGCCAGGAGTCGTAGGCGCGGACCAAGGCCGCCAGTTCGGAGAGAGGATCGACCGAACCGAAGTCGGTAGTTCCGGCGGTGGCCACTACCGCCATAGGCGCCAGGCCGGCGTCGTGCGCTTCCGCCAAAGCAGCCGCAAGCGCGGCGGGGTCCATGCGGTGATCGTCAGCGGTGGGCACGGAGATGACGGCATCGAAGCCGAGCCCGAGCATGGACGCGGACTTCTGGATGCTGAAGTGGCTGTCTGCAGACGTGAAAATTCGGAGTCGGTCAAGGAGGTGCGGGAGGCGCGCGTCGCCGTTCGCGGCACGCAGCCTGGCCACGGCGTGGTTGCGGGCGATCAGCAGCGCCTGGAAGTTGGACTGGCTCCCGCCGGAGGTGAAGACACCATCAGCGGCGGCGTCAAAACCAATACGCTCGGCAGTCCAATCGATGAGCCGGCGCTCGATCATGGTGGCGCCGGCACTCTGGTCCCACGTATCCATGGAGGAATTCACGGCCGAAAGTACGGCTTCACCAACCAGTGCGGGGATGACCACCGGACAGTTCAGGTGAGCCGCGTAACGGGCATCATGGAAGTAGATCGCGTCCTTGAGGTAGAGCTCCTCAAGCTCCTCAAGGGCAGCAGCCGTATCCGGCAGCGGACGTTCGAGGTCGACGCCACCAACGCGGGCCTTCAGTTCTGCATGCGCGACGCCGGTGAAGGGCCGGGCTGTGCGCTGGACTTTGGTGGAGACAGCATTGACTCCCTGAAGAACCTGAGCCACATAGTTGGGCGAATTTCGTGCGTTGAACAGCTGGTTTGTGGCAGCGAGGGCCAGTTCCACCTTGGAGCCAAAGTCCTGCTCCTGAGCGATCCGCTCTTCGACACTTGGTGACGTCACGTCAGCTTCCTTCCATCATTGGGCGCTAGTTAGCAAAGGCAAGCCTTACTTAGGCTTGCCTTTTCGTCAAACTTTTGTGACCTATTTCGCCCGAGCCCCGTCCTCTCGCCGATTTTGGAGAAGAGGAAGCGTCATTGACTTTTATTGGAAGCTATCGCCGTGGAAAATACCCCGGCTCTTGGCCAAGAACTGTAGAGTCAACGCACAGAAACTCTACGGTTGGGGGACCCAGTGGCTGACGACATACACGAGCGGATCGGATTCCGCGAGATCGATGAACACGGGAATGCGGTGCGGGCAGTGAGTCCACACGACCCGGAAGCCCCTGAACGGGGGCGGAGGCGAGTGCTCGTGAACCCCTTCGTCGTGGCTCTTTGGGTGCTGGACGCTGGGTTGGTGTGGTTTTGCTTCTGGGCTTTCGAAGCCGTCGCGGCAATGACCGGCCCGACGGCGCCAAGTCCCTCAGCCCAGGTAAATTTTATGGTCCTGCAGTCGGTGCCTTACGTCATTCCAGGGACCATCCTGGTCACAGCCGCCCTCCTGTTCTGGCACGCTTGGCAATGGCAGAAGAAGCACGCCACTACCTAGACCTGCGGCTCACTCCGAACGGCTTTGCGGCGTCCCATCAGGAGCAGGACGAGACCGGACAGGATGAGGACAGCAACCGGCAGGATGGAGAACGCGACTCCCGTGTTGGCCAATGCTCCAGCGGATGCATTGGCATCGGCCATGGACCCGCTGGGCTGTTTCAGGCCGGCCTGATTCGGAACGGACGTATTCGGAACGGACGTATTCGGAACGGACCACGAAGAGGCCTCTTGTCCTGATTGAATTGCCAGCCGCTGGAAAGCCTCTTCGGTCTCCTTCTGCCCCGTCCGCGGGAATGCCACTGCGGTTGTGGCAGGATGCGTTGTTACCCGCCCACCTGCCGAAGTCGTCCCCATAGCTGTTGCCGCGTTGGTGATGCTGCCTGCTTTGACGTCCCACCACGTGAGTTTGTAGCTTGCCGAAGCAGTCACAGTTTCACCGGGCAACAGTTCGCCCGCGACTCTGGGCCACACGTAGACCAGTGGCCCGAGTCCCCGCACGTGATCGTCAATGGAGACGTCCTTGAGGGTGGCGTTTCCGGCGTTCTTCGCGGTGAAGTTATACGTGATGACCTGGCCCACCTGAGCGGGATCACCCACCGCAGATGCATCTGCAGTCGTGGAGAATTCAAGGCGTGCATCCGGTGACAACGGCGTATCTGTAGTCACCGGCAACGAGGCCGTGAGGCCGCCGGCGCCCGGAACGCCAGCGAGCGCAGCGGAGTTGGCGACCTTACCGGCGTCGAGGTCTGTTTGGGTAATCCTGTAGGCAGCAACGGCAGTCAGCGTTTGACCAGGTAGCAGCTGGCCGGGGATTCCTGGCCAGGAGTATGCCAACTCGGGGAGCCCGGAAAGGGTGTGGTTGATGACCACATCCGTCAGCGGCACGTTTCCGCTGTTCGTTGCCCCGAAGCTGTAGCGAATCACATCCCCCACCTGCGCTGGCGAGTGGACAGCGGAGGCATCAGCGCCGTGAGTAAACCTGAGGCCTGGAAGGGGCGCAGCGGTGCCAGTCAAAATGCACGTGATGTCTGCGCCAGCGACGGGCGTCAGTACAAACGGCCCGTCAACTGCCGCTCCTGCGGGCAAATTCGGCTGCAGGCCAGTCGCGTCCGTACAGGTGATGTTCCGGTGGTAATTGGACGGGATGCCGCCCGCTTCCGTGAGGTAGTAGGTAGTGCCTGCGTCGGCCGCAGTCTGACCTGTGACACCAGTACCCGCGGCGATGCCTGCCACAGATCCTGAGGTAGTTGAGTGACTATTGGCATTCACCACGGGACCGGCAGGAGACCCCGCACGGATCTCCATGGTGAATTGGTCGGAGACGTCAGCGCGGGCGGTGGTCAGCGCCTTGCCCAGCGTAATCCGGGGAGCCCGTACCACAAGGGAAGCCGCTGCAGGAGGGTTCAAGTTGGTTGCAATGTCCGTGGATGCGCTGGAGTACGTGCCCTCGGCCGAAACTGTCACATCCACCACGACGGTGCATGAGGCCTGACCCCGGCGGAGGTCGCCGCCGGAAATCGAGAGAGTTCCGCTGCCGGCATCTGCCGAGCGAAGGAAGGGTTCGGTTCCGGAAACCTGAACGCACGTTCCCCCGATGTTCGGATTCCCTGCGATCCTCAGTCCGGAAGGAAGCACCTGATTGATGGACCAGTCATGCTTCGCGTTGAGCTCGCTGGTATTGGTGACGGTGATGCTGAGGGTGGAAATCCCGCCGGGCCCCACCACCGAGGGCGTAAAGGATTGCTTCAATAGCGGAGTCACGTCCATCAGGCGCACATCGTCAAAGGCGCCATCGTTTCCGTTGGTGGTGCCGTTGTTGTTCCACATTTCAAGCCCCAGGGAATTGCCAGTGGCTTGGATCGCCGTGTTCGACGTCATCGAGTTGATGTTGACGGTCCTGGTGACGGTTCCTGGGTTTCCGCCGACGTCGCTGGTGACTTGTTGCTGGAATGAGTCCACGTTGGGATCGTCCGAGGTTTGGCACCCGTTGAGTGGGGTCCCGATGAGTGTGGCTGTCCCGTCGCTGTCAACGGTAGCGAACTGATAGGACGGATCGCCCCCAGCCAGGCCGCAATTCATGTACGCCGTGTTGAGGCCGAAAGTGTAATAGTGGCCCGCGGTCACCGGGACTGGGCTGGCCGTCCTGAACATCACTCCATCAGTGGGCCCTGAAGGGATGGAATCGCACACCGATCCGCTGGAGCTGGTGGAGGGGCATTCAGTGTAAGAGCTGTTGACGTGATTGGTGGTGGGAGAAGCCGGGGTGAATTGTTGACCCATGCCCAAGGCCAACATGCGCATGTACTGATAGCTGCGGACATCCGCGAGCTCGGCGCACCTGTTGTTTTTGCCTTCGGCCGCCGTTCCGGACTGCGCCCATGTGGGGGTGGTCGAGTTCCGGTAGCTCAGAATGACGCCATTGCACCGGGCGGCGTCGATCCAAGCTGGAGAACCTGTGTACGCCTGGCCGCCCTTGCCAACGTAATGCTTTGACCCGGGAGCCGAGTAAGACTGCGCACCCAAGGCGGAGTTGGGGCTGCCGTGCTCGAAATTCTCCGAAAACACCACAGTGCCAGGCTGGGTAGCATCGGGCGTCGAGGATGTTGAGGGCGTAGGTGGCTTTGACGGCGTTGTCGCCTGCGCAGGCGAAAGTTGAAGGCCGCCCAGCACTGAAGCAGCAGTGAGGGTGGATAGAAGTATCACCAAAGTTCTGGCCAGGAGAGAATTCTTCACGGCTGTTACTTGTCTTTCCATCGTCCCCAAGCGCCCCAGGCTCAAGTCCCAGGCGGTTGCGCTTGGTGCTTCCGCTTCCAAGGAAGCCGATGCGCACAGATATTGTCAGCCTCTTAGTGTTGGTCAAAGGCGAATCGTGACGGCGAAAACGGAAAAAGATTTAGGATCTTTTCGAGCAAGCTCAGCGCTGGGACCGGCGTGTGAAAGGCAGCGGCCAGCGGCTAGTGGAAACTGTTGGCGAAGGACTTGGTAAGGATGTGTTGGCCGCCGAACTGATAGTTCAGTGTGCTGCCTGCTTCTGGATTCCGAAGGGAAACGCCCAGCTTGAATGCCAGGCTGGCTGGCTCCATGGACGTCGTGGTGCAGCGGATCAACCGACTGTCCACAGCGGGATCCGAGCACGACCATCCGGACGGTGCCGAGAATTTCCCCGGGATGAACGTGGCATTCTCCGGCAGGCTGAAGGTTGTTTCACCGGAGCTTTGTACTGAGCCTCCAAGCAGTGAGAAGCCCACACTGATATCGCGCTCGAGTAGCCCGCCGCCGGCTTCCATGCCAAAGACGGCGTCGACTGTCTGTGACGGGGCAGCCGTTGAAGGCATGGCCTCGGTGGTTGAGGACACCGTCCCGGAGTTCGTGACAACTGCTGCCCGCTGTTTGGCTATTTCCTCGGATACAGGATGTGGGCCAACCTCTACTGGTACAAAAGGTTGCGGCAACTGCACCGTTGACTGAGCTGGGGACGGCACGTTGGGCACGTCCTTTGTGGGGCTGGACGCCGAGGGTGACGCAGAGGTGCTTGGAGCATCGCCGGCGTTATTGACCTCGGCACCGGACTGCCCGAACCACGCGACCAGACCAAAAATCGCCACGCCTGCAGCAACAGCCGCAGCAACAGCAACCTTCCACACGCGCCCGAGGGATCGAACTGTTGCAGGGTCTTGCCCGGTGTGGGCGGAAGGGTTCGACGCCGAGAGCAGTCCCGCAGCCGCGCCAGGAGTCAGTGCGATGCCCGTCACCAGGGGGAAGAGAGCTGCCCGCATGGCACCTTGGATGTGGTTGAGTTCAAACAGCAGTGCTGTGCACTTTGAGCAGGTCTCCAGATGCGCGCTGACCTTTTCGCTTGAGGTCCGTTTCAGCGCGTTCCGTGCATATTTGCCCAACTGGCCGGAATACTCCGAACACTCATCGTCAGGAGCAAGCACCACGTGGCTTTGCAAATACGCCTGACGGAGTCCCTCCCTTGCCCGGATGAGCAACGATGACACTCCATTGGGGCTGACACCTATGAACGGCGCAGCTGCGGCCGGCTTCATGCCCTCAATATCCACATGCCAGAGCACCGCTTGCCAGCGTTCGGGAAGGGACCTGAACGCCGTCGCCACGGCCGAGGATTCGAACTCCCTCAAGATGGGGTCGGCGTCCACGACGGCGGTATCCAGCATTGCGTCGTCAGGGGCAGACTGGGTGAGCCTGGCTTTCCGGTTCCGCGCATGCGCTGTCCGCTGCACGACTGTCAGCAGGTAGGCACGAAAGAACTCCCGTGGTCCTTTACCGCTGCTAAGGGCCTGGAACACTGATGCGAATGCCTCGGCGACGATGTCGTCGGCGTCACTCGGGTTATCAGTGTTCGCCCGCGCAACGTATTGCGCAGCAGCCAGATGCCGTCGGTACAACGAGTCAAAGGCCTCGGTGTCGCCTCCTCGGACCGCCGCAATGATTTCCTGATCGCTGACTGGTCCAGCGGTGATGGTTCCGCCGCTGGAACCCGTATCAAAATCGCTCCCCATAGGCCCAGTGTGACAGCAAAATCCGGGATGACTTGAATCGCAGGGTACTGAGGACTAAGGGGTCAAATTACTTGGAATTTCCGCGACACGATCCGGCAGGAAGGTGCACTAATCAGTTGGAAGGAGTCGTGTATCGGCCGCCCTACAGGCGTCAGTATGAACCCGGGAACCTTACTCGTTGTCCGGTTCGCCTACAGGTTTCTCGGCGGGCCAGTCGACGTCCTGCTCGTAGCCCTCATGCTTCTGCAGGTATGCCGCGATGTACGGGCAATGCGGAATGATGCGCTTGCCGGATGCCACCACATCATCCAAGGCAAAAT
This sequence comes from Paenarthrobacter sp. 10L412, assembly GCF_056395565.1. Lineage (NCBI taxonomy): Bacteria > Bacillati > Actinomycetota > Actinomycetes > Micrococcales > Micrococcaceae > Paenarthrobacter > Paenarthrobacter sp. 10L412. The sequence goes on along the minus strand of NZ_JBFTJT010000020.1, from coordinate 84,833 downwards.
GTGCCAACACCTTGGCCAGCCCCTGGCCTTTGAACTGTGACTTTGTTTCGGTATGGGTGAAATCGATGTGACCGGGCCTATCGATGAATTGGGAAATCACCGCCAACTCCCCGTCTACGCGGAGTTCATAGCGATGGAATTTGTCGTTTCGAACTGTGGTGACGCCAGCGCGGAACGAGTCTGCCAATGATTCAGTGTGCTCGGTCATGATTCGAGATTGGCACGTAAACCCTGCGCTGGCAATGTGGACCGCTTTCCCCCGCGCGTTGGCGTCCCGTCCACCCCGGACGGCGGCAGCACCGGCGTCGGGACCCTGCCAAGCAGCAGGACTGCGAGCGCGAAGCATGCAGCTCCCCCGCCCAGGAGCGCCAGCGTCAGGCCATTGAATGCGGCATCTGCAACCGGGACAAGAACCACGACGGCGGCGGTAACCACAGCGGTGCGCGAGGGACCCCGCGCGTGGCTGGCCGCCGTCGGACGGTTCTCCAGGCGACCAAGGAGCAGCACGACCGGCAGCAGCAGGGCTACGACGGCGAAGAAGACGGGAATGCGTCCCCACCACCATTCCGCTGTGCCGTCAGCTGGTTTGGGAAAATCGGTGAGCAACAGGAGTCCGGACATGCCCACCAGGAGAGGAAGATGCCAGAGGTAAACGGTCATGGACCGGCGCCCCGCCACCGCGATAATCGTCTGGACCCAGCGGACAGAGGCGATCCAGCGTATGCCTTTGCCCAGAAGTTGGAGGGTGGCAGTCTGTGAAATCGCCAGCAGAAGCAGGCAAAAGTTGGGTGGGTTGATGTTCACCACCATGTTGCCCGGATATACGCCCACGCCGGTCACCAGCCCGAGCAACACGTTGCTGACTATGATCGCCCCTACCAGCCAGGTTCTGCTGCGATGCTCAAAAAAGCCGTCGGCCATGAAGAAGCCGAGCTGCTGGACTGCGCACCAGACAAACACCATGTTGACGAAGGCAAGAACCGGGACAGCGCCGCGGAGGGAATCGACGGTAATGATCAGCGCCACGAGGAGGCCCAACGTCGGGAGCGGGGCGCGTTGATGAAGCCTGGCCATGAGCGGGATGCTGACCTGTGCTGTGAGGTACGCGGCCAGGAACCACAGGGGCATCGCGGCACCGGTGGTCATCAACTGGATCACCTGTGGATCAACGCCGAGGAGCAGGGCCGCCCAAAGCCCCGCCCACATCACGGCGAGCAGGGCCATGGCGGGGCGGACCAGGCGAAGGAGTCGCAGCTGGGCGAAGTCGAAGCTTGTGCCGCCGCGTGCTTTCAGGCGTCGCCACGACTGCAACCCGGTAACGCCACCGAGGACGAAGAACAACGGGACGATCATGAGCACCCAAACCACCGGCGTGAACCAGCCTTGCTCCATGAGCGTGTTTCCCGTGGTGACTTTCCCGTCCCTGTGCAGAACGGGACTGACCATCATGCAGTGGGCCGCGACCACCAGGAGCAGGCAGATGAAGCGGACGAGGTCGATCGCTGGATCACGCCGCGCAGCCGAAGCTCCCGGCACAGCCGTGCTCCGGCTGGCGGGAGGATGAACCGGCTTTGCCCGCTGCATGGCCCTCCCTACGACTACACGCCCCTGCGTGCTGACTCCATTGTCCGCCCCGGGTGCCGTGCGGACCAGCGGTGCTGGCGTTGGCAGGTGCTAGTGGCGCGGCCTGGTCAGTAACCGCCTCCGTTCCTCCGGGTCCAAGGCGCCAGCGCATGCGGCCGCGGCCAGGCCGAACGATCCGTCAAGTACTGCCTTGTCGGCGCCAACCGAAGCGCCAAAGGCGGCGAATTCGGCTGTGTGATGGGCTGCGCCACGAACGTCGTAGCCAACCATCGGGTGGATGGTTGGCACCAGTTGGGAGACATTCCCCATGTCCGTTGAGGCCACGGGATCGGCATTGAAGACAACGTCCCGTCCGATGGCCATCATGGCTGCGCGGTAGGCATGCGATAGGAAAGGGTCTTGTTGGAGTTCGGCGTAGTCATTGCCGGTTGGCGTGACTTCCAGGGTGCAACCGCTGGCGTGGGCGCCTGCTTCGAGGCAGCGCCGGACCTTGTCCTGGATGATTCGCAGCTTCTCGATGCTCGGAGCCCGCATCTCAACGCTCGCCCGTGCACGCTCGGGGATGACGTTGACGGCGCTTCCACCTTCAGTGACGATCAGCGAAATGATCGACCCGATCGGGAGCTGTTGCCTTGCCAGCGCAATGGCCGTCTGCGCGACGACAAGTGCGTCCAGGGCGTTGACTCCTTCCATCGGGGCAGCAGCGGCGTGGGCCGGCCTGCCCTCGAACAACACGTCCCACATGGACATCGCCAACGACGAACCTCCTACTACGTCAGCCGCACCGGCGTGAACCATCATCGCCAGCGAGACGTCCTCGAAGAAGCCTTCCGCGATCAGGTCCACTTTGCCGCCGGTGGTCTCCTCCGCCGGCGTTCCGAGCACTTTGACAGTGATGCCGAGCTCGTCGGCCACCGCCGCCAGGGCCAGCGCCGCCCCCACGGCACTGGCAGCATTGACGTTGTGCCCGCAGGCGTGGCCAATGTCCGGCAGGGCGTCATACTCAACGCAGAGGGCCACCACCAATTCACCGCTTCCGTAGCTCGCGCTCAACGCGGTGGCCTGCAGTGGCTGGCGATCATCGAAGCGGAAGCCAGCGGTACGGAGAAGCCGCCTGATGCGCTTGACGGCACGGAACTCCTGGCCGCCGAGCTCCGGATCGGCGTGGATGGCGTGGCTGAGGTCCAGCAGGTCCGGTTTCCAGCGCTCCGTGGCGGCCTTCAGCGCGGCCTCGATGTCGCTTTGGGATCTGCGTACGACGGCGGCGCCGCGGCTCTTGCTGTTAAGACCAGCCGCGATCATGCGGACACCTCGGCGTTCTCGCGCTTCGGGTAGCGGGCGCTTGCCGCCGCCGCGATCAGTGCAGCCACTGCCAAGGCTCCCCAGATGGACAGAAGCCCGGCCTCAGTGATGCGGCCGGATTCCACGGATGCGGAGGAGATCAGCTTCACCACGGCCGCACCCACCGCGATCCCTACAGACAACGCGAGCTCATTGAGTCCGGCCGCAGTTGAAGTTTCCTCCAATGGGACGCCTTCCACAGACAATGAGCGTGTCCCGGCCTGGTACATCCCCAGGCTTAGGTTGAACATGGCGAAGCCCACGCAGTAACCGGACAAAGTCCCGTGCGCCAGGATCATGACCAGGAAACCGCATGCCAGCAGGACGCCGGCAAAGACGAGCGTGGCCCGCTCACCGAATTTTCGCAAAACCCGGGCCGTGAGCAGCGAGGACACAAGCGAGAGAACGGAGGCCAAGGCCAGGACAATGGCGATCATCAAGGGGCTCAGGGCAAATCCGTAACCGGTCTTGTCGGGATTGGAGTGCAGGAATATCCCGTTGGTGCCGAAGTAGCTGATGGACGCGAAGCCAAAGAAGAACGTGGCCACGGACATGGCGCGGATCCGTGCATTGGCCAGCATGCGAAGATCCATGAACCGGCTGCCATGGGCCCCGCTGTAGTCGCGCTTTGCCCAGTAGGCCAGCATGGCGAGCCCCACCAAGTCGGCAGCCATCGTGCGGGCGTCGAGCCAGCCCCATTCAGGCGCCATTGAGAGTGCCACCACGAAACCAATCAGCCCTAGGGAACAGGCCAGAAGCGGGACCAAAGCGATGCCCTCACGAGTGGGGACCCCGGCGTCGGGCAGTACGAAGGAACAGACGAAAGCGATCACTGCGAACGGAACGGCAACCCAGAATCCAAGCGTCGGATCGGTGACGCCGACGATTCCTGCAAGCAGCCCGCCGGCTCCCACCATGATCATGAGCATCCCGATCATGACGCTCACGCCAGTGCGCGTGTGTCCAGGGCTGCTAACGCGCAGGATGCCCATCATGAGGGGGATGAAGCCCACCACGCAGGTAAGCATGACCACACCAATCGTCACCGTCCACAGCGAGGGCCACAACGCCATCTGAAGCACTCCGAGCGTCACCACACCTGTGGACCAGCGCAGCACCAGCCTGTATCCATAGCTGTCGCCGAGCCTTGAAATGATCGGGGTGAGGACCGCAAAGCTCACGTTGGAGATCAGGAAGATGCCGTTGATGGTCGGATCGTCAATGTCGAAGACGGGTCCGAGCGCGGGAAGGATGGGGTTCAGGTAGCCCTGAGTGACTCCGCTCAATGATTCAATCAATGCCATCGCGAGAATCATTCCCGCAATGGCCCGGCGCGTCGTTCCTGACGCCGCCGCTGGTGCTGTCCTGCTTGCCATGTGCTTCCTTGTGGTCTTGGGGCCGTTTAAGGTGGGCCGCCCGATTAGTGATGCGAGTCACGACGATATGGCCGTCGCCTAGACTGATCTCGAAATCGTTTGAAATACACATCAGATGGGCCAAAGTGAACGAATCAGCCATAATTTCCGAGCTAGACCTCGAAATTGTGAATGCTCTCCAAATCAATCCACGGGCCGAATGGAGCCGGATTGCAGACGCCCTTGGCCTGTCCGCCCCCACCGTGGCCAGGCGATGGAACGCCCTCGCCAGCCAGGGCCAGGCTTGGATCACCCCTGCACCTGGCCAGCGCTATCTCAGCGCTGGGTGGTCTGCGTTCATCCATTTGTCATCCTCGCCCAGCGAGAGTGAGGCCCTGATCGAACGGCTGTGCGCTGAGCCTGCATTCGCCACCGTTTCTTTGGTGACGGGCTCGCACGACCTCTTCATGGACTGCTTTGCGTCCAGCCATGAGGAGCTGATGGATATCGTCACCGGCGCCTTTCCGAAGCTGCCCGGCGTCACACACCGTGAGGTCGTTTTCGTCACCAAGCTGTATCGGCAGGCCTCAGAATGGCGCAGCGGCACGCTGGAACCGGCGCGCGCCAGGCTCGTGTCCGCGGAGCCCCTGCCCGAGCACCCCGCTTACGCCCCGGACAGACTCGATGCAGCATTATTGGAAGAGCTCGCCAAGGATGGCAGGGCAAGTTGGGCCGAGTTGGGTGCCGCCTGCCACGTCTCGCCCCAAACAGCCCGCCGGCGTGTCGAACGGTTCCTTGCGACCGGCTACATCACGCTGAGATGCGATTCGTCCACGTCCGCCCAGCAGGGGCTCCGGGAAGTGACGCTTGTCCTGAACGTTCCGGCCCAGTATGTTGACGGCGTCGGACGCTTCTTCGCTGCCTTGCCCAACTGCCGGCTTAGTGCCCAAGTCCTTGGCGCGCAGAACCTGCTGGTCACTCTGTGGGTCCGCGACTATCTGGAAGTCCAGGCGTATGAACGCGAACTGGCAGAGCGAGCCCCGGGAAGTGCGGTCATCTCCAGGCAGGCGGTAGTTCGGACTTTCAAGCGGCTCGGCCATGTCCTTGACCAAGCAGGTTGCAGCCGCAGCGTTGTGCCCCTTCCTCTCTGGAGGGAATCTTCCTAAGCGTTATCCACCGCTGCCTGTCGTGCTCTGGACGGAATGGCGAAACACCGGCAGGATCGGACCCATGACTACGTCCATTTTCGTGAACCTGCCCGTCAGCGACCTCGAGGCATCCAAGGCCTTCTACACGGCCCTTGGCTACTCCATCAATCCGAACTTCACCGATGAGACGGCCGCGTGCGTGGTCTTCAGCGACACGATTTACACCATGCTTCTGACCCACGACAAGTTCCGTCAGTTCACCGATCAGCCCATCGCAGACACCCGGAACTCGGCCGGGGCAATTGTTGCCATCTCTGCCGACAACCGCGAAGGTGTTGATGCCCTGGCCACTAAGGCGGTGGAAGCCGGAGGTTCCGAGACGTACGATCCCAAGGACCTCGGGTTCATGTACAGCAGGGCGTTCCGTGACCTCGACGGCCACCACTGGGAGGTTGTCTATATGGACGAGGCCGCTGCGCAGAGTGGCCCGCCGGAGCACTAAGGCGCATCGGCCCCGCTGGCTCTAGCCCAGCGCCAAAGCCAGCACGCCAAGCACGACGGCGAGCAGCGGCGTTGTCCCTTGGAGAACCGCAGGGCGGAGATACTTTTTGCCGCTCGCGGCGAGCACGAGTGCCGCAAGGAGCATGGAACCGCAGCAGCTGAAGACGAGGGTCCAACCAACCTGGGGCGCACCCATGGCCACTGCGATGATGCCTACCAGCGCGCCAATGGCCAGGAAGAGATTGTAGAAGCCCTGGTTGTAGGCGAGCGGCTTGGTGGTTTCGGCATCAGCCTGCGATGTGACGCTGAACCGTTTCCACGTGGCCGGCTTGGTCCAGGTGATGGACTCCATCGTGAAGATGTACACGTGGAGCAACGCCGCAAGCAGGGCAAAAATCAGGGAGGCCAGGATCATGGTCTGATCCTAGCCTCCCTGATGCTGCTGCCCGCAGCTCAGGCTGGAACGAGTGCCTCGGAATCCTTGGGTGCCCTCTTTGATGGGTGGTGAATCACCGTAAATGCCACGGCAACGCTTATCAAGATAAATGCGGGGACAAGCATGGCGCACCACAATGCGGTCTGCAGAAGCAGAGCGCCGCATGCGGCCCCCAGGAACATGGACACTACTGCGGCCAGCCGGCGCATGGTGGATGCTGTCTGGGCCCCACCCCAATATCGGCCGGCCTCGCTGAACAACAGGGATAGCGTGGAAGTGATGACGACAGTGGAAACGTCAGGCACTCCCACTCGGCGAGCCGCAATGGCTTGGAAACCCATCAGGATTCCAATGGCGAGAGTCACCGTGTGGATGAGGACCTCGTTGATCGGGAGAAATGAGAGCGCGCCTGTAACAGCCAGCATCCCGCACGCCGCGATCCAGAGGACGGAAACCAGCGCCGCATCCCGTCCGCCAGAAGGGGGGAATAGCCGCAGGATTAGTCCCAGCAGCCACGACCCGGCTGCGAAACCGCCCAGTGCTGACAGAGGCCCAACAAGGGGAGCGTGTTCAGAACCGGCGATCGATAGGCCGATCAAGATGACGTTGCCGGTCATGTTTGCTCCGAATACACGGTCCATGCCCAGATAGGTGGCGGCATCCAGGGTTCCGGTGCCGAAACTCAGCGCGATCATCAGCCAAAAGGACAAGCGTGAATGACCCACGCGACTATTTCCCCTCGTTCGTCGGGCCTTTTGATGAATTCGTTAGCCCGTCGGACCGCGGATCAGAACCCACATCGAAGGTGCCTGTCGCCGCGCCTTGACGAACCACCTGCAGATGACCTGCGGCGTCGTCCAGTGCTTCCAGCTCCTTCGTGTAATAACCGGCATCCAGAAGCTTGTACACGGCAGTCACAGACACGCCGGACTCCACTGCGATTGTCATGGCGTCGTCCGCGGCTGCGGCCCCTGCCTCCATCTGTCCCACGATCCAGCGAGGACGTGCGGTGGCTTCGGCAGGCGTCATTCCCAGCGCAAGATTCAGCGCCAGGTGTGTATGGACTTGCGGTTGGGCGCGTCCGCCCATGGTTCCGTGTGCCCCGATCAGCTGCCCGTCCCGACGGGCCAACACTGGCATGAGCGTGTGTGCTGGCCTTCTGCCTGGTGCAAGCTGGTTCGCAGCCCCGGGAGTAAGGCTGAATGAGGCCCCTCGGTTATGGAGGAGAATGCCTGTCGCCGGGTCCAGAACGCAGGACCCAAAGGCATGGAAGGCGCTTTGGATAAGGGACACCCAGTTGCCATCGGAGTCGGCTGTGACGATCGCTACGGTGTCGCCGGTGCGTCGGCCGTAAGCGCGGCTGCGGGAAGCGGTAGCTGCCTGGCCGGCCATGGCGCCAGAGGCCAACGCCTCAGCAGACTTCGCGGAGAGCAGTTCGTGGACAGGGATTTCGGTGTGTTCGAGGTCGCCGAGGTAGTGGTCGCGATCCTTCGCAGCAGCCGCCAGAATTGACGCGACGATTCCGGCCTCGGCCCCATCCGGATCAGGAAGGCGGCCCAGTTCTTCGGCTACTACATTAAGCGCGGACATGCCTTGCAGGAAGAACGTGCCTTGGCTGTTGCCGGCGGCACTCAGGTATTCAGTGCCGGCGAACATCACAGAGACAGGCAGTTCCACTGCGGCTTCGTAGGCTGCGAAATCTTCCCGGGTGAGGTCGCTACCTTGGCCGCGGAGGGTTTCCAGGATGCTTCGGCCGAGGGAACCGCGGTAAAACGCATCCGTCCCGCGTTCAGCGATGGCCGCTAAGGATTCCGCCAGACGGTCCAGCTTCATGGCCTCGCCTTCACGCAGGAGGGCTCCGTCCCGGAAGAAGACCTCACGGCATCCCTGGTCTTGTGACAGAAGGTGTTCTTCGCGAACCAAGTCCCGGGCAACGCCGGGAGCCACAGGGACTCCAGCTGCGGCCGCTGAAGCTGCCGGTAGGAGCGCGTCCGAAAGGGGCAACCGCCCCCAGGTTTCGGCAAGAACACGCCAAGCACCCAGGAGCCCGGGCACTGTGACGCTTTTCGCGCCGGAAACTGGAACGAATCCGTCTTCGCCTATGTAGTTGTCCGGGTTAAGGGCCTGGGCGGATCGCCCGCTGCCGTTGACCACGGTGACGTTACCGTCACGCGTTCCCACCATGGCGATCGCGTCCCCGCCGATGGTGCATTGATTGGGATAGACAACCGCGAGCATTGCTGCTGCTGCGAGTGCTGCGTCCACGGCATTGCCGCCATTGGCGAATGCAGCATGGGCTGCGGTCGTGGCAGCTGAGTGTGGCGTTGCGGCCGCGCCGGTGAATTTCTGGCTCATGGCTTGTTGTGCTTTCTGCTGAGTGGGTCCGGGTCCCAGGCGTCAATGCCAATAGCATTCGCAACCTCGTGGATGTGCCCGGACATGGCCTCGCGTGCGTCATCAGCCTGATGACCACGGATGGCCTCGTAGATTCTCCGATGCGCAGCAACGGACTTTTCGATTCGTGTCATGGTCTGGTGCGCGGTCTCCCTGGAAGGCGCCATCCATTCGTTGGCGACATCGAGGAGCTTGACCAGCATGGGGTTCTGGGTGAGTTTGGCGACACCCGCATGGAACTCGACGTCCAGCCTCACCAATAGATGCATGGACGGCTCATCCCGGCGGAGTTCTGCCTCGGCCAGCTCCAGTGGATGGAGGAGGGCACCCAATTCAGTGGCCCGACCCCGAAGTGCGGCGCGCTCAGCCATCGGAGGTTCGATGACGGCGCGGAGATCCATCACTTCGCGGAGCATCCTTTGTGAAGACTCCATCGATCCCAGCATTCCAGCGAGGAGTTCAGGCCGGGTTTGTGCCTCAACGATGGTTCCCCGGCCAGGTTTCCGGCTTATGAGACCCCGAAGTTCCAGTTCGCGCAGGGCTTCGCGCACCGATGTCCGCGATATTCCTGCTGTCTCTGCGAGCTCGCGTTCATTGGGAAGTTTGTCGCCCGCGCTGAGCTCACCGTTGGTGATCATGCGGATCAGCCTTTCGCTCAACTGCTCCGAAAGGGGACCGCTGGCTACTGAAATGCTGCTCAAGGACGACACGTCTAACCTCCACTGAATTTGGTTCGACAAACCTACCAGCCGCTGGGACCGCCGAGTCTCCTACTCAAGGATTTCCACTGTGACCCAGTTTTCGAAGCAGCTACCGCCGGCAAGGCTCATAACGCCTATGGTGGCGCGGCCGCCCAAACCGACCTCAGGTCCAAACACCTCGACAAAGAGATCCGTGGCTCCTGAGGACACCTTGTGCACCTCCGTGAATTCCATGGTGGAGGTCACGAAGCACAGGGAGCGGACGATTCCTTTGACGCGGTCGAGGGAACCCAGCGCGAGACGAATTCCACCCAGGCAGTTCAATGCGGTCAGTCGGGCAGCCTCATATCCCTCCTGCACCGTGAGGTCGGCGCCAAGCCGCCCAGGGTAGCGGACTGTCCCGTCGCTCTTATCTGGCGTGTGGCCGCTGAGGTAGAGGACATTGCCCACAATGTGGTGGGGCTTCATGCTCCCGTACGTGTCTGCACCGTAGTATCCGTCAACGGCGAAGTCTGGAATTTCCAGGCCCAGCTCACGTACGCGGTCTTCATAGCTCGTAGTCACAGTCTTGCTCCTTGTGTACTGCCGCCACGGCAGTTAGTCCAATGGTCCAACCAAGTTGCTATGACACTAGTCACCACTGAAGGTCGCAGTCAAGAGGAAAAACAAAAAATGAACGTGATTCATAAAAACTGTTGACTTCGGTCTGAAGGTCGGACAAACTCCAGTTATGGGTGATTAGCCACCTCCCTGCCAATCAAGTGATAACACTCCCCACCGGCCGGTCCCAGGACCTGCACATCACTTGCAAAGGAACCTGTTATGTCCACTCTGGATCGCTCGCTGGAGCCGCTCCACGTCAGCTATGTTGACGACCCCCGTGTTGTAAAGGAAGCTGCAACCGAGGACTACACCACCCATGTTGTTCCGCTTTCATGGCGTAGCAGCAAGAAGTCACTCTCCATGTCCTGGTACTCGTTGGTCAGCGGCATGTTCTATCTGGTCACCGCCGCAACTCTGGCCGCAGTGGTCGGAACTGTGGACACACTGATCGGCATTGTCCTGGCCTGCGTTGCCTTCGGCACTCTTGGCTACATCTTCTCCGGCTATGCCGCCAAGACCGGTCTGACTGTCGCCCTCATATCGCAGCGCCTCTTCGGCGCATCCGGGTCCATCGTTGCGCCGCTCATCCTGGCCGCTACGTCCATTTACTACGCGGTGTTCGAGAGTTCCATGATCGCCCACGCTTTCTCCGCATCCATCGGAGGCATGGACATCCGTGTTTGGTACGCGATCGCTGTCGCCATGAACCTTCCGCTGGTCATGGGTGGCATCCGCCGCTGGATGGACAAGTACAACGCAGCACTTCTCCCCGTCTATTGGGGCGGGCTGATTCTGGTCATCATTCTGGCTGCTACGCGAATGGATACGTCCGCATGGTTGGCCCACACGCCCCAGCAGGCCGCAAGTCTCGCTGCCCCAGGCTGGCTTTACGCCTTCTTCATCTACCTGGGCGTACTCGTTCTCATGATGTTCACCATGGACTTTGCCCGGTTCGGCAAGCCGCGCGACACCAAGATCAACGGCATCGCAACGTTCGGTCCCGTCTTCTACGTTTTTGTCTACCTGGCCAATGGCCTCATCGGTATCTTCATCGCTTACGCGGCTGGTTTGGCCGGGGGCATTTCGTCCACCGCGATCGTGGACTTCATCGTCACGCTGCTGGGTGGCTGGGGCTTGTTCCTGGTTTGGGTCACGCAGGCACGCATCAACACTGCAAACTTCTACGTGGCCTCAACCAACATGGAAGCACTTTGGACACGACTCTTCCGCACCCGGCTTCCCCGGGTCTGGGCAGTCCTGCTATGCGGTGCCATTACTTACCTTTTCATGTTGACGGATGTGCTCAGCTACTTGCTTGTGGCTTTGGCTTGGCAAGGCGCTTTCATTGCATCGTGGGTCAGCATCATGTTGGTGCACATCATCTTCAGTTCCCGAGGCTCCGCGCGTTCCGGAGGTGACAAGAACGGCCTCCCGGAATTCCGTCCAGGGCGTTTGGCCCGATTCACCTTGGGCGCCTGGGTTTGGATCGGCAGCTCGATCCTGGGAGCTCTCTTCTACCAGTTCGGCGGCACGTTTGGCGCTACCTGGTCAACACCCCTCACCTTCGCTCTTGGCGCCGTGCTTTACGCTGCTGCCTACAAGGCCCAGTCGAGTAAGGCCCTCCTCCAACGCGCCAACGACCCCCGTGACGAGGTAGATGACATTTGGGAGGCACGCATCCGCTGTCACGTCTGCGACCACAGCTACATCGCGGTCGAGATGGACAGGGATCCGAGCCAAGCAGGTCAGCCTGCCATTTGCACAGCCTGCGCTGGACTTAGCAGGCAGTACCTCGAGGCCTGCAGGAATGAGCACTTGAGCGGCGGTATCGCCGCACTCGATCCAGATCGACAGCCCGCCTAGGGAGTGCGATAAATGAGTCGACGACGGCGGGACATCCCGCCGTCGTCGATTTATGTCCAGTCGGCGTCAGTCGCTCAGCATCGCCAGTGTTGCTCCGGCGAAGGACCACACGGAACCATTCCATCGGGCCAGCAGGCCTTGGAGGTTCTCACCGTCGGCCCGGTGCGCGGGGGTTTCCGCTTCAAGGGTGGCCAGGATTCCGGTTCGCAGCTCGGTATTGAAGTTCACCTTGCCAACCTGCATGGAAGGAGCCTTTGCGAGTTGGTCAGCCGGGATGCCTGAGGCGCCATGCAGCACCAAAGGCACGTCCGTCCGCGCAGCAACTTCCTGGAGTACGTCCCAGCGGATATCGGGCTCGCCCTTGTATTTTCCGTGGACGTTCCCCACGGCGATCGCCAGGAGTTGCGCACCGGTGCGTCCCACGAAGTCAGACACCTGCGCAGGGTCAGTCAGCCCGGCGACGGAAGTGCCGGCGTCGGGCGCTGGATCTTCAGTACCGAAAGCCTTGTCCTCGTCACCGGCGAGGCCGCCAAGTTCTGCTTCGATCACGACGTCGAACGCACCCTGGGCATCCAACGCGGCTCTGACTTCGCGGACCAAGGCGATGTTGTCCTCGTAGGACAACGACGAACCATCGGCCAGCACTGCATCCGCCCCGGCCGCCACGGAATCCCTGATGACCTGCAGGTCCGAGGCATGATCCAGCTGGACGGATACAGGAACGCTGGCGTCGTTGGCCAGGCCGCGAAGTGCTGCGATGAGCCTGAGCCCGTTGGGCGTGGATGCCGTCTTGGGCGCTACGAGCAGGATGACGCCGAGCCGGGCTTCCTCCGCCGCCGAGACAACGGCCAACGCAGTGGTGAAGTCGTAGCAGGTGAAAGCCGGAACAGCAGAGCCGTCAGCGAGGGCGGAGATGACGAGCTGATCGAGTTTGGCGCGCATTAGTGGGCCAAACCTCCCACCAGGATCCATGCGACGTATGTCAGTGCGAAGCCAGCCAGGCCGAGGATGGTGGTGAGGACGGTCCAGGTCTTGAGGCCGTCCGTGACGGTAAGCCCGTAGTAGCGGATCACGGTCCAGAAACCAGCATCCGTCACGTGGGAGAGCCCCAACGCGCCGAATCCGATGGCGATCACGATCACGGCGATCTGGGCGGGCGTGTAGCCGCCTTCCATCACAGCGGAGGTGAGCAGGCCGGTCGTCGTGACAATGGCGACGGTGGCCGAACCCTGGGCGGCGCGGAGTGCCAGGGAGATGATGAAGCCGAGCACGATCACCGGCAAGCCCAGGCTGTCCAGGGTGTGGGACAGGGCTGCGCCGATGCCGGAGGTGCGGAGGACTTCACCGAACACGCCGCCCGCTGCGACAACCATGAGGATGGACGCGATGGGAGGAAGGGCGCCTTCGAAGATCTCACCGGTTTCCTTGAGTGACCAGTTGCGGCGGACCGCCAGCAGGAAGAAGGAGAGGGCAACCGCCACGAGGAGCGCGAAGAACGGGTTGCCGACGAACGCGGCCACGCCGTACCAGTAGTTGTCCTTGGCAATGGTCAGCGTTCCCAGGGTGCCCACGAGGATCTGCACGATCGGAGCAGCGATCAGGAACATGATCAGGCCCGGACGCGGAGGGGCGATGGCGCGGGCGCCGGGGCCGTCGTGACCAACGTGCACGAGCGAGTCTGCAGAACCGAATTCATCCACCTGCGCCTTGACGCCCGGGAGCAGCTCGTAGTCCTTGCGGTTCATGATGCTGGCAACCCAGTAGGACAAGAAGCCCAGGGGCACGCAGATGATGAGCGAGATAAGAGTGATGAGTCCAATGTCGGCGCCAAAGACACCAGCGCCCGCAACGATTCCCGGGTGCGGCGGGACAGCCACGTGGATGGACAGCATGATGCCGGCCATGGGCAGGCCGAACTTGATCGGGTGAACGTTCGCGATCTTGGCGAAGGCGTAAACAATCGGGACGAGGACGATGACGCCCACCTCGAAGAACACCGGAATCGCCACGAGGAAGCCCACGGCCGTCAAGGCGATGGCAACGCGCTTGGCTCCGAGCTTCTCAGTGAAGTGTGTGGCCAACGACTGCACGCCGCCGGATACCTCGATCATGCGGCCAAGAATGGCGCCGAGCGCAATCAACAAAGCAACCTTGCCCATGGTGCTGCCAACGCCGTTGGCCACCACGGTGAAGATGTCCTTGAGCGGAATCTGGGCCGCCACACCTACCAGGATGCTGACAGCCAACAGGGCAACGAAGGCCTGGATCTTGAAACGGATGATCAGTACCAGCAGCAGGGCAATGCCCGCAGCCGCAATGGTCAGCAACAGGGGTGTTCCCAGTTCCACTGCCGGTTTGATGGCGGGGGCATCAGCAGCCCGGACCACCAAGGAGTTGATGAGGGGATTCATTGGGGATGTCTCCTTTGACATACCAGTCTAAAAGACCGGCGGGAGGTGGCGACGACGGCGAAGGGGGGACCGCCGTCGTCGCGCGTTCTTATTGGGGTGGTTAGGCTGTGCGCTTTGTGGGCGCGACAACCTTGATGACGGCGGAATCGTCGGCGGCGGCGAGGCCCTGGGCTTGGCCGAGAAGGTAAAGCTGTTCTGCGGCGGCAGCTACGGGCGCGGCAAGACCGGCAGCGCGGGTGGCCTTGCCGACGATGCCCATGTCCTTCACGAAGATGTCCAGGCGGCTGAGCACCTCGGCGCCGTGCTCGGTATAGGCCTCTAGGATGCGGGGGCCGCGGTTGGAGAGCATGAAGGAGCCTGCAGCGCCGGCTTCGAGGGCGGCGAGGGTCTTCGCCTGATCCAGACCCAGGGCATCCGCCAGGGCCATGGCCTCGGCGGCAGCGGCGATATGTACACCGCACAAAAGCTGGTTGACAGTCTTGAGGGCCTGGCCATCACCGGGCTTGTCGCCAACAATGCTCAGGGTGGATGCCAGCAGCTCCAGAGCAGGCCGGGCCTTTTCAAGGGCCTCTGGTTCGGCTCCAACAACAATGAGCAGGTCGCCTTCACCCGCGCGCTTCGGTCCACCGGACAGCGGAGCATCCACCAACGCGACGCCGTACTGGGCCAGCTTTTCGACTGTGGCCGGGATGGCCTCGGTCCCAACGGTGCTGCCGAGGATGACGACGGCGCCCGGCTTCAGAACCGAGGCAACGCCGTCCTCGCCGAACAGGACGTCGTTGAGCTGCTCCCCGTTGCGAACGGCCAGGAGCAGCGCGTCGGCATCCTGCGAGGCTTCGCGGGCAGATGCGAAAGTCTTGATACCGGCTGCTGCAGCGAGCTCCAAACGGGGCTCGGCGATGTCGAAACCGTGGACGGTCAGTTCAGACGCGAGGCGGGTGGCCATGGGCAGGCCCATGGCGCCGAGGCCCAGGACGGTGATGGTGTAGTTGCTACTGGTCATGGTGTTCTCCATTGAATTTTTGCTGTTAGAAAGTGGCGCTGAGTTTGCGGGTGACCTGGGCGAGCGACTGGTCATCGCCCACATTGCCGGCGAACACGATGTAAGGGATGCCTTTCGCGGGGCCATCCACCGGTTCCCAGAGCGAGACGATGCCCGGCAGCATGGGGCCGCGAACGATCGCGTGGCGGATTTCCAGGCCGTGCGCCGCAACATCCGAGGACGTGATGCCACCCTTGGCGATGACGAACCGCGGCGGGAAGGTTTTCAGCGTCCGGTTCACCACATTGACGACGGCGGCCGAGACTGTGCGGGCGATCTTCAGGCTCGCTGCGGCGTCGTCGGTCTTGATGAGCAGGCGGCTGGTGTGGACGATCACGTCGCCTTGGTGCAGGGCATCGACGACGTCGGACACCACGGTGGCAATGTAACCGTCAGCTTGGGGAACCAGCAGCTTCTCAACGTCGATCTCGACAATCCGCGCGGAGCTGTGCGCGGTCGTCAGGGCGCCGAGCTGGCGGGTTGTCACGCCGACGTGGGAGCCAACCACGATCAGGCCACCGGCTGTGGAGGGAGTGTTGCCCGCGTACGCCTCTTCGGAGGTCAGTGCGGTGCGGATTTCCTGGCCGATCCGCCCGCGGACGAACGGGGGGCCTACGCGGTAAAGGAGCTTCTTGCCGCGGCGTTCGGCTTCTTCCAGGCCAAGCGCGAGGGCACGCAGATCGTTTTCGGTGACGATGTCGGCCACGATCGGAGTCGAGTTGGTAGCTGGCTCAAGGGCATCGGCGATGGCTTTGGCGGAAATGGCGGGGTCCTGGGCGGAGGCACCGGCGCGGATGATGTTCAGGTCCAGGACGATCACGTCGCTGGCCCGGAACCTGCCCTGCGACTTCTCCTCTACATACTTTGCCATCTCGGAGTTGCCGAAGCCGAAGCTGGCGTCCTTGGCGAATTCCGTCTCTGCCACGGGGGTGAGCTTGCCGGCTTCTTCCCCTGTGCCGCGCATGTAGTGGACACCGCCGATGGTGACCCTTCCGGCGTCGGGGAATGCGGGGACGATTACTACGCCGTCGGTGGTTTCACCGGTCTCGGCAGCAACCGTGGCGGCAATGACATCGGGCTCCAGCGGGTAGTGGCCACGCAGGGTGGAGTCGCTGCGGCTAACAAAACCAAGGCGGAGCCCTGGGCTCGCGGAGGCCGCCGCCGCGAGTGCGTTACGGACAATCTCTTCGTTGCGCGCTGCAGCCTCCGCCGGATCCAGGCTGCGGGTGTTGGTCAGGACGTACACGGCGGGCTTGGTTTGGTTCTCACGGATGTGGGTGAAAGCCCAGGTGAAGTCCGCGACCTCCCAACGGGTGAGGACGGCGAGATCCGAGACGGACTGCGTTCCGGTGGGGTCGTCATCAAGGACAACCAGGATGCGTGGGGCCTGGGCCGAAGACGCGGCAACGGCGTCGGCAACCAGCTGGGCAGGAATGTGGACTTCCGCCGGGAAAGCGGCCAGAACGTCGGCTTCAAGGGTCACTGTGCACTCCATCGTGGGAAATCTTTGTAGCGGTTTCGTGAATGTAAGATGTCAGACATCTAACATTTCATGGTTAGTGTGACACAGCGCTCTTCGCCGCGCAAGATGCTGTGCGTCACTAGTCTGGAGACATGGCCGGCACCGCAGTTCCACTCCCTTTCGTGGACGTTCGAACCCCCTCGTCTCACGCCGACGGGCAAGTCCCAGTGGTGCTGATCCACGGATGGGCTTCGGGCTCCGTGTATTGGGAGCCGCTCGCGAAGATACTGCTCGACGCCGGACACGAAGTTTGGATCCTCGACCTCCCGGGCTATCACCCGGGTCAGGACCTGCCGTCCGACTTCTCGTGGACGTTGGACACCGCCGCCGCTTCGGTTGCAGCAGCGATCCGCGCCCGCACAGAAGGGCCGGTCCATCTGGTGGGGCATTCGATGGGCGGCAGCGTCTCACTGACTTTGGCGGCAAAGCATCCAGAACTACTGGCAACAGTGACCTTGGTGGGAATGGTTCCGGCGCCTCAAAACGAGGCCTTCAAGAACCTCTTGGTGTCACAGCTGAAGCAGGGATATTTCGACGCCGATACCAAGCTGAAGCTCATGAATGCTTGGTACGGGGACCTCTCCACGGACGACATGGAGCTGCTCAGCAAAGGATTCGATGCGCCGTTCCGGATTCTGTCCGCCAGCGCCTGGGCGGCCATGACCGGCGTCGAACCTTCAGTGCCCAGCCGCGTTCAGGCGCCGCTGCTGGTGATCGCTGGAACCGGAGACCGTGTGCGGTCCATCGAGCAGATGACTGCGTTCGTGGCGGCGAGCCCAACGCGCAGCTTAAAGTCAGTTCCCGACGCCGGTCACAACGTCCACTGGGAGCAGCCGGAAGAATGCGCCAAGACTTTGGATGAATTTTGGAAAACGAGCTGGCCACCGCCAGCGTAAGATGTCTGACAACCATCCGCGCTTGGAGGAAAACATCCATGAGGTGCCGGACGGTCTGAAATACAGGAAATGGGGATACATGGCACGCAAGTCGCTGGTGGGCGTCGTTGCTGATGAGCTGCTGGACCGGATCATCGCGGGCGAGTTTCCGCCCGGGACAATTGTCCCTGGCGAACTGGAGCTCAGCGCCCGGCACGAGGTGAGCCGCATGACCGTGCGCGAAGCCATGAAAACACTCGAGGCGCAGCGGATCCTCAGCGTGGAACGCGGCCGCGGCACGTTCGTTAATCCGCTGAACCAGTGGGCATCCCTGGAAGCCGTCCTGCGTGCGGCATCCGAAGGAACCAAAGACGCGGCAGCTGCCGTCCAGCTCATCGAGCTACGCCGGATGCTTGAAACCGGCGCCTGTGAACTCGCTGCGGAACGTATCTCGGACAATGAACTGATCGCCCTCAAAGACCACGTTGAAAAGATGCAGGCCGCACACGAGGTTAACGACGTGGCCGCCTTTGTGGAAGCTGATCTCGCCTTCCACGATGTCATCCTCCATGCCTCGGGCAATGTGTTCGTGGCTGTACTGTTCGAGCCACTGCATCGTGTACTTGAGGCCCGGCGTACGGAAACTTCAGCTTTCGCTGAAATCCAGGAGCACGCGATCGGCCATCACCGGAAAATCGCCGCGGCCTTGGACTCGCGGAATCCGCACGAGGCGCGGCTGGCCATGGACGCCCACATGCAGCAGACCTTGGACGATCTGAAAACGTACGTCTTGGAGGCGTAGGCCCAAAACTGAGGGACAGCACTTGTCGCTATGCGTGCTCAGAGCGACAAGTGCTGTCCCCTACTTGGGAACGGCTACGCCTCCACGTCCGTGTTCACGATGTAGACGTCGCACGGAGCACCGTGCGCCACGCTGTTGGCGATGCTGCCAAGGACACGGCCCAGGCCCTTCATCCGCTTGTTTCCCACGACGATCAGCGAGGCGTTGTTGGTCTCGGCGTAGTTGATGAGCGCGTTGGCCGGCGTACCGCGGGCTGCGAAGTACTTGATGTTGCCGCTGGGGACATCGAGTTCCTCAGAGACCTTGCGGGCCACGTATTCTGCGGAGTCGGCCGAAGAAACCGTGATCCGGTCGCTGCCGCTGCCAAATTCTTCAATGCGGTCATCGGAGAACCCGCTGATGACATGCAACTCGGCGCCGAGGGCTGTGGCAAGCTTCGCTGCTGCCACTGCTGCGCGTTTGGCCGTTTCGCTGCTGTCAACGCCGACGACAATAACTTCAGACATGAGTACTCCTGGTTGTGGGAATTCACTGGTGGTGCTGCTAAAAATCTACACTCGATCACCATCCGCCGCCGGGATCCGGGAAGAACCGGCATCTTCCAGCCCCGTGTTTACGATCCGGCGTGTCCGGGTAGGGATAAGTCATCGGAACCATCACGCGACCGAAAGGCAAGGACATGAGCGAGGCATCATTTTCCCCGCAAACCGCCATCGTCACAGGATCTGACTCAGGGATAGGACGTGCCACGGCGGTTGCACTGGCGAAGGCAGGCATGGATGTCGGCATCACCTGGCACACGGACCAGCAGGGTGCCGAGGACACCGCAGAAGAGGTCCGCGGCCTGGGCCGCAAAGCGGTGGTGCACCACCTGGACACCACGAACGTCTCCGAAACCGCTGCCAGCATTGACAAGCTGGCCGAGGAACTCGGGGGCGTGGACGTGTTCGTGAACAATTCCGGAACGGGCGATGGCACCAAATTCCTGGAACTGGACTACGACACCTGGATGTCCACCTTGGACACCAACCTCAACGGCGCATTCGTCGCCATGCAAGCGGCTGCCAAACGCATGGTCAATGCGGGGCGCGGCGGACGCATCATCGCGGTCACCAGCGTGCACGAGTTCCAGCCGCGTGTGGGAGCCTCCGCCTACGACGCCTCGAAGCACGGCCTTGGCGGGCTCATCAAGACCATGGCACTGGAACTCGCAGAGTTCGGGATCACCGCCAACAACGTGGCTCCCGGTGAGATCGCAACACCCATGACGGGCCAAACGGACGAGGACCCCAGGCAGAAGGAACGGCCGGGCGTGCCCCTTGGCCGTCCAGGTGACGCACGGGAAATTGCGGCGGTCATCACTTTCCTGGCCTCCCCGGATTCCAGCTACGTCACTGGCGCCTCGTGGCCGGTGGACGGCGGAATGCTCCAGATGGGACCGCATGCAGGATCGCACATCACTGGCAATGACTGGCGCGAAAGCTGAGCCCGCCAGACCTCTGGCCCGCACGGACGTCCGTGGGCTAGTCTGCAGGAACGGCCTGCCGAGCGGGCCAGCATTTTCAAAGATTCAGGGACGATGATGAGGAGCACCATGGCTGACCACACATATAGCGTTTCCGAAATTGTTGGCACTTCTTCCGAGGGCGTCGATGCGGCCGTCAGGAATGGAATCGCCGCCGCCTCCCAGACGCTGCGTAACCTGGACTGGTTCGAGGTGAAAGAGATCCGCGGTCATCTGGAGGACGGCGCAATTGCCGACTGGCAGGTAACCATCAAGCTTGGTTTCCGTTTGGAGCGCTGATCCCTCCGCTAGCTAACACTTGACGCCCATGTTCCGAAAAAACATGGGCGTCAATTGTCATCCCGGCGGACGGGTTCGGGCGCCGGGGTGGTCGCTGCCGATACCTCGCCAAAGCTGCTGAGCAGCGTCAGGGCGTCCGACGACGGCGAACCGGCCTTCGCAGAATGGACCCGCAGGAGCTGGTCCGGATCGTCCGGGAGGCTTAGCGTTTCAAAGTTCAGTTCAAGATCGCCAACCAGTGTGTGGTGCAATCTCACCGTGCCGGCAGAGCGTGACGCCACCCTGTGCCCAGCCCACCATTGACGGAAATGCTCACTGTGCACTGCAAGTTCGCCTACGAGCTGGTTGGTTTGGGGATCGTTGGGGTGCCTGCCGACGTCCATGCGCAAGGCGCCCACTGCCTCGGCGGCCACGGTTTTCCAGTCCCTGAACAGGTCCTTGGCCGCGGGATCCAGGATGATCCAGCGGGTCAGGTTCCGTTCAGCCGCTGGCAGTGCCGTGAAATCCGTGAACAGCAGATGCGCCATCCGGTTTCCGGCCAGTACGTCCGCGCGTCGCCCAAGGACCATCGCGGGAACATCCCCGACGGCGTCCAGCAGCTGCCGCAACGCGGGGCGTACTTTTTGGGCGGGGCCGGGATTGCCGGCCGAACTTGCGCAGTGCTCCAGCAGGTCCAGCATGTGCGCGTGCTCCCCCGCGTCCAGGCGAAGTGCCCTTGCGACAGAGTCGAGGACAGCCTTGGACGGGTGGATGTTCCGGCCTTGCTCCAGGCGTGTGTAGTAGTCGGTGCTCACCCCGGAGAGCCTTGCCACCTCTTCACGGCGGAGACCTGGCACCCTGCGTGAGCCCGTGGACTCCTGGGCCCCGGCGTCCTCCGGCGAAAGGCGGGCACGCATGACTTTGAGGAATTTTCCGAACTCGGCGCTTTGACCCATCCGTCCATTCTGCCGTTATCGCAGCTGGCAAGGCCAGAGCAGGACCACCGATTTGGGTAGGACTGCCAGACCTAGGAAAAACAGGATCAGGCTGGATTGCTGACTCTCCGGCAAAAACTGAATAGGCTCAGTACAGAGCCTCCCGAAAACGCTTTCTGGAAAATCCGGCTTACCTCGGCCGAACTCACAGGAACCACGGGCAGGCCTGTGAATATCTACCTCGAAGGAGACCTCATGCCAGAGCTGACCCTAAACAATGGCGTCACTATTCCCCAGCTCGGATTCGGTGTTTTCCAGGTGCCTCCGGAAGAAACACAAAAGGTGGTGGAAGACGCTTTGGAGGCGGGGTACCGGCACATTGATACTGCCGCCGCCTATCGGAACGAGGCCGGCGTGGGCGCCGCCATCGCCGCCTCAGGTCTTCCCCGCGAAGACCTATTCATCACCACCAAGCTCCGCAACGGAGAGCAGGGCGAGGCGTATGACGCCTTCCAACGCAGCCGCGACGCCCTCGGCTTGGACGTGGTTGACCTCTACCTGATCCACTGGCCCGTCCCTTCGCAGGAGCTGTACACCCAGGCTTGGAAGGAGATGGAGAAGCTCTACCAGGACAAGCAAATCCGGTCCATCGGCGTCTCCAACTTCCTCACAGACCACGTTGACCAGCTGTTGCGGGAAGCTGACGTAGTGCCGGCCGTGAACCAGATCGAGCTGCACCCCACGTTCCAGCAGGCCGATCTCGCAAACAAGTGCCGCGATCTCAGCATCGCCGTTGAGGCGTACAGCCCGTTGGGGCAGGGCAAGGACCTGAACGCCGAGGTAGTGGCCCTGGTCGCTGCCGCACACGAAACAACCCCGGCCCAGGTAATTCTGGCCTGGCACCTCGCGCAAGGAACCATCGTGATCCCCAAGTCCGCGGACTCTGCCAGGATGCGGGAAAACCTCGGAGCCGGCGATCTCACCCTCACACAATCCGAACTGGCTGCCATCACCGCCCTCGAGGCCGGCGCCCGCATAGGTTCCGATCCCGCCGTCGCGGCTTTTACCCAGTTCTAAAACAGACCACGTAAAGGACACAAAAACATGCAGTACACCCATTTGGGCCGCTCCGGCCTGAAAGTTTCACGACTCTGCCTGGGCACCATGAACTTCGGCCCCCAGACCGACGAAGCAACAGCGCACTCCATCATGGATTCCGCACTGGATTCCGGCATCAACTTCTTCGACACCGCCAACGTTTACGGCGGATCGGGTCATCGGGGATGGACCGAGGAAATCATTGGGCGCTGGTTCGCGAAGGGCGGCGAGCGCCGGGAACGGACTGTGCTGGCCACCAAGCTGTACGGCACCATGACGGATCGCCCCAATGAATCAAAGCTCTCCGCGCTGAACATTCGCCGGGCCCTGGATGCCAGCCTGAAGCGGTTGCAGACGGATTACATCGATATCTACCAGTTCCATCACATCGATCGTCAGACACCGTGGGATGAGATCTGGCAGGCAATCGAAGTGGCCGTCCAGCAGGGCAAGATTCTGTACTCCGGCAGCAGCAACTTTGCCGGCTGGCACATTGCCCAGGCCCAGGAAGCCGCCCGCAGGCGGAACTACACCGGTCTGGTCAGTGAGCAATCCATTTACAACCTCTTCCGGCGCGAACTGGAGCTTGAGGTCATCCCCGCCGCACAGCATTACGGTCTCGGCTTGATCCCGTGGTCTCCGCTGCAGGGCGGCCTGCTGGGTGGCGTACTGAAGAAAGAGGAGCAGGGCGTTCGCCGCACGGAAGGTCGTGCGCTGGAGACGCTGCGCAAGCATGAGGACCAGATTCGTCAGTACGAGGATTTCGCGGACGAACTCGGGCAGAAGCCCGGCGACGTTGCCGTGGCTTGGTTGCTCCATCAGCCTGCCGTGACGGCACCGATCGTTGGACCGCGCACCCAGGAGCAACTGGATGCCGCAATCCGCGCCCTGGACGTGACCCTCAACGAGGACGCCCTCAAGCGCCTCGATGACATCTTCCCGGGCCACCGCACCGCCCCGGAGGACTACGCCTGGTGAGCAGCCTCCTCCCACAAGCGGACACCGTCCGGCCGCGGAACATCCTGTTCATCGGCGGGACCGGCGTCATCAGCGCGGCTGCGGCTGAACGCGCCGTCGCGCTGGGCCACCGGCTGACCATCCTCAACAGGGGACGGTCAGCCGGGCGGCCGGTTCCCGAGGCCGCCGAGGTGCTCCACGCCGACATCCGGGACACCGAGGCTGTGCGGGAGGTACTTCGCGGAAGGGAGTACGACGCCGTAACAGACTTCATCTCCTTCACTCCGGCTCATGCGCGGGCTGGCTTGGAGATGTTCCGGGGGAGGACTGGTCAGTATGTTTTTATAAGTTCCGCCTCCGCTTACCAAAAACCGCCCACCACCTTGCCCATCAAGGAATCGACTCCTCTGAAGAACCCGTTTTGGAAGTACTCGCAGGACAAGATTGCCTGTGAGGAATTGTTCTTTGAGGCCTACCGCGAGCAGGACTTCCCTGTGACGGTGGTCCGGCCATCCCACACCTATGACCGGACCAAGATCGCGCTGGTGGGTGGTTGGACGGACATTCACCGGATGCGCGCGGGAATGCCCGTGTTGGTTCATGGGGACGGGACCTCCCTATGGACGCTGACCCACAGCCGTGATTTCGCCAAGGCCTTCGTCGGCCTCTTGGGAAGACCGCAGGCTGTCGGTGAGAGCTACACCATTACTTCGGACGAGTTCTTGCCGTGGAACCAGATCTATCGTCTCTTCGCCCGGGCAGCCGGCGTTCCTGAACCCGAGCTGTTTCATGTTTCCTCCGAGACCGTCGCCGCCCACAGCAAAGAGCTAGGCCCCAACCTCCTGGGGGACCGCTCGCACTCGGTGGTGTTCGATAACTCCAAGATCAAAGCACTCGTGCCGGACTATCAGGCAACCATCCCGTTCGCGGATGGTGCGAGGGAGATTATCGACTGGCACGATCAGCATCCCGGGCTGCAGGTGGTTGCGGAAGACTTCATGGAGCTGAGCGATCGGCTTTACGACTGGTCTCGGCGGTAGCTGTTGCCAAGCAGCCAGTGGCCAGCGTAGAACAGCAAAGAGACCCGCCGGCCGAGATTCAAGCATTAGAGGAGATCATGCTCATGACACTTGCCCCGCTCATTGAACTCAACGACGGCTACAAGATCCCCCAATTGGGGTTGGGTACCTGGCCCCTGGATGATGCCCAGGTTGCTGAGGCCGTAGTGGAAGCTGTGTCCTGCGGCTATCGACACATTGATACGGCGGTCAAATACGGCAATGAGAAGGGAGTGGGCAACGGTATCCGCTCCTGCGGGGTGGACCGGGGTGAGCTCTTCATCACCACCAAGCTGGACGGCGGATTTCAAGGCTCGGGCAAGGCAGTGGCTGGGCTCGACGGCTCGCTGGAACGACTGGGGCTGGACTACGTTGACCTGCTGCTGATCCACTGGCCGCTCCCCCGCCGTGACGAGTTCGTCTCCACCTGGAAGACCTTCGAGGAACTTCAGGCCTCTGGCAAGGTACGGTCCATCGGCGTTTCCAATTTCAAGCCTTCGCACCTGGACCGGCTGTTGAGTGAGACGGATGTTGTTCCAGCGGTCAACCAGATTCAGGTCAATCCCACCATCCCGCGTCCTGTTGCCATCGCGTTCAACGAGCAGCACGGGATTGTCACGGAATCGTACAGTCCGCTAGGTGCAAGCAGCGACCTCCTGAATGCCCCGGTTTTGGCGAGCATCGGCACCAAGCATGGAAAGACGCCCGGCCAAGTGGTTCTCCGTTGGCACGTCCAGCAGGGCCTGGTTGCCATCCCCAAGACCGCCAATCCGCAACGGATGCGGGAAAACCTTGAGGTGTTCGACTTCGAGCTGGACCAGGATGATCTTAGAAGGCTGCAAACCCTCGACGCCGGTCCTGATGCGGGCGTCGACTCGGACGTGCAGGGACATTGATGGATTGGGGCCACTAAGCATGGGGGAATACAGCATGGAAACAGCAGGCACAGAAACGCTGATCTGGACCGGGTCCTACACCGCGGACCGGAATGGAAATGGCGAAGGGATCGGCGCCATCACCCTGGATACAGACGGGAAACTCACTTCGTTTGGCCTGGCTGTCGCAGCGAACTCCCCGTCCTTCCTCGCCGTCCACCCAACCGTCCCTGTGCTCTATGCCGTGGCCGAGGAAGGCAAGATGGTACGCGCCTACCGCCGTACGGGCACCGCTGAACTGGAGCAAATGGGCGAGCCGTGGCTGGCGGGCGAGGCTGCTTGCCACGTCGCGACGGATCCACAGGGCCGGTTCATTGTGGTTACCTGCTGGGGTGACGGCCGGGTGATTCTTTACGAACTGGACCACGACGGCGCCATCACGTCGCGGACCAGCGCGGAAGCCGCCGTCGACCCCCATCAGACTGGACCCACCGACGAGCCGCGGCCCAGCCGCGCACACTCAAGCCTCATGCTTCCCGATGGTCGCGTGATGACCACGGACCTCGGACACGATCTTGTGCGGATTTGGCGGTATGAGCCCGGCCAGGGTCTGTTGCCCGACCACCACGTGATCCTGCCCAAGGGCTCCGGCCCGCGTCACATGGTGCGGCATCCCAGCGGTACGGTTTTCATCGACACGGAGTACTCGATTGAGGTTGCAGCCGTGAGGGCCGAACCCCAAGGAGTCTACGAACTCACGGCCGTGGTTCCCGCCAGTGTCAACAAAGCGTTCGACGGCGACTCCGCCGCCGAGATTGCAATGTCCACTGACGGTCGGTTCGTCTACGTGGGAGTCCGCGGCTCCAACCGGATCTGTGTCCTGAAGGTGGGCGCACAGGGCACGGACGTGACACCCCTGGCCGATGTGCCAAGCGGGGGCGATTGGCCACGGCACCACCTGGTCCACGACGGCTGGCTCTTGGTGGTGCATGAAGGTTCCAACGATGTCCTGAGTTTCAGGCTCGACCCCGAAACCGGCCTGCCCGACGGTCCCGTGGGCAGGGTAGAGACAGGGTCCCCGAGCGCGCTGGTTCCGGCGGGTTAGGCCGCCCAGACCTGGACGTCGTCCGTTCCGCAGAACAGCTTGCGGCCAGTGGGTTCAAGGACCACCCACAGCAGTTCCTGGTGGTGGGAAACGTCGTCAACACGGCCGGTACCGGCACCCCAGGAGACGTCGTAGATCCAGACGCGATCCCCAGCGCCCAGTTCAGTCCACTGGGCTGCCGGCACGTGCCGGTAGTCGGCGGGCCTGTTCAGGATGGAGCTGGTCATGCTGAGACTTCGCCGGCGGTCCGGCGCCGCCAGACAGTGGGCACTCCATTGTGCGCCGGGAGGACGTGACCTTCGGCGAACACCTGGACGGCATCAGGCTCAGAGTCCGGGCTCCACAAACCCGAGGCCGGGCAGTGGGAACCGGTGGGCATGACACGGGTGGCTCGTTCGCGCAGGAGGGCGATGCTCTTCATCGTTGAAACTCATCCTTGGGTAGTTCAGGGCGCTGCATGCTGTGAAGCAGGCCCTGGTGTGAAGCAGATCTCCTCAACCCTATGCAAGTCATGGATGGTTCGTTATAGGCAATTGCATAGCATTTCCGCATGGTGTCATGCAGGCGAACAATAGGATTTCCGCTCGTTCTCGGTTAGAAGTCCTGCAAACGCTTCCAGATTCGAAGCACGTAACAGCTCTTCACATCTAAAAAACCTTCTATTTCTGTGGAATCCATCGAAGCAAGCGCTTACAGTTGTGAGTTGCCACACAGCAGAGTCGCTTAGCGGAAGGTTTCATCACTTGCTATCTCGCAGCTATAGATCCATTGTCCCCGCCGTCGTACTCGCCACCGCAGTGGTGACGGCATCCACCGTCCTGCCCGCCAGCGCGGCGGTCGCTACCAAGAAAACCCCGCCTGATCCCGGCGGCCAACACTCGGTCCGCGGCGGCGTCAGTGATCAGAACTTCTACTTCGTCATGGCTGACCGCTTCAACAACGGCACAAAAGCCAACGACGACGGCGGGCTGGGTTCGGATCCGATGGTGTCCGGCTACGACCCCACCCGCAAGGGCTTCTACAACGGTGGTGATCTGAAGGGCCTCCAGGACCGTTTGGACTACATCCAGGGTTTGGGAACGAATGCCCTTTGGCTTACGCCGAGCTTCAAGAACAAAGCTGTCCAAGGCGGCGGCGAGCTGGACAACAGCTCTGCCGGATACCACGGGTATTGGGTTACGGACTTCACACAGATCGATCCCCACTTGGGCACGAACGCGGAGCTGAAGACGCTCATCGATGCCGCCCACGCCCGGGGCATGAAGGTCTACTTCGACATCATCACCAACCACACTGCGGACGTGGTCCAGTATCAGGAGTCGGAGTCAGCGCCCTACATTTCCAAGGAAAGCGAGCCGTACCGCACGGCGGCCGGTGAGGCCTTCGATGACCACGATTACGCCGGCACGCAGGACTTTCCAGCACTGGATCCAGCCACGTCCTTCCCCTACACGCCGGTGGTCCCCGAAGCCGAGAAGAACGTCAAGGTTCCCGCATGGCTCAACGACTCCACGCTCTATCACAACCGTGGCAACACCACCTTTTCCGGCGAGGACGCGCTCTACGGTGACTTCTTTGGCTTGGACGATCTGTTCACGGAGAATCCCCGCGTGGTCAACGGATTTGTTGATGTCTACAAGAGTTGGATCCACGACTTCGGGATCGATGGCTTCCGCATCGACACCATGAAGCACGTCAACGATGAATTCTGGCAGCAGTTCGGCCCGCAGGTCCTGAGCTATGCCAAGGAGCAGGGCAAGGACGAATTCTTCATGTTTGGCGAAGTCTTCGACACCTCCAAGAGCGTCACGTCCAAATTCACCACCAGGAACAAGATGCAGGCCGTTCTCGATTTCGGTTTCCAGGGAGCTGCCCGCAGCTTCGCCTCCCAGAGCAGCAAGGCCAGCGGTTTGGCCGAGTTCTTCAACGGAGATGACTGGTACACGGATGCAGATTCCAACGCCTACCAGCTGCCCACCTTCCTCGGGAACCACGATATGGGCCGTATCGGCACGTTCATTGCCCAGGACAATGCAGGAGCCTCCGACGCCGAACTCGTCGAGCGCGATGAACTCGCCCACGAGCTGATGTACTTCTCCCGCGGTAACCCCGTTGTCTACTACGGCGATGAGCAAGGATTCACCGGGGCAGGCGGGGACCAGGACTCGCGGCAATCAATGTTCGCCAGCCAGGTTCAGGAATACCTTGACGACGACCTTCTGGGCACGAGCGCGACGCATGCAACGGACAATTTCGATACCGGCCACCCGCTGTACAAGAAGATCAGCGAACTTGCTGCACTCACCGCCGAGCACCCCACACTCCGCAGCGGTGCACAGCAGAACCGCTACGCTGCCGACGGCCCGGGGATTTACGCCTTCTCCCGCATCGATGCCAAAGATCAACGTGAGTACGTGGTTGCCGTGAACAACAGCGAGAGCGCCCAGACCGCGGAGATCCCGACGTACGAGGCGAAGCAGCCGTTCAACCTCATTTATGGCGACGCTGCAGCCGACGCCAAGACTGACACTCAGGCGAAGCTGACCGTTACGGTTCCTCCGCTTTCCACCGTGGTGTACCAAGCAGCGGGGCGACTCGCGCAGTCCAAGGCGGCACCCGGCGTCGTACTCAAGAAGCCAGTCACGGCCGCCGGTGACGCTTCCCGCCTGAAGGTGACGGCCGACGTCGACGGTAACTCGTTCTACGAAGTCACCTTCCAGGAGCGGACGGCGGGCAGCGAGTGGCAGTCGATTGGCACGGATGACAACGCGCCCTACCAAGTGTTCCACGACGTATCTTCCCTGGAGTCCGGCACGTCTGTGGAGTACCGCGCAGTGGTGCTGGACAACAGGGGACAGACTTCGGCGAGCGAGCCGCGAAGTGGTGTGGTGGGTGAGCCCGTGCAGCCCGAAACCGTGACCGTTGCCGGCAGCCTCAACACCGAGCTTGGCTGCACGGATGATTGGCAGCCGTCGTGTGAGCAGGCGTCGATGACGTACGAACCCACGCATCGTCTGTGGCAGCTGAACGTCCCGAACCTCCCGGCGGGAACGTATGAGTTCAAGGCTGCGCTCAACGGTTCGTGGGATGAGAACTATGGAGCTGGTGGCGTTCTGAACGGTCCGAATGTGGTGTTCACGCACCCTGGCGGCGCCGTCACGTTCTTGTACGACCATGCAACGAACGTGATCAGCGCCGCGGTTGCCGGTCAGCAGCCTGCTGCCGTCTCCGTTCCCGGTAGCCTGAACTCCGAGCTCGGCTGTGCCGGCGACTGGATGCCCGATTGCCCA
This sequence comes from Paenarthrobacter sp. 10L412, assembly GCF_056395565.1. Lineage (NCBI taxonomy): Bacteria > Bacillati > Actinomycetota > Actinomycetes > Micrococcales > Micrococcaceae > Paenarthrobacter > Paenarthrobacter sp. 10L412. The sequence goes on along the minus strand of NZ_JBFTJT010000020.1, from coordinate 55,154 downwards.
CAGGCCCAGCTTGCCTTGGATCCTGCAGATGGGATCTGGAAACTTTCAGTGCCGAACTTGCCTGCAGGGAACTACGAGTTCAAGGCCGCGATCAACGGCTCCTGGGCTGAGAACTACGGTCTGGGTGGCGCCGCGAACGGCAGCAACATCGCCCTGAAACACGACGGCGGCCCGGTCACCTTCCGGTACGACCCCGCCAGCCATCTGCTCACCCCCCGCTAGCCCAACTAACTGGCATTTGTGGTTGTTATGACGCCTCGTACCAACCACAAATGCCAGTCAGATGGGGTTATTTGTAGCTGACGCTCAGCAGAAGGGCTTTCAGCTGGGCGTACTGGGTGCTGCCCATCCAGGCCTTCGCTGCCTCGGGTGTGGCGAAGGTTGGTTGCTTGGCAGGATCGAACACAACGTATGCGTTCATGAACCCGTTGGGCATCCGGATCAGGTTGGTGCCAGAGGTAGTAATTCCTGCCTCCAGCTCGGACGACAACCGAATATCCATGGCGTAAATGGGAGGATCATCGCTGGGGCCGGAACGAGCTGAGGGCATGCCCTCGTAGGCCGGTCCCTCGTAGGGGATGAATTGGATTTTGTTTGAAAAGAACCCAAACTCCACTTGCTCACCTGACATGTCCCTGATTCCAGGAACCACTGCCCGGTCCAGGACTGTCCGATCCACGCGCCCCGCCGTGCCGTCTCCGTAGAACCCGCTGGACACAAAGGCGACCTTGTCCCCGGCGCTGTCCAGGATGGTGGCCCCTTGGGATGCGGCCTTCGTTTCCTCCGAAAGATATGGACCCTGCTCCGTCCGAACAGTCCAGCCGCTCGGGTAGTTGAAGGAGATGTGTCCATCCGGGAACGTGAACTTTTGCAAGGCTGCAGCTGGCGGCGCTGTAGGTGTGGGTGTTGGTGCCACCGTCGGAACGATCGCAGGAGCCGGCTGAGTGGGCGTGACCGGCGTCGGAGCGCTGGACGGGGTCACTGCTGCGCTGGCCGAAGGTGTGGCGGACATGCTTGGCGTTGGCGTTGGTTCAGGGGTTGTGACGGTGACTGCCGGCGCCGGCGTCGAGCTCACTGGCCCAAAGTTGGCAGCCACGAGGACGCCAGCAGTGACAGCTGCCGCTCCCAGCAACAACGCTCCGGCAATCCGGACCTTTCGTTTCCTGCGATCTTGGAGGGAGATCACGCCAGCCGGCACAGTGTCGCTGAAGACCCTGGGCCCGGTCAGCATACGAGCCAAAGCTTCTTCGCCGTTGATTTCGGCCTCTGGTTCCTGGGCAAGAGGGTCGATCGCGGAAATCTGGCTCTTGATCTGGTCCATCTCAGACTCCCATCTTGTGTGTAGTCGTTTCGACACCTGCAGGCATCTGTTTCCGGAAAGCACCACGTGCGCGGTGCAAGCGGACCTTGGCTGCTGATTCACTGCAGTTGAGTACCCGCGCGATTTCGGCACAGCCCAAACCTTCCCAATAGGCCAACTGGAGGATGTCCCGGTCCTGGTCGCGGAGGCGGGCCATGGCATCCTGTACAACGACGTTCTCGGAGTCGTCCCCGAAACGCTCCACCGCCGTCGTGCGTAGTTTTTCCTGCAGTGCCTGTTGCCGGTCACGGCTCCGATAAGCATTCCCGACGAGATTGCGCGCAACAGCGAGCAGGTATGGAATATCGGGTTGGGAGTCGTCGTCCCATTTCTGCCAAAGGACCCGGAAAACGTCCGCCGCGATTTCTTCGGCAATTTCCGCCGATTCCACCCTGCGGCGGACAAATCTGAAAACGGACGGATAGCTGTTTTTGTGAATGGCGATAAACGCCAGTTCGCGCTCGGAAAGCACGATTTTCCCCCTGAAAGTAGTGTCCTGAACTGCAGGATACTTCTATAGTTTCCGGCCCACGTCCCGGGGTTACACGCGGCTCGGAGAATTTTCGATAGATTCGTCTCACCGAACCCGAGCGAAAGCGTGGAAGTCACATGGTGGAATCAGGTCGCGCGGCAGACTGGGCCCGCAAACAGGTGGACCAAGGGCGCGTGCCGGTGGCCGTGCTGGGAATCGCATCCAGCCACGGCATCTCCGACGTCGTTGCCTTTGGGCACGACGCCGGCCGGAAGGCAACCACCGATGACCACTTTGCGCTGTTCTCAGTCACCAAACCCATCAGCGCAATGACGGTGATGCGCCAGGTTGAACTGGGGAAATTGTCGCTCGGCAATGCATTGACGGACGCGCTCCCCGGCTTCGGCGCCGACCGCACGGACACCGTGACCCTCGAGCACTTGTTGAGTCACCGGTCGGGAATCATGGATACACAGCTCGACGGCGGCACTCCCCTCCGCGAGGACCTCACCACGGCGGAGCAAGCCTTCTATGCTGGCTCGTTGGTCCAGTACTGCAATGTGGCTTTCGAGGGCGCTGCCGCCATGGCCGAATGGGCCGACGGCCGCCCGTTCGAAGAGCAGGTTCGTTCATTGGCTGAGGACACCGGCGCGAAAGGCCTCACGTTCCACACGGACTGCAACCCGCACACAGTCCGTGGCGCAGAAGAGCAAGGCCTGGACGTTGAGGGGATGTACAGGAAGAAGCACCCTGGCGCTGGGTTGTTCGGCACCGCCACGGATCTGCTCAATCTCGGCACTGAGTTGCTGCGCGATTCCGGCAAGGCAGTGCGGCCCGCCACGCTTGCGGCCATGCGCCGGCCAAGGACCACCGGGGTTTCGCACATCAGTGTCCGGCCCAAGCCTTTGCGGCACACGGGCCTCGGTTTCCAGATGCCAGCCAACGAATCCGAGCTGATCGCCCAAGGGATCTACGGTCACCCCGGGTGGGCGGGCACGGAATGGTGGATGTTCCCGGAGCAGGACCGGTGCGTCGTGTTCCTGACGAACGTGCTGGATACCCCGGACCTTGGCGTGGACACCAATGAACTCTTCAACGCGGTGGCGGCCTCCTAACCCAAGTAAGTAGCAGCTGAGCGCGTTTTGAGGGCTCTAAACGCGCTGTGCTGCGACTTACTTGGGCTGGGGCGAGCGCATTAACCGGCCACGCCACGCGGAAACAGTCCACGCGATCACGAACAGGCCCACCAGGAGCAGGCCTGCGTCGCCAAGGTCGATCTCTCTCAACCAGGTGGTCAGCGGATCCTCGAGTTCAAACGCCGCGTTGACGAATCCCCCGAGCGTGATCACGGAGATGAACAGCGCCGAGACAGCCGAGATGCCGGTAATCACCACGTTGAAGCCGAGCTTTCGCTGAGGGTCGTTGATGGCGGTCTTGTACATTTTCATCATGGCCACGCCGTTGATGGAATCGCACAGTGTCATGGCAGCGGTGAACGCGAAGGGAAGCGCCATCAAGGCGAGCGGCGAGACTCCGGCGAGTGACGCCGTCGTGGTGATAACCAGCAGCCCGATGGTGGTGGCCGTATCGAAGCCGAGGCCGAAGAGGAAGCCAATCACGTAGATATTTCGCGGCCGCTCCACTTTTGACAGGGGCTTGGCCAGCAACCGGGCCACAAATCCCTTCGCTTCGAGGTCTGCTTCACGGATCGTTCCGCCGGCCTGGACGCCCCTATATACGTGCACGGCACGCAGGAAGGTCGAGCCGTTGAAGAGCCCCATCCCCAGCAGGAACAAACCCGACACCCCGCCACCGATCAGGCCCAACACCTTGTTGCCCGCGGTGCCGTCCTCCATGAATTGCCCTATCAGCGTTGCGCCCGCTGTCACCAGGAGCCCTGCCAGGATCACGACGGAACTATGGCCAAGGCTGAAGGCGAACCCGACACTCACCGGGTCCTTGTGCTGCGCCACGAACTTGCGCGTGGAGTTGTCGATCGCGGCGATGTGGTCCCAGTCGTAGCTGTGCTTGATTCCAGCCACATACGCGGTCACCACCAAGCCGAGCGCAAGCGGCTGCGCCGCCCCTGCCGAACCCAGCAGCAAAAGCACGACGGCGGCAACATGCAACGCCGCCACCGCACCGAACGTGAAAAGTAGCCGCGTCCGCAGTGGCAACTTCTCCCGGTCCCGGTATATGGCGGCGAACCCAGTCAACGCAGTCATCAATACTTCCTCAGATTCACGGGTCCCTGACCATACCAACGTTCACGGAGAACTGAGGTACAGGCGCCCACCAGATTATTGAGTTCGTCGGTGCTGTTGGACAACGATCTCAGCACAAGTCCAGTGGTACCGCCAACACTATTGGTCAATGAAACGCCCGTGTAAGCATCATGGTCCCGCGTCAAGTGGTGCAGCTCGTCGGCAAGCTCCTGATTCACCCGCGGATCCACAACCACCAACGACCCCACATGACTAAAGCCCTCCATGAACCCTATCCCAGTCACATCACCCAGCGGCGGCCTTATCAGGAGGTTATCGAGGACCAATAGCCGGGATCCCCCACCGGTCTCGACCTGGATCTCATTGCGCAGCCGCAACTCCTCGTACCGGAACACCCCACCGTCCGGCGACCAGCCCGGCGTAATGACTTCAGCCATGACAAGGCTCGACGTCGGGTGGAGACTGATGCTCGAATTCTGCCGGTAACTCGCCTCGCGATAGGCGATCAATTGGTCAGGCAGCAACTCCAACCGCGCCCCCTCCCCCAGCCGCACACGCATCCGCTGCTCAGCAAACGACCCCGGAGTCCGATACACCTTCGTGGCCGACTGAGTCGTCAACAGCAGCTCCGCCTCCGCCTGGACCTCCAAGTCAATAACAAACAGATCCGCCCCCAAATAGGCCCCGCCCGGATTAACCATGACAAAGCAAACCTGCCCGGACTGATCCAAATAATGCGGCCGCAACACTCTCAAAGCGCCCTCATGAAATTGCCGAGAAGCAACAGACCTCCCTCCGCGCACACTAACAAAAAGCTCCAACCGCCCCCGCACCCCTCGCTCCCCAACCGCTGAAACCAACCCGGCTTGCGACTCCACGCTCCCCCAAGGACCGACATCGCCGGTCGGGACCACGATGTGCGTGCTCATAATCCACCAACGCCAGGTGACTGGAACCCCGAAGCGCTGGAGCTGGACATGAAGGTTCGCCGAATGAGCGGTGACCCGCCAGCAGAGGCTGCGGAGCCGGATATTAGGGGCCGCGGCGTGGCGGGCATCGCGAAGCGGGCACGGTCCCTAATATCCGGCGAAGCCGCCGGATTTTCGTCAACCGCCGTAGCGCTAACAGGGCCACTCATGAGGCCAAGTCGAGCATCAGGACGTCGCGGCGAATCCACGCCAGAACGGCGTCCAACCCTTCGTCGGTTTTGAGATTCGTGAAGCAGAACGGCTTGTTGCCGCGGAATTCCTTGGAGTCCCGCTCCATTACTGAGAGGTCTGCTCCAACATGGGGCGCGAGGTCCGTTTTGTTGATGATGAAGAGGTCGGATTTGATCATGCCTTGTCCGGCTTTTCTGGGGATTTTTTCGCCTTGCGCTACGTCGATGATGTAGATGGAGAAGTCGACGAGTTCGGGGCTGAAGGTGGCTGAGAGGTTGTCGCCGCCGGATTCGACGAAGATGACTTGAAGGTCGGGGTGCCGGGCTTTGAGTTCTTCGATGGCTGCCGTGTTCATGGAAGTGTCTTCCCGGATTGCGGTGTGGGGGCAGCCTCCGGTTTCGACGCCGATGATGCGGTCTTCGGGCAGGATGCCGTTGGCCGCGAGGATTTTGGCGTCTTCGATGGTGTAGATGTCGTTGGTGATGGCGGCCATGGAGATGTCGCCGCTCATGTGCCGGGTGATGCGCTCGACGAGTTGTGTCTTGCCGGCCCCGACGGGTCCACCGACACCGATTTTGATGGGTTCAGACATGTGTCCTCCTGGGTTAACTCATGAACATGCGGGCGCGTTGCCGCTCGTGCCGCATTTGTGAAATTTCAAGTCCGGGGCTCACGGCCCCAAAGTCGTCCCAGCACAGTTGTGCTACAACCTCGACGGCGGTAGCAACGGCGTCGTGCGCGTGCCGAAGTACCCGTTGCCCGGCATTCTGCCCGAGCGGTATGGCGCGGACGGCGTTCTGCGTCAGGGAAGTAACGGTGGCAAACAAATAGGCAGCAAGCGCCTCCTCAAAAGGAACCTTCAGCGACCGCGCAATCACCCCAAACGCCAAAGGTTGATGCCCCCCACACTCCCCCCGCCCAACCAACTCCCGATAGTCCTCCAAGTCCCCCGACGGAAATACCTCCCCGCCAATCTCCAACAGCCGCCCACCCATTTTCAAAGAAGCCTCCCGAACCTCCCGAGCCAACAACTGCCCGGAAAGAACAGAATCCAACAAACCAACATCCACCCCCTCATACAAAAACCGCAAAGCCAACCCCTCCGAATAAGTCAACTGCTGCCCCACAAACAAGGAAAGCCAAACCCCAAACGACCCCTCATCACGAACCAGCTCACGATGTATGTAGCTCTCAAACCCCAAAGAATGAGCGAACGCCCCCGTAGGCAACGCAGAGTCAGTCAATTGCTGAAGAGCCAGCTGATATCCCGCACTCAAAGCGCACCGCCGAAGGTGAGGACCGCGCGCTGGAGCGGAGCTGGGAAGGGGGCCGCGGCGTGGCGGGCATCGCGGAGCGGGCACGGCCCCCTTCCCAGCGGAGCGCAAGCGCGCACACCCAACCTGACACGAAGCACAGCTTTAGTGCGAATGCTCAGCATGGCGAAAAGGCACCGGCATGACCCGCTCTTGCCTGTCGTAGGGGACGCCCACATGCTTCAGATAGTCCTCGACAGTGTGGTCATACTGACAAACCATGACTTCAGCGCCGTACTCGGATGAAGAGTCAAAGAACTGAGCCTGCAGATGCCGGTTGCCGAGGGAGTGTGCGACGACCCCCATTTCGTGGATGCTTCGCGGCGCAATCACGAGGACGTCTGTGGGCAGCACGGAGATGACGATGAGGTTGGTGTCGTCGGCGGCGAGGATGTCGCCGTCGCGCAGGTCGCCTGATCCGGTGGGGAGTCGGATGCCGAGTTCTTTGCCATGGTCGGTGGTGACGCGTTGGATGCGTTTGACGAGCAGGGCGCTGGGGAGGACGACTTTTTCTTTGTGGCGGCCAGCATAGGCGTCGGGCTGTTCGTGGAGGTTGCCGAGGATCTTTTCGATAATCATTTGGTCTCCGGGATGATGTTTAGAAGAGGTGGTAGCGCTGCGCCATGGGCAGCACGTCGGAGGGTTCGCAGGTGGCTTCGACGCCGTCCACTGTCACCTTGTAGGTTTCGGGGTCGACGACGATGTCCGGGGTTTCGCCGTTGAACTTCAGGTCGGCTTTGCGCAGGTTTCTGATGCCGGTGACGGGCTTGATGATGCGTTCGAGTCCCAGTTCGGCCGGCACTCCGGCGTCGATCGCTGCTTTGGAGAGGAACGTGATGGACGTCTGTTGGAGTGCTCGCCCATAGGTGGCGAACATGGGCCGCATGGTGCGGGGTTGGGGCGTGGGAATGGAGGCGTTTGAGTCGCCCATGAGTGCGTAGGCGATCTGCCCGCCTTTGATGACGAGCTCGGGTTTTACTCCGAAGAACGCGGGGTCCCACAACACCAGGTCCGCGAACTTTCCCTCTTCCACGGAGCCAATGACGTCCGCCATGCCCTGGGCGATGGCGGGGTTGATCGTGTATTTGGCTACGTAGCGCTTGAGCCGGAAGTTGTCTAATCCAGCAGAACCATGCACAGCCCCGGACGGATCGTGTAGAACCCCTCGTTGCCGTTTCATGGCATCGGCCACCTGCCAGGTCCGGATGATCACCTCGCCTACGCGGCCCATTGCCTGCGAGTCCGAGGACGTAATGGCGAAGACGCCGAGATCGTGAAGGACGTCCTCGGCTGCGATGGTTTCGGCACGGATGCGGGAGTCCGCGAAAGCCACGTCTTCGGGGATGTCCGGGTTGAGGTGGTGGCAGACCATGAGCATGTCCAGGTGCTCTTCGATGGTGTTCTTGGTGTACGGCAACGTGGGGTTCGTGGAGGCCGGAAGCACGTTGGGTAGCCCGGCAATCTTGATGATGTCCGGCGCGTGGCCACCGCCGGCGCCCTCGGTGTGGAATGTGTGAATGACCCGGCCGTCGATCGCCTTGATGGTGTCTTCCACGAAACCGCACTCGTTGAGGGTGTCGGTGTGGATGGCTACCTGGACGTCGTATTCGTCGGCCACGCGCAGGGACATGTCGATGGACGACGTGGTGGAGCCCCAATCCTCGTGGACTTTGAGCCCGACGGCACCTGCGCGGATCTGCTCTGCGAGGGGTTCGACGGCGGACGCGTGGCCCTTGCCGAACAGGCCTATGTTGATGGGGAGGCCTTCGGCGGCCTGGAGCATCCGCGAGATATGCCAGGATCCGGGCGTGATGGTGGTGGCTTTGGTTCCTTCCGCCGGTCCAGTGCCGCCGCCGACCATCGTGGTGACGCCGCTGCAGAGTGCAGTGGGAACCTGTTCAGGGGAAATGAAGTGGATGTGGGTGTCGATGCCGCCAGCCGTGAGGATTTTCCGTTCGCCCGCGATGATCTCCGTGCTGGCACCGATCACGATGTCCACGCCGTCCATGATCTGAGGGTTGCCGGCTTTGCCGATCTTGAAAATGTGGCCGTCTTTCAGGGCGACATCGGCTTTGTAGATGCCTGAGTAGTCCAGGACGACGACGTTGGTGATGACCGTGTCAGGGATGTCCTCGGAGCGCGTCGCCTGGCCGTTTTGGCCCATGCCGTCGCGGATTACTTTGCCGCCCCCGAACACCACTTCCTCACCGTAGACGGTGTAATCGTTCTCGATTTCGAGGAAGAGTTCGGTGTCTGCCAGCCGGATGGCGTCACCTGTCGTTGGGCCGTACAGCTCGGCGTATTGCCGGCGGGGAAGCTCGAAGCTCATTTGGCGTCTCCTTCCATAGCCACGTCTGTCATAGCCACCGCTGCGCGGGAGGTCCCGCCAACGCGAGCACCGCCGTCGAGCCTTCCATTGACAGCGTTGCTCAAGCCGAAAACTTCGCGGGAACCTGTCAACTCCACCAGCTGGACGGTCTTCTTGTCGCCCGGTTCGAAACGGGCTGCGGTGCCGGCGGGGATGTCCAGACGCCGGCCATAAGCGGCTTCACGGTCAAATTCCAGGGCGCGGTTGGCCTCCGCGAAGTGGTAGTGCGAGCCAATCTGGACTGGCCGGTCACCTCGATTGACAACCTCGACGGCGATCGCCTCACGGCCGCTGTTGCACGCGATGGGCTCGGGGCGCAGCCTGTATTCACCGGGGATCATGGGGGCTCCTATCGAATGGGGGCGTGGACAGTGACGAGCTTGGTGCCGTCGGGGAATGTGGCCTCGATTTGGACGTCGTGGATCATCTCGGGCACACCTTCCATCACGTCTTCGCGGCGCAACAATGTGGTTCCGTAGCTCATGAGCTCTGCAACGGATTTGCCGTCCCGGGCGCCCTCAATGAGCTCGTAGCTGATGATCGCGATAGCTTCCGGATAGTTCAGCTTTAATCCGCGCGCCTGCCTTCGCCTGGCCAGATCGGCGGCCACCACGATCATGAGTTTTTCCTGCTCACGGGGCAAAAGATGCATCGATTCTCCTCAAAGCCGCTACTTGGGTGCACACGTACGGACAGTTTGTGATCAGCGTAAGGACTGGAAGTTTCAGCCACGTTTCCAGAGGGTCTCAGTCGGCTGTGGGTTTGGCCGCCGCTCGATGCTTTCGGATCTGCCATACGACCAGGATGACAACCACGACGGCGGCCACCACCAAAGCGACACCGCGCCCCACTGTGCGGGCTAGTTCTTCGTACGAGTTCCCGGCAATGAATCCCAAGGTCACGAACAGGCCGCCCCAAAAGATGCCGCCTGTGAAGTTCCAGATGGCGAAGCGGCGGTATGGCATTCGGCTGAGCCCTGCGAGCGCGGGCATGACTGCACGAAAAAAGGCTGTGAAGCGGCCCAGGAACACGGCGAGGCCGCCACGGCGGGCAAGAAAATCCTCGGCTTTTTGCAGCTGGGCCCGTCTCTTGTCCAGGATTTTCAACCCCATGACCCACGGACCCAAGTGCTTGCCGATCTCGTAACCCACAGTGTCACCCAGGATGGCTGCGGAGATGACAACCAGGATCATGCCCCACAGGGGAAGAGAACCCCGGCTGGCGAAGACACCCCCGACTACCGCGGCGGTTTCGCCTGGGATCACGAAGCCGATAAACAAGGCATCCTCGGCGAAGACCAACGCGAACACGATGCACATCACCACCAGTGGACTGGCGTTAAGGAGTCCGTCGAACAACGACTGCATGGGGTTGAGTGTGGCAGATCAACGGGTCTGTGGGGAGACGCTGCGGGCGCTGTTTTAATGACCGCCTATCCATAGACAGCCTAATACATCACTAATATACTAGTTGAGTACTTCACGTGAAAACCCGTGATCAGCTCGATGAGGAGTTAAACAGCACATGCAGAAACTCGCACACCGGCTCGAACGCCTGGGCACCGAAACTGCGTTCAGCGTGGCGCAGGCCGCTGCCGCTTGGAAAGCCAAAGGGAACCTGGTGTACCCCTTCCACCTTGGCGACATCAATATCCCAACTGCCCCTCACATCGTTGAGGCGATGAACAAGGCAATCGCCGATGGCTACACGGGCTACTGCCCCGGCGCCGGTATCCCCCAGCTTCGGGAAGCCCTCGCCGAAGACCTCGGCGCACGGCGCGGCATGGAATTCTCCCCCGACAATGTGGTGGTCATGACCGGCGGTAAGCCCGTTATCACCAAGTTCCTGCAGGCCGTCATGAACCCAGGCCAGGAGGTGCTCTACCCCAACCCCGGGTTCCCGATCTACGAATCCCAGATCGAATACCTGGGCGGCACCGCTGTGCCCTACCGCTATATGCCCACACGTGACGGATTCGCGATCGACCTCGACCAGGTCCGCGCATCAATCACCCCGAACACAGCCGCGATCATCTACAACGACCTGCAGAACCCCATCTCTGCCGAGTCGACCGCGTCCGAACGCGAGGCCATCGCACAGATCGCACAGGAGCACGACCTCTGGGTCCTCTCCGATGAGGCCTATTTCGAGACGCGCTACGAAGGAGTCTCGAGCTCCATCGCGTCGCTTCCCGGCATGGCAGAGCGCACTGTCATCCTCTACACGTTCAGCAAGAAGTTCGCCATGACCGGCTCGCGGCTCGGGTGTGCCGTTGCCCCGCTTGAAATCGCAAAAGTGCTCAGCACTCTGAATACCAACGATGAATCGTGCACCACACACTATGTGCAGTGGGCCGGCATCGAAGCCCTCCGTGGCCCCCAGGAACCGGTACAGCAGATGCTGGACATCCTGAAGGAACGCCGGGATACCGCCTGCGGGATCGTCAATGCCATCCCGGGAATGAGCGTGGCAGTTCCGCAGTCCACGTTCTACCTGTTCCCCGACGTCACAGAGGCCATGCAGCGCCTGGGTTACACGGCAGTCGGCGACTTCGCTTCCGACGCCCTCTACAAGACCGGGGTTTCCTTCTGCACGCGTGAGCACTTCGGCCGGCGCCTGCCCGGCGAGGAGCGGCAGTACATCCGGCTCGCGTACTCGGGCATCGAAGTGCCAGACATCCGCGATGGCCTGGGCCGCCTGCGTGAATGGATCGAGACGGCATGAGCCGCGTAGTCGTCACCGGACGCGTGCCCGAACCGGCACTCGAGAAGCTCCGCGCCGAACACGAGGTGGATGCTTGGGAGGGCTCGGACTCCATCAGCCGCCAGGAACTTCTGCGCCGCGTAGCAGGAGCCGACGCCATAGTGAGCCTGCTGACCGAACGCATTGACGCCGAACTGCTCGACGCCGCGGGCCCGCAGCTCAAAGTGGTCGCGAACGTCGCCGTTGGCTATGACAACATCGACGTCCCCGCCTGCACCGAACGCGGGATCATCGCCACCAACACCCCGGGGGTGCTCACTGAGGCCACAGCCGACATCGCGTTCGGTCTGATCCTTATGGCCACCCGTCGGCTCGGCGAAGGCGAACGGCTCATCCGTTCCGGCCAGGCCTGGAAATGGGGAATGTTCTTCCTGCTCGGCAGCAGCCTGCAGGGCAAGACCCTGGGTGTCGTCGGAATGGGTGGCATCGGCCAAGCCACAGCACGCCGGGCCAAGGCCTTCGGAATGGAGATCGTCTACCAGTCACGCAGCGAAATCGACCCCGCCATCGCCGCGGAACTCGGCGCACGGCGAGTGGAGCTCGACGAACTGCTGACCATCTCCGACGTCGTCTCGCTGCACTGCCCGTACGGGCCGGCAACGCATCACCTGATCGGCGCTGAGCAGCTCGCCACGATGAAGAAGTCCGCCTATCTCGTCAACACCGCACGCGGACCCATCATCGACGAAGCCGCACTCGCTTTGGCCCTTCGCGAAGAACAGATCGCGGGCGCAGGCCTGGATGTCTTCGAACAAGAGCCCAAGGTGCATCCATGGTTGCTGGAACTGGAGAACGTGACGCTTGTGCCGCACCTCGGCTCCGCCACGGTGGAAACACGCACGGCCATGGCAGTACTCGCGGCGGACAACACGCTCGCCGTGCTCAAGGGTGAACAGCCGCCTACTTCCATCGCCTAAGCGAAGCGGCAGTTGCTGTGGCGGCGGGTAAATTTCCACCCGCCGCCACAGTCTTTAACCCCGATGAAGCATCAGGCAGGACTGCTAGTTGTTCCGGCCGCGGGCGGCGACTTTCCACGTGTCCACCACTGCGCCCGCACGAACCACAGTTACCTGGTCCACGAGGTTCATGGCCAGGCAAACGTGGTTCGGGATCAGCCTGAGCCGCGTGCCTAGTGCCGGCAGCTCCTCAGAGTCCGGCCAAACCACGGTGGCGTGGTGTTCAGAGAGGGCTGTAATCCGGGCCTCCCGGTATTCGGGCAGGCGCCCGTATCCGGTGGCCCAATCGGGGCGGTCACTGCCCAGGATCTTGCTGCCGGCGTCCACAACCACCCGCCGGACATTCCCGCCGTCGGACTCGTGGCGGCTGACCACCGTGGCAGCGACCGTCAGCGCGATCTCGTCCCACGTGCACCGTTCGAGTTCGAGCTGTTGTGCATCACCGAAAACATAGACGCCTGGGCGCAACTCGGTGGCCAGCGTTTCGGCGTCGAGCAGTGCGGTCGGGGTGGAGCCGCCGCTGATGGTGCGGACCTCAAAGCCGGCATGCTCCAGTGCGGCGGAAGCACGGCCAAGGGCCTCATTCTCGTTACCCGCTGCATCCCTTGGCATTCCCGGCTTGTAACTATGTCCGGGGAATGTGAAGACGCCCGCAATGTTCAGGCCGCTTGCCGCGGCCGCGCGCGCAACGTCCACCACTTCTTCGGGCAGAACTCCGCTGCGGTGATGCCCGCTGTCCACTTCGATCAGGACATCAATACTTCTGGCATCGGCGCCCAGCTGGCGGCCCATCGCCGTCGCGCTTTCCACTGAATCGGTGCCCACCGCGATGCTGCACGTTCTGGCAAGCTTCCTGAGCCGCTCCGCATGGTGCGCCTCAACCCACAGCGGGTAGGCGATGAAAATGTCCGTGGCACCCCCGGCCGCGAAGACCTCTGCTTCCCCGATCGTCGCCACCGTGAGCCCAACCGCTCCAGCCGCGAGCTGCTTGGCCGCGATCTCCAGGGTCTTGTGTGTCTTCACATGCGGGCGGAGCCTCAGTCCCCTGCTCAGCATGCTCGATGCCATGCGTTGGATATTCCGGTCGAGGACATCGACGTCGATCATGATTGCGGGCGTGACGATTCCGTCCGGGACTGCGTGGTTCATTCTTAGAACAGTAACGTCCTACGGCGCGGACTGCCTGACGCGCAGCGAGAACGCCACTTCCGTTTGCTCCACTTTGTCCGGGGAACCCTTGCCTTCGATCCTGTTGATGAGGAGTTCGACGGCGCGCTCCGCAATTTCCGCACGGCCAGGCTCCACCGTGGTCAACGACGGCGACGCGAATCTGGCTTCGTCAATGTCGTCGAAGCCCGCCAGCGCTATGTCGTCCGGGACCCGCTTGCCTCGAACCAGAAGTTCGTGCAGCGCCCCCAAGGCAACGACGTCGTTCAAACCGAACACGGCGTCGAACCCAACGCCGCTGTCCAGCAGCCGCGCGATCGCGTCCGCACCGCCGTCGCGCCGCCACTCGCAGTCGATCACCAGCGCCGGGTCATACTCCACACCGGCGGCAGCGAGCGCAGCTTTGTAGCCGTTAAGGCGCAGGCCGTTACTGCCGGTTGCGTCGCCGTCGTGCGCGCCCAAAACCGCTATACGACGGCGACCTCCCGCCAGCAGGTGCGCGGTGACGGCTGCCGCTGCCTCGTGGTTTTGGATGAGGACCATGTCCAGTCGCGGGTCCTGCACGAATTCGCCCAGCAGGACCAGCGGTTTCTTGCCGGCGGCCTGGATGATTTGCTCCGCATCCAGTGACAGCGGGATGAAGAGGAGCCCGTCCGTGAGGCTGCGGAACTGGCCTTGAAGTGCAGACTTTTCGTGGTCGGCCGCGTTGCCGGACTGCTCAACAAGGACCCGGTAGCCGCGCGCCCACGCCGCCTTCATGATGTCCGAGGCGAGCTCGGCATAGTACGGAACGGAGAGGTCGCTCAGCACCAGCCCGAGCATGCTGGTCTTGCCGGAACGGAGGCTGCGGGCCGTCAGGTTGGTTTCGTATCCGAGTTCTTCGATTGCAGCCAGGACGCGTTGCTTGGTAGCTGGCCGGATGAACTCATAGTTGTTGATGACGTTGGAAACCGTCTTCAAGGAGACCCCGGCGGCCCGCGCGACGTCGTTCATGGTGACGGCCATCAATGTGCTCCTTCAATCCCTCTGCCCCGGATCCGTTCGCCGGGGTTGCTGGAATACATCGTTGCAGATCAGGCCCAAGTTGGGTCATCCGATGACGGCCGCAACCGCTTGGATCTCCACAAGTTCGTGGTCGTAGCCAGGAACGGTCGCGCCCGGATCACCTTCATTCTGGTGATGTTTTGCGAGCCCATTCCACCATGCGTAGGCGTCCGCTATATCTTCTGGTGGGGCGCGCGCGTAGTGTCACCAGTAGGAGATTTCGGGTGGTGTAGGTCCGGGGTTGAATAACCGGGCTTTGCGCGGACACGAGCGCAGTGCCACCCAGCCGGAGAAGTGTGGACTCTGGCGTTGCAGAATTGAGGCCGTCATGGCCCAGAACAACGCAGTGCCAGTCCCATCAGCCGAACAGTTGCAGACCGCACTTGAATCCCGGGCCGTTGTGAACGCCGCCGTCTCCGTAATCATGATGCATGACCGTTCCAGCCGGGAATCAGCAATTCGGCTCCTGCAACTTGCCTCCCGGAACAGCGACAAGTGCTTTCACGAGGTCGCCAGAGACATCCTGGAACACGCCAGGGGCGGGAACAACCTGGGCGGCAGATTGCCATGAACGATAGGCCCAAGTGGGCAGAGCCCAGCTGGAATAGCGAACAGCGCAAGCATGCCGGAGAACGCTACCGGGGCAGGAACCTCAACCTGAGCCGCTTGTGGACCTACTATCTCGGCATCGGCGGTGACGCCGACGAATTTGCGTTGGACGGGTACCTCAACGGACTTTTGGGGCTTGCCCCAGGCCAAATGCGGCTTGTGGACACAGCAATAGACGAACTAAGCGCCGACGGCCAGCCTGGGCCTGTGGGACAGTAGCAAGGAACAAGACAATGACAGAAACCCAGCCGTCTCCAACCCAGTATTTGGGTAGCCCGTCCACGTTTCGTGTTCCGGATGAGACCCACGTTGATCTGACCGAATTCCTGACCCGTCTGCAGGATCTACTCGTCGAAAACGCCGACATCCGGGATTTCCTCGAAGACCTCGCCACCATGACGGCCACAAAACTGACCAAGGCTGGCAATACCATAGCTTGCGGTGTGACCGTTATTCGACAGAAAAAGCCGATTGCAATCGCGGACAGCGACGCCCTTGCACGGAACTTGGATGAGATCCAGAACAGCTTTGATGATGGCCCCTGCCTTACGGCCCTTAGAACGCGCACAATTACGCACGTCCCCGACGTTCACACCGAGCAACGCTGGCCCGAATACATGCGTGTTGCCGCCGCAACCAATGTGGGTTCCATACTGGCCCTGCCTATGGAACTGAACAGCACTGCAGAGGCAGTAGTGAACCTTTACTCCACGCGCACTCATGGCTTTTCCCATGACGACCTGCTGGCAGCGGAGCGTGTTACGGCAACCGGGGCAAAGGCGCTGCACTTGGCCCTGAAGATCTCGCAGTTGCGGGACGCGAGGGACAATCTCACCGCAGCTTTGCAATCCCGCACCACCATTGATACCGCCGTCGGAATCATCATGGCGCAGAACCGCTGCAGCCGTGACGCGGCGTTCCAGATCCTCGCCAGCGCATCCAGCCACCGCAACATCAAGCTCAGGGAAGTGGCCATGCGAATCATCGCCCGCATTTCCGGTGAGCACGAGATCTCAGCAGCCTTTGAGGAATAACAACGCACTTTGCTGAACACGGGCATCGGGCCGCGAAAACCATTAGACTGGTGCCCTGACACAGGAGTCCAGCGATTACAGCATCTTGGTCGGCCCGCCGACCTGATGGCCGGAGAGAGCATGACGAAGACGCAAATTCCCCTGGAACAGCTTCCCCTCGCAGGGCTGGGTCGCCCGATCGTTTCGGCAAAGAGCCCATGGCCTGAACACGGGCAGTCCTGATCCAGGCCGGTGGACATGGGCTTTGACAGCAAAGAACCCGAACAACGCCGCAGGCTTTTGGCGGCGCTTACCGTCGCGCGGATCAGCACCAGCACCTTGTGGCTCCGTTACTTCAGCATCGGCGGGTCCGTGGGCGAATACGAGGTGGAGGCTTACCTGCAAGGCATGGTCTCTATCCCAGAGTTGGAGCGTGACCTTTTGGCCATGGCCGCGAACGAGCTCCTGAATAGCCAAGCCGGTCCCCGTGCGCCCTATGCTGATGAGCTTCCCCGCTCGGATTCGGCTGGTTCCGAGGCTGGTTCTGCAGGTTCCGGGCCCGATCTTCCAGGCGACGAAGCCGATCCCTCCTAGCCGTCACACAGCGCTCATCCGCCTGCAACGCCCCTGCAACATGAATGCGGAAGGCTGGAGCCATAAGGCCAACCGGCCAAAGATGGCAGCAGCCGGCTGAGGGGAGCAAACATGAGCACTGCAAACAGGGATCTTTTCCAGGCGCTGAAGACGCAGGCCAGCTTGGCGCAGGCCTTTGGCACCTTGCCGGGCAGTAAGGAGGAGCCACACGCACTCAGCGCCGGCGAATACATAGAGGCGTGGCACAACGGCCGCCTTTACCACCGGGGAACGGTACTCAAGACAGTCGCAGGTACCGATCTGTTCTGGCTTCAGGATGCAGAAACCGGGAGCCGAAGACTGCTGGATATGGAATCACTGGAAATCGTCGCGGCCGGGCAACCGGCTCCGACGCCCGCAACACAGGCGCCGGAGCCTTTCCAAGATGCTCCGTCAGAAGCGACCGTCACACCGATTTCGCTGTATCCGATCTTCCAGGACGGGTCGCAGGCGATCGCCTAGGAATCCAGCAACAACCGGATCATGCTCCAGCTCACGGCCGGAAGCCCGGCGGTGAGCCGGCCGCCGTCGAGCGTTACACTGACGTTTTCGGACGGCAGGACGGACGTCGAATCATCCGCGGTCGCCTGCCAGTACGGGTCCTTGTTCGTGTAGGTGACGGCCTCGATGACGCTGGCGGTCCCCAAACCCCCGACGGCGGCGTCGAGCGTGAGTGCGTCCGTGGCCGAACGGTTCACGGCAAAAACCACAACCTCCTTGGCGTCGGCGTCGTACGTTGCCACCGCCGACAGCGAGCTGAAGCCGGCTGTCTTTTCGCTGTCCAGTTTCGGCGACTCGACAGCAAGGTTCAGCACCGTACCCGAGGCATGCTGGGAGGTCAGCGCGAACGGGTGGAACGTGGTCTGCTTCCAGGAGCGCCCGCCCGGCTCAGTCATGATCGGTGCAATGACGTTGACCAGCTGCGCGAGGCTGGCGGAGTGGACGCGATCCGTGTTGCGAAGCAGCGAGATGAGCAGGTCGCCCACCACCACGGCGTCCGCCACCGTGTAGCGATCCTCGAGCAGAACCGGCGCAACAGGCCAATCGTCGCCTGTGGGAGCCTTGGACTCATCTCGGGAACCGTGCCAGACATTCCATTCATCGAAGGAAATGTTGACCTGCTTTTCCGATTTGGTTGCAGACTTCACGTGATCGATGTGCGAGACGAGATCCTTGATGAATTCCTCCATCCGGTGCCCTGCGGACAAGTGCTCCTGCAGGTCCCCGAAGTCCTCAAAGTACTGGTGCGCGGAAATCAGGTCTACAAGCTCGTATGTCTCGGTGAGGACAACGCGCTCCCATTCCCCGAAAGTGGGCATTGTGGGACTCGAACTTCCACAGACCACCAGCTCCAGGTCCGGGTTGATCATGCGCATGGCGCGGGCGGTTTCGGCGGCGAGGCGAGCATACTCACCGGCCTTCTTGTGGCCGATCTGCCAGAAGCCATCCATCTCGTTCCCGAGGCACCACATCGTGATGTTGTGGGGCTCGACGGCGCCATTCGCCTGGCGCTGTTCTGACAGGGCCGTGCCGCCTTTGATATTGCAGTATTCCAGGATGTCCAGCGCTTCCTGCGTCCCCCGGGTGCCCAGGTTGACCGCCATCATCGGCTCAACACCGGCCTTCTCTGACCACTTGGCAAACTCGTCCACGCCCACCAGGTTGGGGTCGCTCGAGTGCCACGCAAGGTCAAGCCTCGTTGGGCGCTGGTCCACTGGGCCAACTCCGTCCTCCCAGCGGTAGCCGGAGACGAAGTTGCCGCCGGGATAGCGGACCGTGGAGACACCCAGCTCCTTCGTGAGTTCCAGGACATCGGTACGGAAACCGTCCTCGTCCGCCTTCGGGTGTTCGGGTTCGAAGATGCCCGTGTAGACGCATCGGCCCAAGTGTTCGACGAAGGCACCGAAGGTCCTCCGCCTGACGGGACCCACGATGAATGCGGGATCGATGGTGATTTTGGCGGTGGGGGTTTCCGGGTTCTGAGTTCCCAAGGGGCGTCCTTGTCTGGTTGCTGTGGATTGAGTCAATTTACAACGTTATAGAAACTATCGTGGTGGGGACGGGGTGTGCGAGTCAAGAAGTTTTTTCCGGGGAACCCCGCCCAACGGACAATTCACCCCTGCGCGCTGCGGTGATTTGTCCGTTGACTGGGGTCCGGGCGCCTGGGAGTCCGGGAACAAAAACAGGCCGGAGACTCAACGTCTCCGGCCTGCAGAAAGGGTGGGCCCTGTGGGGATCGAACCCACGACCCACGGATTAAAAGTCCGATGCTCTACCAACTGAGCTAAAGGCCCCTCCAGCTGTTCAAACAGCCATGAATACTGTACCTCAACGTCAAGCCAGTCGAGGAACGCACTCGGCCACGCGGCGTCGTGACCTCTTTTGAGCAAACAGCCGACGACGGCGCGCGGCGGCAGCGGCGTGTCGGCCCACCTGCGGCGGCAAAGTAGGTCGGGAAGGCACCCGGGCAGCAAGGAAGCAGCCCAAGAAACCGTTACTCGACCCCATCAGAGCACAGGAGTACGGTGAACTCATGAGCGAACAGCCAGGACCACGTGCGTACGGCGGAGCGAACAGGCACCACAAGCCCAAGCCCTTCGCGCCCATCGATTTCGAACCGTTCGCCGGTGGAGCAGACCCCGCCCGCGTCTCCGAGGCTGCCCACCTGGCGGCGCAGGCGCTCGTAAAACGTGGCCGCGACAGCGACGACCCCAAGGTCACCCGTCGCTTGGTGAAGCTGGCCGACGAGCAGGGTCTCGAAGCCATCGCTGAGATGTGGGCCGAAAGCCCCGCCCGTTCCCTGCCCGGCGCGTTGTGGAGGCTGTACGCCCTCCGCGCCGCAACTATCCAGAACCCCGAGCGCATCTCGGTGTACTTCAGGGCAGGCCGCGACACTGCGCAGGTATCCAACGTGGTTGCTGGAGCTGCAGAGCCGCCCGGAGCAGATGAAATGAAGACCATGGCGGACGCTATTTTGTCCGGCGCGTTCGACGGCGATTTCGACGTCGCACTGGAACGTTCTGCTGCATTCTGCCGCGTTGTGGCGCTCGGCCAGGCGACCCTGGCGGACGGGGCGGAGCACAGCAATGAAAGCCATGCAAGCAAGCTCACACGCAACTCGCACCAGCTGGTAAAGACTGCCGAGGACCTCGAGCATGCCGCCAATGCATGGAGGTTGGGAGAGCTGGATTAAGGTCCAAAAACCCCCGAATTTACCCACGTCGGACCCAACCTGTCAATGTTGACTTAGCCCCACCGACGTAGAACACTGAAACTGGTGCCGAACCGCGAAACCCCCGGGCTTCAACTTATAGCCGCTTCGAGCGGCCTACCGCCGAGAGGCGTATCCGGTTCGGCACCATTTTTATGCCCAGGCACAGATCCGGGCTAGCCACCCCTGAATGTGAGCCGTGGCCATACGCGCAGACTTAGCGGTGGCCGTCGTCGTACCGGTAAAGTTGGGGCCGAAGCGGGAAGCGTCAAGTCAAGCGGCCCGCAGCCCATCCGTCCCCGGCCCGGAAGCGATATGAAGCTGCGCCTTTTCCCCCAGGAACCTGCCGGGCTCGTACTGCTCGCGCAGATGGCCGGCGTCATTGTGGCCGCCACCGGAACGCTCTCAGAGATCCTCGGCGCCCAGGCCAGTGAGCACGAACGCCTGACCGAGGAACTTCACGAGCACGAGTCCAAGTCCCTGGACCTGCACTTTGCGCTCCTGACGCATATGCGCACCAGCTTCGTGAACCCGCTCCCCCGTGAGGACATGTACGCCCTGTCCCGCCACCTCAACGAGGCCATGGAGAAGCTCGACGCCGCGGGCGAGTTGGTTGCCCTTTACAAACTGGAGCGGCTGCCCAAGCGCGCGGCCGACCAACTGGAGATCATCAGCCGCCAAGCCGAGCTGACGGTGGATGCCATGCGAAAGCTCGAAGACCTCGACGAACTTGAGGACTACTGGATCGAGATCCTCAGGCTGGCGAAACGTGCCGAGCGAACCCACCGCACGTGGGTGGCCGAGATGCTGAAGGATATGAAGTCCACGCAGTATGCGCGGCACCGGGACATCGCCAACCAGTTGGTGGAAGTGACCAAGGATATGCGGAAGATCGCCACGCAGGTAGGCAGCATTATCGTCAAGGAATCATGACGTGATCGTTGCATTCCTGGTCCTCGTGGTGGGTTTGGCTTCAGGGTTCGCGTTTCTCAACGGCTTCCGTGACGTCTCCAATGCCGTAGCACTATCTACGAGGACACGAGCCCTCACGCCATCGGTGGCGGTACTCCTGGCAGCTGTTTTCAACTTCATCGGCGCTATGCTCAGCGGCAGCTTCGTGCTCGCGTTTACGCAGTCGTGGATCAAACTCCCCAACGGCATTAGCGGGCTCACAATGCTGACATCTGCCCTCGCCGCCTCCATCATCTGGGGCGTGTACGCGTGGTGGCGGGGCATCCCTTTGTCTTCCACCAACTCACTTGTGGGCGGACTGATCGGCGCGGGCGCTGCGAGCGTGCTGGTGGGCGGGAACACGATCAACGGCGTGGACAACGTCCTCCTGACCCAAGTCGCTTTGCCTTTGGTCCTGTCCCCTTTGATCGCTTTCGTGGCGGCGTACTTGCTCGTATGGCCGGTGACATGGGCGGCACGCTATACCCAGCCGAATGTCATCAACAGGCGTTTTCGCCGCGCGCAAGCTGTCTCTGCTGCGGCGGTGGCTTTCGGCCATGGACTCCAGGATGGGCAGCGCACCGCGGCCGTTCTCCTGCTGGCGCTGGTGGCGGCGGGATTGTCCAGTGGGAGCGAATTGCCCCTGTGGGTCCTCCTTCTGACCGCGATCATGCTGACAGCGGGCACCATGTTTGGTGGCTGGAGGATCTCGCACACCCTGGGTCACAAGTTGATCCGTGTGGACCCTCTTCGAGGATTTGTGGCGCAGACCCTGACGTCCGTGATGCTCTTCATCGGCGCCATCGGCCTGCAGCTACCGCTGTCCACAACCCACACGCTGACCGCGTCCGTGCTGGGTGCGGGCACCCACCAACGATTCGCCACCACCAACAGGCGTCTTGTGCGCAGGATTCTCCTGTTCTGGGTGGCCACACCACTCGTTACGGCGGCCATGGCATTCGTCCTTGAGTTGGCTTTCTCGCCCCTGGCCAAAACCTAACGCCCGACGGCGGGACCCACCTTTCCGGGGCGGGCTCGATCCCAGCGTCCTCCCCAACTAAGTCGCAGCAGAGCGCGTTATGAAGGCTCAAAACGCGCTCTGCTGCGACGTAGTTGGGTATAAGAAAGTGACGGCGGCCGTACCCCCAAGGCGACGGCCGCCGTCGTTCATTGCCGGCTCCCCCAAATAAGCCGGAACCTGCAGGGCCCTTATCCGAAGCGGCCGGAGACGTAGTCTTCCGTGGCCTTCTGGGCGGGGTTGTTGAAGATGCTGGTGGTGTCTGCGAACTCGATGAGCTTGCCGGGCTTGCCTGTGCCTGCAATGTTGAAGAACGCGGTCTTGTCCGACACACGGGCGGCCTGCTGCATGTTGTGGGTCACGATCACCACGGTGTACTGGTCCTTGAGCTCATTGATGAGGTCCTCGACGGCCAGCGTGGAGATGGGGTCCAGGGCTGAGCAGGGCTCGTCCATGAGGATCACCTGGGGCTCAACAGCAATTGCGCGTGCGATGCAGAGGCGCTGCTGCTGGCCGCCCGATAGGCCGGAACCTGGCTTGTCCAGGCGGTCCTTGACCTCGTTCCAGAGGTTGGCACCAACCAAGGACTTCTCCACCAGGGCATCGGCTTCACCCTTGGAGATCTTCTTGTTGTTCAGCTTCACACCGGCCAGAACATTGTCGCGGATGGACATGGTGGGGAACGGGTTAGGGCGCTGGAAGACCATGCCAACCTGGGTGCGAACGGTAACGGGGTCAACGCCGGGGTCGTAAAGGTTGTCGCCGTCCAGCAGGACCTCGCCCTCGACGCGTGCACCGGGAAGGACCTCGTGCATGCGGTTCAAAGTGCGGAGGAAGGTGGACTTGCCACAGCCGGAGGGGCCGATGAAGGCCGTGACGGACTTGGCTTCAATGTTGATGTTGACGTCCTCAACAGCCAGGAAGCTGCCGTAGTAGACATTCAAGTCTTTGACGTCGATGCGCTTGGACATGGTGTTCCTTATTCCTTGGGGGTTTCTGGAAGTTTGATTGGCAGGCCCGGAAAACCGGCGACCGGCCCGGCTAGCGTCCCGTTTTGGGTGCGAACAGACGGGCAATGAGGCGGGCCCCGAGGTTCAGGAGCATCACCAGGATGATCAGCACCAAAGCGGCGCCCCATGCCCGCTGGTCCGAGGGGCCAGGGTTGGACGGCGACGTCGGGTTCAGGATCTGGGTGTAGATGAACGTGGGCAGCGAGGCCATCCAACCGCCGAATACGTTGTTGTTGATGGTGGTCGCGAAGCCTGCGGTTACCAGAATGGGGGCCGTCTCGCCGATGACCCGGGCGATCGCCAAGGTGACGCCGGACGCGATGCCGGAGATCGCAGTCGGGATGACCACTTTGGTGATGGTGCGCCATTTACGCACCCCGAGCGCGTAGGAGGCCTCGCGAAGCTCGTTCGGGACGATCTTGAGCATTTCCTCGCTGGAGCGGACCACTACGGGAATCATCAGGACGGAAAGCGCGACGGCGGCTACCGCACCGGTCTTGGTGCCGGGGCCAACAACCGCGAAGAAGAACGCTGCCGCGAAGAGGCCCGCCACGATGGAGGGAATGCCGGTCATGACATCCACGAAGAACGTAATGGCGCGGGCCAGGGGACGGTCGTTGCCGTACTCCACCAAGTAGATCGCGGTGAGCAGACCCACCG
This sequence comes from Paenarthrobacter sp. 10L412, assembly GCF_056395565.1. Classification (NCBI taxonomy): domain Bacteria; kingdom Bacillati; phylum Actinomycetota; class Actinomycetes; order Micrococcales; family Micrococcaceae; genus Paenarthrobacter; species Paenarthrobacter sp. 10L412. The sequence continues at coordinate 31,221 of NZ_JBFTJT010000020.1, read as the reverse complement.
GGACCGAGATGACCGTGGCCAGGAGCGTGATCTGGAGGGTGCCCAGCAGCGCGTGGTAGATGCCGCCGATGACCTTACCGCCTTCCTCCACTGCCTTGTTGTCGAATGCGCCGGTGACGCCATTCATGGACGTACCAAGGAATCCGGGGGTTACCAGGCCGGGAATGCCGTTGACCAGCACGGTCCAGATGACGGAGATCAACGGCAGGAGGGCAATCAGGAAGGACCCGACAATCAAGCACGTGGCGAGCTTGTCCTTGGCCTTGCGGGCACCCTCAACGGCGCCGCTCCATGAGACCAGGCCGATGGTGAACAGCACCGCGGAGACAAGGCCCCAGCCGAAGGCGTTGAACCCGATAAGGGCCAGGATGGCTGCGCCCACGATCAGGGCGACGGCCAGGACGATGTAAGGAGCGAACTTGGGCAGTTGGCCCTTGGTGAGCGCCGAGCGCTTTCGGACTACGGTGGCGGTCATTTAGTTGGCTCCCGAGAATTCTTTGTGCTTGGTGATGATCCAGCGGGCAATCATGTTCACGCCAAGGGTGATAACGAACAGGACCAGGCCTGCGGCGATCAACGTGTTGACCTTGAGCCCGCTGGCTTCCGGGAAGTTCAGGGCGATTTCGGCGGCGATGGTCTGGTTGCCGGACTGGATGAGGCTGGCAGTCAAGACCCCAGAGGACAGCACCAGTGCAACCGCCATTGTTTCGCCAAGGGCACGGCCCAGGCCCAGCATGACGGCGCTCACGATGCCCGGACGGCCAAACGGAAGTACGGCCATGCGGATCATTTCCCAGCGGGTTGCTCCCAATGCGAGCGCTGCTTCCTCGTGCAGCTTGGGGGTCTGCAGGAAGATTTCGCGGGACAGGGAGGTGATGATGGGCAGGACCATGACGGACAGGACGATGCCGGCGGTCAGGATGGTCTTGCCCGTGGCGGATGCCGGGCCCTGGAAGATCGGGATCCAGCCGAGGTTGTTGGCGAGCCAGTCGTAGGCCGGGGAGATTTCCTTGGCCAGGAACGCCGCACCCCAGGCACCGTAGACAACGGAGGGGATGGCGGCCAGCAGGTCCACAACGTAACCAAGCCCCGAAGCCAGTCGGCGCGGGGCGTAGTGCGAGATGAACAGGGCTACACCGATTGCCACGGGGGTTGCAATGACGAGCGCGATCACAGCGGCGATGAGCGTGCCCACCACGATCGGGGCGATGTAGGCGAAGAAGCCGTTGCCGCCCTGGATGTCCGCAGGCGGTGCGACGAGCGCAGGGATTGCCTGCACCACAAGGAACAGGGCGACTCCGAAGAGAACCGCCAGAATCAGGCACCCTGCGGCCATGGCGGCCCCGGAGAAAACCTTGTCCCCGGCGCGTCCTGCGCCTTGGGAGGTTGTCAGGGAGTTGGTGGTCACTTCACGATCCTTCAGTCTCAGTGAACTGGTCTTACATGGCTAAGTTCCCTATCCCGCGCGAACGGCGTTACAGCCACTCCGCGCGGGACAGGGAACTTCAGTGTTTAGCCGGGTTCAGGCAAACCCGCCGGAAACCTTAGGCCTTGGCCTTGATGGTTTCGATGGCGGCCTTGGCCTTGTCCTGCAGCGTCTTGGAGAGCGGTGCGGACTTGGCAGCGTCAGCGGCGGTCTTCTGACCTTCGTCTGAAACTACGTAGCTTTCGAAGGCTTTGACCAGGTCAGCAACTGCCTTGGTCTCGTACGTGGTGCATACGACGTGGTAAGAAACGAGCACTACAGGGTAGGCGCCCGAGGCAGTGGTCTTGCGGTCCAGCTTGATGGCGACGTCATTGGCAGCGCGACCGTCAACCGGCTTGCCGGCTTCTACGGCCTTGGAAGCAGCATCAGCGGAGATTTTGACGAATTCCTCGCCGACCTTGATGGAAGCAGTGCCCAGCTTGCCGGAGACAGCGGAGTCATCGGCGTAGGTCACGGCGCCCGGGGTGTCGGTGACGGTCTTGACGACGCCGGAGGTGCCCTTGGCGTTCTCGCCCTTCAGGGTTGCCGGCCAGATGCCTGCAGCTTTGTCCGTCCAGACCTCGGGAGCAGCAGCGGCGAGGTAGTCGGTGAAGTTGGTGGTAGTTCCGGAGTCGTCAGAGCGGTTCACGGGGGTGACCTTGAGGTCCGGCAGGGTAACGCCGGCGTTCAGGGCCGCGATTGCGGGGTCATTCCAGTTGGCGATTTCGCCGCGGAAGATTTTGGCGACCGTAGCGGCGTCGAGCTTCAGGTCCGTGACACCGGGGACGTTGAAGGCGACGGCGATCGGGGAGATGTATACCGGGATGTTGATGGCACCTTCGGGGCCGCACTTGGCCTTGGAGCTCTCGAGCTCTTCGTCCTTCAGGTAGGCGTCCGAGCCGGCGAACTGTGCCGAGCCATCGATGATGGCCTTGCGGCCTGCGCCGGAACCGTCCGGGGAGTACTGCACGGTTGCGCCCTGGTTGGCAGTGGCGAAGCCGGCCTTCCAGGCGTCCATGGCTGCGCCGGTGGAGGATGCGCCAATGCCGGTGAGGGTGCCGGTAACCTTGGTGCCCGCTGCTGCGGACTGCGTGCCAGCGGTGGTGCCCGTTGCGTTGTCTGAACCGCAAGCGGTGAGCGCGAGAGCGCCAGCTGCGATGACCGCGATTGCCGCGTTGCGGCCGAAGCGAGTTGCCTTCACTTGGATGTACCCCTTCCAGGGATTCTCTGATGCGGGCCGAACGGAGATTTCGGCGTGCGTGAGCTATGGACCTTTTGTGCCTTTACTGAAGGTAAGCAGTGCAGGTAACGGGACCTGACGTGGAAGGTGAACGCAAAGTGAACGACGGCGGACCATTGGGTTATGTGGCGCGCGCCACCTTGAGCGCGGCCCACGTGGCGCCCCGAGTAGCGTCCGGCGCGTCATCGTTGCCCGGGTTCGGCAAATAGACTGGAGGACATGGCTGCCGCGAAGGGATTTTCTGCAAGCAAGAGGTTCCTGCGTGCCAGAGTCCGGACGGGCTTGGTCCGTAGCCGGAACTCCCTGACGCCGGCCATTCAGATGACCGTGTGTGCCGTGGGCGCCTATGCTTTCGCGGAATACATCCTGGGCCACCAAGGGCCATTGTTCGCGGCCACTTCTTCGCTCATTGCGCTCGGCTTCTCCCGTGATCCGCGCTTGCGTCGCGTTATTGAGGTTGGACTGGGCTGCACGCTCGGCATCGTGGTGGGTGACCTCCTGCTCCACTGGCTGGGCGCTGGGATCCTGCAGGCCGCCGTCGTGCTTCTTTTCTCTATCCTGTTGGCCAGATTCCTGGACAGCGGGACGATTTTCACCACCCAATTGGGTCTCCAGTCGCTGCTGGTGGTGCTGCTGCCGGCGCCGGCCGGCGGGCCTTTCACGCGAAGCCTGGATGCCGTGGTGGGCGGCGTGTTCGCCCTGCTGGTGACTATTTTGGTGCCGAAGGATCCGCGCCGGGAGCCGCGCAAGGACGTCCAGAAGATCCTGCACGAACTCGCCGAAGTGCTGCGCGAGTGTGCCAAGGCCATGGTGGAAAGCGACTCCACCATCGCCTGGCACGCGCTGATCCGCGGCCGCAACTGCCAACCACTGGTGGACCGGATGCGGCAGACCCTCCGCGCCTCAGGCGAGGTAGCCACTCTGGCTCCGGCCCACCGCCGGCACCGCGACGAGCTTGCCAGTTTGGAGCAGTCGCTGGAATACATCGATCTTGCACTGCGTAACAGCCGTGTTTTTGCCCGCAGGCTCACCAGCGCGATCAACCATGCCGCGTTATCCGACGAAGCAATCGAAAGCATCTCCGAGGTACTGCAGGAGACTGCGGCAGCGATCGATGAGCTGACCATTGGCCTGGCGGAGCAGAGCGAGGGAACCCGCCGCGTCCACATGCGTCACGCCCGCAACGAGCTGACCGACATCGCCTCGCGCCTGCACCCCAAAATGCTGGACGTTCAGAAGCTTGAGGGCGAAACCGTCGTGATGCTGTTCCGGCCGCTCATGGTGGACCTTTTGGAGGCAAGCGGACTGGAATCCGACGAGGCCCGGGACGTGCTGCCGGCCCTTTAGGCTTCGCGCGGCTAATACTGTCAGTCCCCACGGCTAACCTTGAACCCATGGCTTCCAAGACCTCCCGCGCATCCAAGACACCCGCTTACAAATGCGCCGAATGCGGCTGGACGGCCATCAAGTGGGTGGGCCGCTGCGGTGAGTGCCAGGCGTGGGGAACGGTTGAAGAGTACGGCGCCACCGTTGCGCGTACGACGGCGGCCGCTACCGTTTTGGAGCCCGCCCGCCGTATCGCTGAGGTGGATGGGACAACAGCGGCATTCCTGCCCACGGGTGTGGACGAGTTGGACCGCGTCCTTGGAGGAGGGCTCGTCCCCGGTGCCGTCATCCTGCTGGCTGGGGAACCCGGCGTCGGGAAATCCACGCTGCTGTTGGACGTCGCCGCGAAGTTTGCCCGCACCGGGCAGGACGTTCTGTACATCACGGGCGAGGAATCCGCAGCTCAGGTCAAGCTACGCGCGGAGCGGATTGACGCGGTCGCGCATACTTTGTATCTGTCCGCCGAGACCGATCTTGGACAGGCGCTGGGCCAAGTGGAGAAGCTTGAGCCAAAGTTGCTGATCGTGGACTCTGTGCAGACCCTTAGCAGTGCGGATGTCGAGGGTAGTGCCGGCGGCGTTTCCCAGGTACGGGAAGTTGCGGCGTCCATCATCTCCGCGGCTAAGCGACGCAACATGACAACGCTGCTGGTGGGTCACGTAACCAAGGAAGGTACCATCGCAGGGCCGCGCTTGCTGGAACACCTGGTGGACGTCGTATGCCAGTTCGAAGGCGAGCGCCACTCCCGTCTGCGGCTGCTCCGGGCTGTGAAAAACCGCTACGGGGCTACCGACGACGTCGGATGCTTTGATCTCAACGAGGCCGGCATCGAGGGGTTGGCCGATCCCAGCGGGCTGTTCGTTTCGCGGACCCGTGAGCCAGTCTCCGGAACCTGCATCACGGTGACCATGGAGGGTCGCAGGCCGCTGCTGGCAGAGGTTCAGTCCCTTCTCGCTGAGAGCGCCAATTCGCAGCCCCGCCGTGCCACCAGTGGGCTGGAGAGCTCCCGGGTGGCAATGTTGCTCGCAGTGCTTCAGCAGCGTGCTGGCTGCATGCTTCATAAGGACGATTCCTATGTGGCAACTGTCGGCGGCGTGAAGCTGACGGAACCGGCCACCGACCTCGCAGTGGCGTTGGCCGTTGCGTCAGCCAAATCCCGCAAAGCCCTCCCCCAACGGCTCATTGCGTTCGGCGAGGTGGGCTTGGCTGGCGAAGTACGTCCCGTTCCCGGAATCAACCAGCGCATCCAAGAGGCACACCGCCTGGGCTTCACGCACGCCATTGTCCCTGCCAGCCCTGCCGGTGCGGGCGTTATCCCGGAAGGTTTCTCCGTGCGCGAAGTGGGGCATCTGGCCGAGGCGTTGGAGCTGTTGATCACATAGGCCAAAGGCGATCCTCGCGGGGTGTCGGGCGGCTACTGGGATGCGGCTCGGCAAGGATTGGGCCATGACCAAAAGAACTGTGCTTATTGGGGGACGCTTTTTCTTCGGCCTTTTGACGTTGGTGGCGGTGGGAACACAGCTGACGGTTCATTTGGGCATGGGCTATGACGTCTGGAACTTCTTCAGCTACTTCACCAACCTCTCCAACATCTTCGCGGCCCTGGTGCTGCTCATCAGCGGCTACAGGGTCCTCATCCGCAAACGCCCCAGCGAGATCGATGACGCCACCCGCGGTACGGCGACCATCGCCATGGCCGTGGTTGGACTGGTCTTCGGAGCTTTGCTTGCCGGCGAGGACCTGGGCTCACTCCTTCCGTGGGTCAACTTCGTGGTCCATTACCTGATCCCTGTGGTCATGGTGGTGGATTGGCTCTTCCAACCGCCGCGGGCAACCCTGACGACCCGCCACATCTGGTACTGGCTGCTTTATCCCATCGGTTACCTCGTCTACAGCCTGGTCCGGGGCGCTTTGGTGAACTGGTATCCCTACTGGTTCATCGACCCCACCCGGGCAGGGGGCTGGGGCGGCGTTGTTGTCTTTGCCCTTGCGATTTCCGTTGGCTTCCTCGTGGTAAGTCTGGCGATGCTGTGGCTCGGTAATAAGTTGAAGCGGCAGGTGGATTACTAGAATATCTACACCAATTTGTTATATCGGCCCATGTCAACCATCAATCGGCCCAAACAGCCCTTGCCAAGAACGCCCGGAAAGGCACCTTCAGGCGGTTCCCGTACATAACGAAATGACCCACTTTGGGGCTTGCTGGTGCGGTTAACGGCGCCCGGAAGCCATATCATGGTGCTAGTCGTCATTAGGGCATTTTTCGAAGCGCCCGCGGATGCCGGATTCAGCTTGTCTGTGAGCCATGGCTTGCACCTTCGAAGGGAAACCCTATGGCCCGGAGCCCGGAAGAGTCGCTCAAGGCGACTCTGGCCAGAGTCGCACCCGGAACTCCCTTACGGGACGGCTTGGAGCGCATCCTCCGTGGACGCACCGGCGCCTTGATTGTGCTTGGCTATGACCGCACCATCGACTCCATCTGTTCGGGCGGATTCGATATCGGCATCGAGTTCTCGCCCACGCGCCTCCGCGAACTCGCGAAAATGGACGGCGCCATCATCTGCGATAAGGACGCCAGCAACATCGTTCGTGCCGCTGTGCAGCTCGTTCCGGACTCCAGCATCGAGACGCAGGAATCCGGAACCAGGCACCGAACAGCAGAGCGCGTCGCCATCCAGACTGGCGTTCCCGTTATCTCTGTCAGCCAGTCGATGCAGATCATCGCGCTATATGTGAATGGCTTACGCCACGTCTTGGAGGGCTCGGAGAAGGTCCTCGCCCGCGCCAACCAGGCCCTGGCAACGTTGGAGCGTTACAGCGCAAGGCTGGACCAAGTGACCAGTTCCCTTTCAGCCCTTGAGATCGAAGCGCTGGTCACCGTCAGGGACGTCGCCGTCACCCTGCAACGCCAGGAAATGGTCAGGCGGATTTCCGAGGAAATTGCCCAATACGTCCTGGAACTTGGCGAGGATGGCCGCCTGCTGTCGCTGCAGGTGGAGGAACTCACCATGGGGCGCGGCCCGGGCAGCGATGTCATCATCCGCGACTACGCAGACCCCGATGCCACTCCCGAGGATATTGAAGAAGCCGTCCAAGCACTCCTCAACCTCGGACCCACCGAACTGATCGATCTGAGCAGGATTGCCGGAATCATTGGCTTCGCCGGTGGCGTGGAGCAGTTGGACGCCGTGGTCCAGCCTCGAGGCTACCGCCTCCTGTCCGGCCTCAAGTCCGTGCCGAAGGCCGTCGCCGATCGCCTGGTGGACTACTTCGGCGGCTTGCAGAACCTCATGGCAGCCACCATCGATGACCTCATGACTGTTGACGGTATCGGCGACCAGCGCGCACGCACGGTCCGCGAGGGTTTGAGCCGCATGGCCGAGGCCAGTTTGCTGGACCGCTTCCTCTAAGCCGGCAGTCGCCGTCGGACGCTTTCCGCTTCCACAACTAGTTCAACTGAAAGACGGCCTTGGTGCTGGACTTGTTCCCCAAGCGGGCCTCGAACGTGTAGTAGGCGCCGCCTGTGCCGGGCTTGGCCTCGATCGGGGCGCAGCCTTCAAGCGTCCGGTTGCGTTGCCAGGGGAAATTGGCGGTCTCGCTCTTGCCAGGCTGGATGGTCTTGACCAGGTCTTCACTGCCGGCCTGGCAATCCTTGGAGGAAAAGATCCGGTCCGAACCGCTCATCACCACGTACTCCATTTGGGACGTGCCAACGTTCACCTCACAGGGAGCCGTTCCGCCATTGGTAATGGTCATGGTCAGCAGCGGCTTCTCCTCCGCCGCGTAGGCTGGCTTGTCCGTAGCTGCGGCCACGGTCACCAGGCTCAGGTCACACACAGGCGTCGGCTTTGCGGACGGGGAGGCAGTGCCTGCTGTGGGCGCATTCCCTTGCGTGGGCACTTGGGACGCTTCAGGTGTGCTGACCGCTTGGGGCTCGGACTTACTTGCAAGCGCACCACTAATTGCCATGATGCCAGCCACCACGAGGGCGATCACGAGCAGCAGCGCGCCGAAGACAAACTGCCGACGCCGGCGGTAAACGGCGGGGCTTGGACGTCGCCTGGGCTTTGGGGTGCCAGGGCGGCCTGCACCGCCTGAATTACGGGCAGACCCCTTCGGCGGCGCTGATGTGCGCGCGGACGACTGGTTCTTACCCTGATTGGCCATGTTTCTAGGCTAGGCGGGCCCACTCCGCAGCACGCCACCACCACGCCGCCGGACGCCAAACCCGCCGTGTGTGACGTGCACCGCAGGAGCGTCGCCGTCCTGGTTTCCACTACAGTAGAGGGCAGAATTCCGGTGCTCCGGCGCCAACCTAAACATCAACAGTCCGGGAGATCTGACGCATGGCACTTCCCGGTACCGACCAACTCGCCGGACTCCACCAGTCCCTGGACCAGTGGTTCGCCGAGACTGCCAGGGACCTTCCGTGGCGCGAGCCTGATTGCAGTCCTTGGGGCATCCTGGTCAGCGAAGTCATGCTCCAACAAACTCCTGTGGTCCGCGTCCTTCCGGTCTGGCGGGACTGGATGGAACGCTGGCCAACCCCCGCGCACCTGGCCGATGAGCCCTCCGGGGAGGCCGTTCGTCACTGGGGCCGCCTCGGCTATCCCCGCAGGGCACTGCGACTTCACGCGGCCGCCGTCGCTATCCGCGACGAGCACTATGGCGACGTTCCGGACAGTTATCCCGAGCTCCTGACCCTGCCGGGCGTCGGCAATTACACGGCTGCCGCCGTCGCCTCCTTTGCTTTTGGCCGCCGCGAAACAGTGGTGGACACCAACATCCGTCGCGTCCATGCGCGGCTCATCTCCGGGCACGCCCTGCCCGCTCCGGCGCTCACAGCGGCCGAGATGCGCCTGGCCGATGCCCTGCTGCCCGAAGACCGGCCGCTGTCCGTGCGCTGGAACGCCTCCGTCATGGAACTGGGTGCCGTGGTGTGCACGGCCCGGAGCCCCAAGTGCACCGACTGTCCCGTGCGCTCAAGCTGCGCCTGGCTCGCGGCAGGTGAGCCACCGCCGTCGTACACGCCCAAGGGCCAGTCCTGGCACGGCACGGACCGGCAAGTCCGGGGAGCCGTGATGGCCGTCCTCCGCGAAGCTGCCATCCCGGTTCCGCGCGAGATGTTCGAGCAGGCGCCGGCGGACCATGGGTTCGCTCCGTCCGGCGTCGGGATTCCGCTGGCAGCACTGCACCGACTCAACTCAGCGCCCGAGCAACTGGAACGGGCACTCGACGGCCTGGTCAGCGACGGGTTGGCGGAAATCCACGACGGCGGTTTGCGGCTTCCGGCCTAAGCGGCAATCCCGCGCGGTGTCGGTTCGGCAACGGGCCAGCGTGAGCCGTAACGATGGGGTGCCGATTCCCTCCGTTGCGGCGCCTCCTGCTGGTTCCAGTCCTACCCTGAAGCATGGGCAAGATTGGTTTGGCTTTCACCCTGATGGGTACCTCGGCACTTCTTCCCAGCTGCTTCGCTGAACCGGTACCTTGCCCGGCGATCGCCCAGGCGTCTGGAGTCTCGATCACGGTGGCTGCCGGCTACGTGGACACAGTTGCGTCATTGCGGATGAAAGCGTGTCAGGACGGGACCTGCACCGAGGCGGACGTGGTTTTGCACCCTGGCTCAATCGCCGTGGATCAGGGCTGCTCCCCTGAAGGCGTGTGCTCCGCAACATCCTCCCCCGATGGAACGATGACCGGCTTCCTGGGACTGCCCGCGCTCTCAGAAAGTCCGCTTGAAGCAACCGTATCCGGCACCTCTCCATCCGGCACTGCATTGCCGGTGCGGACGCTGACGTTCACACCCAAGGCCGACTACCCGTTTGGTGAGCAGTGCGGTCGGTTCATCACCGCCAATCTGGTGCTCGATGCGACGGGGCTGAGGCAGGGTTAATCGGACGGTTCCTCTAGCGATTTGATTTTTGGACGGGTATCCTCATCTCACCTGCCTGATGGTCAAGTCCTGGGGGTGTTGTGCACCGGTCCGAGCAGCCCATCCGTGACACGTTTTCTGTTACGGCACCCACCCCTGCTGCCGTCGACGCCCCGGCGCCCAGCGCAGCAGAGGGAACCTCGGTCATGGATCTCAGCGCGAGGATCCGCAATAAGCATGGCACCGAATTGAACGAACTTCGCGAGGCACTCAGCGGGTCTTCACAACCCGGCCCACGCCACAGCGGCCGACGCCATTATCGAATGAGCCCCACCTCATCATTTGAAGACGAGAACATCAACGTGACGATCGTCGTCGAGACCGTGGAATGGGGATGGTTCGCTCCTGGGCCGGCCCGAGCGGGAACATGTGTAACCGTGTCCATTGCTGCCCATCGCAAGGACAGTGGAATCCAAGCCCCGCTCTCGTTGACCGAGTGCGACTCCTGGCTTCGAGCTCTCCTCCCCGGCCCTTGGATGACCCACGTTTACAGATGCTGCTGCTCCACCGGGTCCGCAAGTGCGGGGGTCATCTCCTACAGGTTGTTTCTCGATGCGCTCCATAAGCCGACTCCAAAGCCGACAGAGGTACTCGCGGAAGGCTGCCAACCACTTCAACTGCAGTAAAGTTCCGTATCGTGAAAACTTGATTCCGGTATTAAACACAATGTGGCGTTGGAATTAGCAATTCCGAAACACGCCCCTCATAGCGTCATGTGTGACCCCAGGCCGTGACCCCTCATGGCCCCGCACAGTTAGGCGCCACCATGAAGACTCCCGCACTCGATGTTGCCGTGAGCACACCAGCCAAGAAGCCACTCCATAAATCCCTGTTTTTCCAGATCCTGGTGGCCGTGGTGCTGGGGGTCGCCATTGGCTACTTCTGGCCGGATATCGGGTCTGCACTTCGCCCCCTGGGCGACGGCTTTATCCAACTCATCAAAATGATCATTGCGCCACTGATATTCCTGGTCATCGTCACGGGCATCTCGGCCGTTGGTGACGTGAAGTCCGTTGGCCGCGTGGGAGTCAAAGCCCTCATCTACTTCACCGCGGCCACACTTTTCGCGCTGGCGTTCGGGCTGCTCGTGGCCAACATCGTCCAGCCGGGAGCCGGCTTGAACATTGATCCGGCCTCCCTGTCAGCGGAAGCAGTCAACGCCAAGACCACCACGGCCCCGCCCAAGGACGCCGGACAATTCCTGCTGGGCATCATTCCCACCAGCGTGGTTGGGGCCTTCGCATCCAACACGCTCCTGCAGGTCCTCTGTTTCGCGGTCTTCTTCGGGGCTGCCATCGTGGTGGTGGGAAGGGAGAAGTGCAAGCCCGTCATCGACCTCATGGAGACCACCCTCGAACTCTTCTTCAAGATCATGTCGTGGGTGATGCGGGTTGCCCCGGTAGGCGCCTTCGGGGCAATGGCATTCATCATCGGCCAGTACGGGCTGGGTTCATTGAGCACGTACGCTCTGCTGGTGGCTGCATGCTACGGTTCGGCACTGGTCTTCATCGGATTACTGTTCATCGTGGCCTGGGTTTATCCACGCGTTCCGCTGTGGCAGTTCATCAAGTACTCACGCGAAGAGTTCATGCTGGCGCTGGGCACCGCATCCACGGAATCAGTGCTGCCGCGAATCATGACCAAGCTGACAAACGCAGGATGCTCCCGCGCAACCACGGGGCTGGTGGTTCCCACGGGCTACTCTTTCAACCTCGACGGCGCCGCGCTCTACCTTTCGATCTCGTTGCTGTTCCTTGCCCAGGCATTCGGCCATAACCTCGATTTAGGCCAACAGCTGGCTGCCCTCGGAATCCTGATGTTGACCTCCAAAGGCATGGCAGGCGTCCCTGGCTCGGCCTTCCTGGCCCTTTCCGCTACTGCCGGGGCTTTGGGAATCTTCCCCGTTGCGGGTGTGGCATTGCTCCTCGGAGCCGACAGGCTGATGGATTCCATGCGCGTCGTGGTCAACCTGCTGGGCAACTGCGTTGCCACGTTTGTAGTGTCCAAGTGGGAGGGACAATTCGATCGCGAGGCGATGCTCGCCGCCTTCCGCGGGGAAACCACGACGCCGGAACCCAGCAAAGAGGCTACGGAACCACCTGTGCCCGTTTCTGTGTAGTCAGCAGCAACGTCATGGCGGATGCTGCGAGAACGCTTAACTGCCAACAGCACGCCGGTATGTGCTCGGCGTGAACCCCAGGTACTTCTGGAAGTCGTTCGTCAAATGCGCGTGATCTGTATAGCCAAGTTCGGCTGCGATGCCCGCAAGATCGGCGGAAGGGTCCAGACGTGCCCTCTCGGCAGCATCCTGCAGACGACGTCGACGGATCAGCGCAGACGGGCTGAGCCCGATGTATTTCCTGGCAATTCGCTGGAGCGACCGGCCCGAAACAGCCAGCCGGGCCGCCACGTCATCAATCCGGGCCAAATCCGGGTCGGAGGCAATAATGTCCATCATCCGGTTGGCCAGCAAGGCTTCTTCGGAAGGTAAGTAGTCCAAGGCACCCAGCCACGACGCAAAGGCGTCCACTGCCCGCTCGCGGTGGGTGCCGCCGTCGGGGGCGTTCATGGCCCGTGCGACAGAACGGTGGAGGTCCTTTAAGGGCAAAGCCACCTCGGCATCACGCAAACTGCCGGGATCGTCGGTGAACACCGGAACAGCGGCCGGGCGCAACAGCGCTCCCACTGCCCAGCCGCGGCCATTCAAGTCGCGATAGGCGGCGCGGGTTGCAGGACCCGAGAAGACCACGTCATCCAACTGCACAACGAGGTTGGACGCGGGGTAGGCGATCAGATGCTGACGGGACGTGCGGCCTGGCTCAATGTCCCATTCGGGAATCCAGAACCACTGGACCAGCTCCGCAATTGACTCCGGTGCCGCCAAACGGTTGAAAGTGGGAAGCCGTGCCGGGTACAGAATGCCCTTGAACGAACCATCCATGAGACCCTCCCCAACAAAGTCTGTCGCGAATTTCCAAGCGCCGCAGCCAGCCCTGCCCGTAGCGTCGTGGACATGACAGATACTACAAGCACTGAGCCAACCACGGCCGCCCACGGCAAGTACACTACCCACGGAGTCCCCAATGGCCTGACCAGCCTGACGCCCTTCCTCGCCGTACCCGACGCCAAAAATGCGATCGCGTTCTACCGGGACGTTTTCGGGGCGCGGATTGTTGGCACTACTGAGATGGGCGGAGTTGTGGTCCATGCCGAACTGGACCTCGGGAACGGTCACCTTCAACTGGGCGAACCCAACGCGGAATACCACCTGGTCCCGGCGCCCGACGGCGATGATGACTGCTACTCCCTGGGGTTCTACTGCCCGGACGCAGACGCACTTGTGCAACGAGCGGAACAAGCAGGCGCCATCATCCGCGAACCTCTCACCACGTTCGTTTCAGGGGACCGATATGCCAGCATCCGCGATCCTTTCGGCGTCCGCTGGTCCATCATGACCCGCGTGGAAGATCTCTCCGAAGAGGAAAGCAACCGCCGCGTCGAGGAGTGGGCGGCCCAGCAGGGTTAGGAGCCGGCAGGGTCAGACACGCACCGCGTCAGGAAAGGCACAGGCAGAACGGGTGGCCGGCCGGATCAAGGAACACCCTGAAGGTGGTCCCCGGCTGGTGCTCCGCTTTGCTTGCCCCCAGCGAAAGAGCTACTTCCTCGCCCTTGTCCAGGTCCTCCACCATCAGATCAAGGTGCATCTGCTGGGGAACCGTTTGCCCCGGCCATTCAGGCGCGTGATACGACTCGACCTGTTGGAAGGCAATGCAGTTGTTCCCGTCGCTGGAGCGGATCTCGAACCAATCGGTTTCGCCCTTCACCTCCCAGCCCAACAATTCGCCATAAAAGGCGGCAAGGGCGGGCGCATCCGGACAATCAATAACAACACTCGGGTATCGGGCTATTGCCATTTTTGCTAAACCTCGTCTGCCGTTTTCTTCATTCGGGCCAGCGCACTTTTGGTGCCCCTTTGGGTAAGAACGTGAACCACTGCACCAACGCCCGCCGAGACCACAGCGAACACGAGCACTCCCGGCAAGGAATCGTTCAGATCAGTTCCGTCCTTGGGGGCAGGTTTTCCTGTCTTTTTCTCCCAGAGTCCTTCAAGCGTCTTGTTTGCCAGCACGCCAGCTCCAAGGCTGACTGCCAGGCCGAACAATTTCACCAGCAAATTCACGAAAGAATCCTCCATCTGATCGTTCGGTTCAAGCCTTGTTAAACGCAAAGGAAGGCGGGGCCGCTGCATCTGCTGCGACCCCGCCCGAATTCCTAGTCGTGCTTGAAAGCGTCCTTTACCTTTTCGCCGGCACCCTTGAGGTCACTCTTGACCTGTTCGCCCTTGCCTTCGGCTTCCAGGCGTTCGTTGTCGGTAAGCTTTCCAGCTGCTTCCTTAGCCTTGCCTGCGATCTTCTCGCCAGCGTTCTCCATCTTGTCGTCAGCACCCATGTCGCACCTCTTCCTTGTAGTGAACCTGTACCTCTACAACATCACTAATCAGTGTACTTAGCAATATTTGCTCCTGATGAAGGCGTGTTAGATCTCTCCGAACCCCTCGCCCACCAACCGCCCGACATACTGAACTGCCTTTGTGGCGTCCTTGCCACGGGCCTCCACGCGCAGGTTTGCACCCTGCCCGGCGGCGAGCGTCATGAGCGCCATCATGGACGTCCCGTCGACGTCGTTGATTGTCACCTCAGCGTCAAGGCCGGACAGTCCACCGGCTATTTTGGCCGCAGGCCGCGCGTGGATGCCCATGGGATTAATGAGCTCGAAATCGCCGGCAGCATCCGGCTCCCGGGACTCGTAAGGACCGCCAGGCGCGTCAGTACCAGCAGGAGTCCCGAATCCAACCGCTTCGGCAGCCTTACGCACCTCCTCGGCGCCAGCCCCGCCCTGCGCCGCGACGGCCGCGGCCACAAGCCCTTCAACCAAAGGCGCATCGGCAAGCAATATGGCGTCGGGGTCGCTGGCGAACTCGATCGCAGACTCAGCTGTCATTACTGCCGAGCCCAGATCCGTCAGCACAACCACGCCCTCGCCTCCGGCATCAATCAGTGACTGCTCGACGGCGGCAAGCACCTTCTCCAGGCTGGTGCCAATCCGTTCGTCGTCAGTGCCCCCGGCGGCGACGAGTTCGACGTCGGGCGCCATCTGGGCGGCGAGTTCCACAGCACCTTCAGCGATCTTGCTGCTGTGGGAGACAACCACAATCCCAACTGTCATACGGCGTCGGTTCCCGTGTTTCCTGCGGAGCCGGCCGCCGCTGCTGCCGCTGCGCGCAAGAGCAACGCCGTGGAGGCCGCTCCTGGATCGCGATGCCCTGCGCTCCGCTCGCCGAGGTAACTTGCGCGGCCCTTGCGGGCCACCAGCGGATCGGTAGCCACAGCCCCCACTTCGGCCGCCTCGGCAGCAGCCTGCAGGACGGCGACTACATCGCCGCCATCGGACGCCGCATTCTGCGCTGCCTCCACTGCCGGCGTCCACGCGTCGATCATGGTCTTGTCGCCTGTCTCGGCTTTGCCGCGGGCCACCACTCCGTCGCGGGCAGCGGCGAGCGCGGAAGCCAGCGCCTCTGCATCAATATCGGCGGTGTCCCCTAGGGACGTGGCCGCCCGAAGATATGCCGTCCCGTACAGCGGCCCGGCAGCTCCGCCCACCTTGGACATCAGTGCCATAGCGGCGGCCTTGAGGGCGGCTCCCGCAGTTTCCGGCGGCGTCTCGTCCAGCTTCTGCAACACGGCTTGGAATCCACGGTCCATATTCTCGCCGTGGTCCGAGTCGCCGATTGCCCGGTCCAGCTCAATCAGTTCGGTTCGATGTTCTGCCATGGCCTTCGCCGAAAGCTTCAGCCAGTCCACTGCCCAATCAACACCCAGGCCCATGCTCACGCTCCCCAACGCAGGGCGGCGGTGTGAACGGGAGCATCCCACAAACGCGTCAATTCGTCGTCGAGGCGCAGCACGGACACCGAGCACCCCTGCATTTCAAGTGACGTCACGTAGTTTCCCACCAGCGAGCGCTCCACTGTTGCGCCGCGCTCTGCGAGTACCTGGGCGGCCCGGCGATAGACGATGTAAAGCTCACACTGCGGCGTGCCGCCCATGCCGTTCACGAACAGCAGCACCCTGTCGCCGGAGGAGATGGCGAGATCCTCAAGCACGGGCTCCAATAGACGATCGGTGATCGCGTCGGCGCTTTCCATGGCGATCCTGTGCCGTCCGGGTTCACCATGGATGCCGATGCCGATCTCGATCTCGTCGTCCGCAAGCTCGAAGCTCGGCGTACCTGCGTGGGGAACCGTGCAGCCAGAGAGTGCGACTCCCAAGGTCCGAACGTTGGCGGCGACCCGCTCCGCGATGGCGGCAACAGCTTCAAGACCGTCCCCACGCTCAGCGGCAGCACCCGCAATCTTCTCCACGAGGACAGTCCCGCCCACTCCGCGGCGGCCCGCCGTATACAGGGAGTCCTCCACTGCGACATCATCGTTGACCAACACCGAACGCACGTGTACGCCTTCGGCTTGTGCCATCTCCGCCCCAGTCTCAAAGTTCAGGACGTCCCCTGTGTAGTTCTTGACGATATGCACGACGCCGGCACCTGAGTCGACAGCGACGGTCGCCGGTATGATCTGGTCCGGCGTGGGCGAGGTGAAAACGGCGCCGGGCACCGCGGCGTCGAGCATTCCGAGGCCCACGAAACCAGCGTGCAGCGGCTCGTGACCGCTGCCGCCGCCGGATACCAGGGCAACCTTGCCCGCAACAGGTGCGCCTTTCCGGATGACGTACTTGGGCTCGGGATGGACGTCCACGATGTCGGCATGGGCCATGCCGAAGCCTTCGACGGACTCGTCCACCACGGCGCGTGGATCATTGATGAGCTTTTTCATGGGATGCTCCTGGACGTGCTGTGGCTGGTGCTCTGACCCTACTACCGGCGCCCGGGCACAGGGTAGGCCTCGCTGGCGCAGAGGGCGCCGACGCCCATTAAAAGGCCGGCAGGGACGGCCCAAAAGCCCGCCCCTGCCGGAATGACACAGTTAATCTTCGTGGTGCCCGGGTTCCGCGGCGGCGGGAGGACTGAATTCCGGGTCACTGCGGGCATGGAAATCGAGCCAAAATGCGGAGTACAAGTCCGGGTTCGAGTGGGCGGTCCCTGGCCAGAAGGATTCGTTCGGCCAGGATCCGTGGGGGATGTCTATCTGGAAGGCTGAAAAGTCCGGAAACGTGACGCGCTCTTGCATGGTCCGCCCCTTAATTGTTCAGCGCGGCGTCGCCGCCGGCAGTGACCACGTCTTCGAGCAGCACGGTCTGATCCATAACAACCGGCTGTTCCGTGGCAGGAAGGCCCACTACGTGCCCAAAGCTGAACATGTTCTTCGGATCCAGCGCCGCTTTCGCCTTCCTAAGCCGCTCCCGCGCACTGGGGCCCCAAGGGCGCTCCCTGTCCTCGGCATCCACAAAGTGCCCATGGAGGTTCACAAAGGTGCCCGGATTGGCAGCGGGACGAAGGTCTGTGTGCACGGCTTCGAAAACTGCGGGCAGTACCTCAACAACAGGAGGCGCGGCAATGGCAACCATGTAGAAGCTGAACGCCGCGTCACGTCCGCCCACAATATCCTCGCCCTCCGCGCTCTTGGCGAGGGCACCGCCCAGCAGCCGGAGTTCGGCCAGCAACACCGGGCTCTCAACGCCCGGACCGAAGTGCCGCAGGATTGCCTCGGACGCCTCTTCGTCCAACCGGTCAAGCAGGAAGCCACGCTCGCGAACGGGGACTGGCTGGTCCGGATCCTGGTGGATCGTGTCGAATTGGCTTGCTTCCAAAGGGCCGGTGGCGTCCATCATGAACGGGGCGCTTCGGCGCATGGGCTCCAGCAGCTCCGCCGCTGCAGCCAGGTCGCCTTGGTAGGCGTAGCGGAGGTGGATCACAAACTTTCCCCGCAACGGCTCCGGAATCATCTCCATCTCCGGAAGGCGCAAAAACGCCAACGACGCCGATGCCTCCGCGGGTAGCGATGGCACCCATTCCCTAAACGCCCCAAGGACTTCCGGGGCGTGCCCGCCGTCGAAGTACACGCCACCGGCGTAGATGTCTGCGGCTGGGAAGAGGTGGAATTCCATGGCCGTCACAATGCCCAGATTGCCCTTGCCGCCTCGCAGGAGGAAGAACAGCTCAGGGTTCTCGTCCTTAGTAACCCTTTGCTGGGTGCCGTCCGCTGTGACCAGCTCGAAAGCGATGACATGATCCGAGGCGAAGCCGTACTTTCGGCCGAGGATTGGCAGGCCCCCGCCCAGCGTGTATCCCACCACGCCGACGTCACTGGTTGAACCACAGAGCCCCATCAAACCGAAGGTTGCAGCAAGCTCAACCACAGCCTTCCACCGAACACCGGCCCCCACTCTGGCGGTCTTCTCAAGGGGGTCGACGCTGAGTTCCAGCATCCGGCGGGTACTGATAAGCATCCCGCCTTCTATCGCGTTGGTTGCACCATGCCCTGTGGACTGGACGGCTACGGGTATTCCCCGTTCCGCCGCCCATCTGATAGCCGCCGAAACGTCCTCTGCGTCGAGGGCGCCGAAGGCAAGATCCGGCTGGTGTTGAGTAGAGAGGTTGAAGGCCGCTACCTCGGCTTGGAAGCCGGGATCGGCAGGCGTGAACACGGGACCGCGCACGCTGAGTTGGAGTTCTGAAATTCCCGAAAAGGACGCGTGGGACTGCATGATCTTCTCTCGATTGACCGAATGGCGGAAGCTCCCCAGCAAGCCTCGATCAGTTTATCCATCAACTTTAGATAAGAGAAGGGGTTTTAAATCACGCATAATCCGGGCAGGGTTGAACCCCGTATCTGTCAGCGCTTGTTGTGGGTTCTTACAGGTGCTTGATCATGCGTGTATTGCCCAACGTATTGGGCTTTACCCGGGCCAGATCCAGGAATTCCGCCACGCCTTCGTCATGCGAGCGCAGCAACTCCGAGTACACCTGCGGGTCCACGGCCGACTGGTCCTCCATGACCTCGAAGCCATGGCGCTTGAAGAAGTCAACCTCAAACGTCAGGCAGAAAACCCGGCTGACACCGAGCTCCTTGGCCTTTTCGAGGAGATCCTTCACCAGCACGTGCCCCACACCCCGCCCCCGCCACGTGTCCGCGGCGGCAAGAGTGCGGATCTCGGCCAGGTCCTCCCACATAACGTGCAGGGCACCGCAACCAATCACGTCGCCGTCCTGGGATTCGGCAATCCGGAATTCCTGGAGGCTCTCGTAATAGGCCACAGTTTCCTTGGCCATCAAAATCCGCTGCTCCGCCAAAGGCGCGACCAACCTCTTAATCGCCGCCACATCACTAGTACGGGCAGGACGAAGGCTAAAGGTCGAATTCACTCCCCCATCCTAGCTACGTGGGACGGGGCCGCGGATTCGTGACTGAGAAGGAGGAGCGGTTACCAACATTTATGGGTTCATCTGTTGGCAAGGGCTGTCGCGCCCACGCTTAAAGAGGCCTAGTTGATGGACTGGAAGCCCTTACCAACACTTAGCTTGATAAGTGTTGGTAAGCTGGGTGCATGGCAACACCTCCGCGCGTTGGTATTCCGGTCGATCCGGTCTCCTTCGAGACCTTCGACTGGAAGCCGCGAGCGCCGGAGATGTACTCCCGCGCGGAGGTGGAGCGCCAAACCGGCCCTTACCAGGCGGCCGTCACGGCGCCGATAGCCGACTGGACCCCCTTCATTTCCAGCGAAGATTCCGCCGATATCGAGGACGCCACTCGACAGCTGGTCGGGTTCGACAAGCACGCGCAGCGGACCCTTGGTAGAGACAATCCCGCGCTCGGGCCAATGACGGCGATCCTGCTGCGCACAGAGTCTGCCTCCAGCTCACAGATCGAACAGTTGACGACGTCCGCCAAGCAGCTCGCTCTTGCCGAGATCGACGAGGGCGGCAAAGCCAACGAGCTCACCGTCATCGGCAACGTTCGAGCCATGGAGGCGGCCCTCCAACTGGCCGACGACATCAGCGAGGATTCCATCCTCGCAATGCACAAGGCACTGATGCTCCACCAGCGCGGCTTCGATCCTGCCGGTGCCGGCCGTTTCCGGGACGAGCAGGTATGGATCGGCCCTGGTCAGGCAGGGCCACGGGTGGCCGAGTTCGTCGCCCCGCACCACGACCGCATTCCCGCTGCGATCACGGACCTGGTTAAGTTCATCGATCGCCAGGATGTCTCCGTACTCGTCCAAGTGGCGATCAGCCATGCCCAGTTCGAAACGATCCACCCCTTCCCGGACGGGAACGGCCGGACAGGGCGCGCACTGGCGCAGTCGATTCTCCGTAACAAGGGCCTGGTGGACTCAACCGTGGTGCCGATCTCCGCGGGCCTCCTCGTGGATACCGCACGCTACTTCGCAGCACTGGGCGCATTTCGGGAGGGCGATGCCGGCCCAATCGTCCGAGAGTTCGCAATGGCGAGTCGGATCGCCGCAACTACCGGATCGCGGCTGGTCGACGACCTTGTCGCACAACTCGAGGAGTCCCGCGCGAAGATGACGGGGCTGCGCGCGGACGCGGCGGCCTGGCGGGTGTTGCCCGCACTGATCGGCCAGCCTGCAGTGAATACGAAGTACCTTGTGACCGAGCTCGGACTTGGCGAGATGGCGGCGTTGCGCGCACTCGATGCCCTGACGGACCGCGGCGTACTGACGGAAGCGTCAGGCCGCGGCCGCAACCGCGTGTGGCAGCACCGCGGGATATTCGAAGTCCTCGACGCCTACGCCACCGGAATTCGCCGTATGTCCGCAGGCTGATCCGCCGCCCCCGTTCCGGTCTCTAGATCCCCAACTCCTCCGGCAGGCCCACCTCCTCGCCCAGCACCTGCTTTGCCAGAAAGTGCTCCACTACTCCGTACCAAACCTTCGCGTGCTGCGGCTGGAGGATCCAGTGGTTTTCGTCGGGGAAGTAGAGGAACCGGTGCGGGCTCTGGCCGTTGTCGTCGGCGGGCAACTGCGATGAGGACAAGAGTTCGTACCAAAGCCGCAGGCCCTCGCCGATCGGGACGCGATAATCCTTGTCTCCGTGGATCACCAGCATTGGCGTCTTGATGTTGCGTACGTTGAGGTGTGGCGAGTTCTCCATCGCCATCTCAACGGTCATTTCCTTCAGCCAGTACTGCGCGGCGTCGGTGGTGGGGCCGAACTGGTCCAGGGCCCACAAACTGGCGTGGGTCACAATCGCCTTGAAGCGGTCCGTCTGGCCTGCCACCCAGTTGGCCATGTAGCCGCCGAAGGACCCGCCCATCGCCGCTGTCCGTGACTCGTCGATGTCCGCCCGCTCAACTACGGCATCGGTGATAGCCATGAGGTCCGAGAAGGGCTTCTTGCCCCATTCACCCCAGCCGCGCTGGATGAACTCCTGGCCGTAGCCTGTGGAGAGCGCAGGGTCAGGCAGCAGCACGGCATAGCCCTTGGCGACCAGCAGCCAGGGGTTCCAACGCCAAGTCCAGGCGTTCCATGAGCCCAGGGGCCCACCGTGGATCCATAGCAGGAGCGGGGCCAGGTTGTCACCGGACGCACCTTCAGGGAGCGCCAGGTACGCCGGCACACGAGCGCCGTCCTCCGCCGTCGTTTCCACACGTTCAAGGTGCCCCTTGAACGTTGGCCGTTCCGCGGGTGCCTGCAACCTCACCACCTCTCCGGAAGCGAGGTCGATCCGTACAGCTTCAGGGGGGAACTCGTAGGAGCTCCGCAGTGCGTACGCTGTGGTTCCGTCCGGCGAAACCACGACGTCGGAATACGCGGCAGCGTCTTCCGTCACCCGTGTTACTCCACCGTCAGCGACGTCGATCCGGAAAACCGGCGACGCGCCGTCGTCGTCCGCTTTCACCAGGATGGCATTGCCTTCCGGGAGCCACGCCAAGGCAGTAGCCCAGCGGTCCCATTGGTGCGCGAGCGGCTCCAGGTCAGTCGTTTCGCTGCCCGATACGTCCAGCAGGTGCAGCTTGACCTGCGGCGCTTGCGTGGGCGTGGTGTCACTCTCGCTCTCCACCACCAGCGTGCGGTTGTCCGGGCTGACGGGACCAGGGAAGTAGCTCATTCCCTCGCGGTCCAGAAGTACCTTGACGGTTCCCGTGGCGACGTCGACGGCGGCCAGCACCTCACGGCTGTCGGCCTTGGCGAGGGCTTTGGTGAGGCTCGTGTAGATGGTCTTGCCGTCCGGACTCACCACAGTTTTGGCTTCCCGCAGCGAGCCGCCGACGCCGGGAGTCAGGTTCCTCAGCTTAAGCGGCGTTGGTGCGTCAATGGTGGTTGGTTTGCCGGCTTCCTCCTCCTCGCCCGGCTCCACTGCAAACAGGCGCGGTTGGGCAGGACCCAGGTCCGCGTCCCAATAGCGGATCGGGTAGCCACTGTGCAGGATGGCGGACACTTTGTTGTCTTTGCGGGCCTTGCGGCGTTCTTCGTCGTTCTCCTCATTGCTGGAGCCCGCCAAAACCTCGGCGTTGACGATGATGGCATCCGCGTTCTTTGCCGCCATGACGGAACTGATCCCGCCGGCTCGAGCGTGCACAACCCGAGCCTCTCCCCCACTGGCAGGGAGCAGCCACAGTGCGTTCACCGGATCGGCGTCGGGATCTGCGCTCTCGGGGTCGGGGCGGGAAGACGTGAAGTAAAGATCGCCGTTCGCGGCAAAGGCGGCACCGGCCTCACCTTTGGAACTCCGGGTGATCCGTCGGGCGTGGCTCTGGCCGGTGGGGTCGATCTCCCACAGTGCAGTGACGAACTCGGCGCCCTTGCCGTTCAGGGTTGAAACGGTAGTGACCAGGCGCTTGCCGTCCGGGCTGAGCGTGAGACCACTGACCCTGGGGATGGAGAGGTAGTGGTCGATGTCGTGGAAAGGAGTTTCAGGTGGCGTGCCCGGGGTTGGGGCGTCAGTCGAATCCATGCTCCGATTCAACACGCATTGTGCCGTCGATCACAGAGTGGTTCACTCATAGTGAAACACTACTTTCAGATATTCCGGGGTTGGTGTGTGGATACTGGCGGTGCTGGCGCCATTTGCCGATTGCTGCTCCTTCGTCGCTTTGACGCAAGCTACGCAAATGCCTCCGGAACCGCCAGCGAGACGCCATCTGACGCGAAAGCCCCACCCGTTCCTTTCGGAGCGGATGGGGCTTTGCATTCGTACGTGTGCCTTATGCGGTAGGAGCAATCTCCGGGATCCGCGGCTTGGCGTTGCCTGCAAACGTGAACTTGGCGTCGTCGCCTTCGCCGTCCACATCCACCACAACGATGTCACCGGAGTGCAATTCGCCGAAGAGGATCTTCTCGGAGAGCTGGTCCTCGATCTCGCGCTGGATGGTGCGGCGCAGCGGCCGGGCACCCATTGCGGGATCGTAGCCACGAGTGGCCAGAAGAACCTTTGCTGCCGTGGTGAGCTCGATGCCCATGTCCTTGTCCTTGAGGCGACGCTCCAGGCGGGTAACGAACATGTCCACGATCTCGATGATCTCGTCCTGGGTGAGCTGCGGGAACACCACAACATCGTCAACGCGGTTGAGGAACTCGGGGCGGAAGTGCTGCTTGAGCTCCTCCGTGACCCGGGCGCGCATCCGGTTGTAGCCAGTCTGGGTATCCGTGCCGGACTGGAAGCCCGTAGCGACGCTCTTTGAGATGTCGCGGGTACCCAGGTTGGTGGTCATGATGATCACGGTGTTCTTGAAGTCCACCACGCGGCCCTGGGAGTCGGTCAGTCGGCCGTCTTCCAGGATCTGCAGGAGCGAGTTGAAGAGGTCCGCGTGGGCCTTCTCAACTTCGTCGAACAGGACCACGGAGAACGGACGGCGACGAACTTTCTCCGTCAGCTGGCCGCCTTCTTCGTAGCCGACATAGCCCGGAGGTGCACCGAAGAGTCGCGAAACCGTGTGCTTCTCGGAGTACTCGGACATGTCCAGCGTGATGAGGGCGTCCTCTTCACCGAACAGGAACTCGGCAAGGGCCTTGGCGAGCTCGGTCTTGCCGACACCCGTAGGCCCGGCGAAGATGAACGAGCCACCAGGACGCTTGGGGTCCTTCAGGCCTGCACGTGTGCGGCGGATAGCCTGGGAAAGAGCCTTGATGGCTTCGTCCTGGCCGACGACGCGCTTGTGCAGTTCGTCTTCCATCTTGAGGAGCCGCGAAGACTCTTCCTCGGTGAGCTTGAAGACGGGGATACCGGTGGAGTTCGCGAGAACCTCGGCGATCAGGTCTTCATCAACCTCGGAGATGTCATCCATGCCGCCGGACTTCCAGTTGCGCTCCTTCTCAGCGCGTTCGGCAATGAGCTTCTGCTCCTTGTCGCGCAGCGAAGCGGCACCCTCAAAGTCCTGGGCGTCGATGGCGGATTCCTTCTCCATCTTGACGTCGGCAATGCGCTCGTCCATGGCCTTGAGCTCCGGCGGAGCGGTCATGCGGCGAATACGCAGGCGTGCGCCGGCTTCATCGATGAGGTCGATCGCCTTGTCCGGCAGGAAGCGGTCCGAAATGTAGCGTTCGGCCAGTTGCGCGGCTGAGGCGAGGGCGCCGTCGGTAATCGTTACGCGGTGGTGTGCCTCGTAGCGGTCCCGCAGGCCCTTCAGGATCTCGATCGCGTGGGCGACGGAAGGCTCCTTGACCTGGATCGGCTGGAAGCGGCGCTCAAGAGCAGCGTCCTTCTCAATGTGCTTGCGGTACTCATCCAGCGTGGTGGCACCAATGGTCTGGAGTTCACCACGGGCAAGCATCGGCTTCAGGATGGATGCAGCATCGATGGCGCCTTCAGCAGCACCTGCACCAACGAGGGTGTGGATCTCGTCAATGAAGAGGATGATGTCGCCGCGGGTGCGGATCTCCTTGAGGACCTTCTTCAGGCGCTCTTCGAAGTCGCCACGGTAGCGCGAGCCGGCAACCAGCGAACCAAGGTCCAGCGTGTACAGCTGCTTGTCCTTGATGGTCTCCGGGACGTCGCCGCGGACAATCGCCTGGGCAAGGCCCTCGACGACGGCCGTCTTACCGACGCCGGGCTCACCGATGAGCACTGGGTTGTTCTTGGTACGGCGGGAGAGGACCTGCATGACGCGTTCCATCTCCTGCTCGCGGCCGATCACGGGATCGAGCTTGTTCTCGCGGGCAGCCTGGGTGAGGTTGCGTCCGAACTGGTCCAGAACCACCGAGCCTGCCGGGGTTCCCTCCGGCTGGCCCTGACTGGAACCCGAACCTGCGGCTTCCTTGCCCTGGTAGCCGGAAAGCAGCTGGATGACCTGCTGACGGACCCTGTTAAGGTCCGCGCCAAGCTTGACCAGTACCTGGGCAGCAACGCCTTCACCCTCGCGGATGAGACCGAGCAGGATGTGCTCGGTTCCGATGTAATTGTGGCCGAGCTGCAGTGCTTCGCGGAGCGAAAGCTCAAGCACCTTCTTGGCGCGCGGGGTAAAGGGGATGTGCCCGGACGGAGCCTGCTGGCCCTGGCCGATGATCTCCTGCACCTGTTCGCGGACGCCATCGAGCGAAATGCTCAGGGATTCAAGCGCCTTTGCGGCAACGCCTTCACCCTCGTGGATCAGACCCAAGAGGATGTGCTCGGTACCAATGTAATTGTGATTGAGCATCCGTGCCTCTTCTTGGGCAAGGACAACCACGCGACGGGCACGGTCCGTAAATCTCTCAAACATTTCGCCACACTCCTAGCTACGACGTACTTTGATGCTACGTGCAGGAGCCCGACTTTTGGAGCGTGTTCGCCACAGGGGAAACATGACGCCCAGCGGAATAAACCTGGCACCCCCTTCGCGGTAGGGAGGCCCGGCCGCGGAACGCCTGTCCCACGCCCGTGCCGGCCTCCGGAAGGACGTGGTCAGGGCTCCTGAAGGACGTGGGTCAGCCACCCAGGGCAGTGATAGGCCGAGGAACGCGCCCCGCCTGCTTTGAGCAAGCGCTTTGAGCAGGCGCTTTGAGCAGGCGCTTTGACCAGTTCCAAAAGGTCGGATAATCCCCCACCGCAGGTGCCGGAACGATTCACGGAATATTCCAAGGCTTGGTCCAGGCACCCCCTTGGAAGGCCTGACAACAAACTATGGGCTTAAAAACCTAATGCCCCGGCAGAAGTTGCCGGGGCATTGAAGGCGGGTGAATCAGGAATTGGCCTTCTGGTACGCTTCCTGAATTTCAGCCTGAATACGTCCGCGGCTGTTTACGGTGTAACCGTTGTCACGAGCCCATTGACGGATCTGTGCCGAATCCTGGTTTCGAGTGGCAGTCGCACGGCCACGTGTTGCACGGCCCGAAGAGGTCTTCCTGGCCTTGGCTACGTAGGGCTCCAGTGCTTTGCGCAAAGATTCTGCGTTAGCGGTGGACAAGTCCATCTCGTAGCTAACGCCGTCCAGCCCGAAACGGACAGTTTCGTCCGCTGACCCTTCATCCAGGTCATCGACGAGGATGATTTTAACTTTCTGTGCCATGAGTAGCCTCTCTTTTGGAGGGTTGGATAATCAGAAATTTGAGGGTTCCTATTCCTGATTATCGTTCACGCCAAGCACACACGTCAAAGGCACATTTGGGTTTCCTGCTAAGGACACCCAATTTGCAGGCTATTTAGCTGCCGGGCCTTCACCCTCAGGGCCGGAATTCCGCAAATTGGCCTCTGCTTGGGCGCGGGCTTCTGCCTGCCGCTCGGATTTGTCCGCATTGAAGATGGACTTCATGGCAAACCAGAAGATCAAGCCAACAACGATCGATGGCGCCAGGACTGCGATGTATTCCATGATCAGTGTCCTTCGGGCTTCAGCAAGGGGAACAGAATGGTTTCGCGGATACCCGCACCGGTGAACAACATCACAAGGCGATCGATGCCGAGCCCGATACCTCCCATGGGCGGGGCGCCGTATTCAAGGGCGCGAAGGAAGTCTTCGTCGAGTTGCATGGCCTCTACGTCGCCAGCCGCAGAACGGCGTGACTGCTCCGTAAGCCGTTCACGCTGGATGACAGGATCAATGAGTTCGGAGAAGGCTGTGCCGCGCTCCATGCCCCCGATAATCAGGTCCCATGCCTCGATCAGGCGGCCGTCTTCGCGGTGCGGACGGGCAAGCGGCTGAGCGGACGGCGGATAGTTGTAAACGAATGTCGGATTCAGCAGGGTGGGTTCCACGATCTCGCCGAAGAGCTCAACCACGATCTTCTCGGCGTCCCACTTCGGATCCACCTTGACCTCGTGCTTAGCAGCAATGGCCAACAGTTCCTCCACCGTGGTGTCGGGAGTGACTTCAACGCCAATCGCTTCAGAAAGCCCCGGGTACACCGCAACCCAAGCCCATTCGCCGTCGAGGTTGATCTCGCCGGCGTCGGTCTGGATGGTGCGGGTACCAACCACGTCCGCCACGTTCAGGATGATTTCCTTCATGCGCTCAGCCATGACGAACTGGTCAGCCCAGGCTTCGTAGCACTCAAGGGTGGTGAATTCGGGGCTGTGCGTGGAGTCCACGCCTTCGTTCCGGAACACGCGGCCCATGTCATAGACGCGGTCGATGCCACCCACTACCGCGCGCTTCAGGAAGAGTTCCGTGGCGATGCGCAGGGTCATCTTCTGATCGAACGCGTTCATGTGCGTCTCGAACGGACGAGCCGTGGCGCCACCGTGGACCAGTTGCAGGATGGGGGTCTCCACCTCGACGTAGCCGTGGCGGTCAAGGGTGTCGCGGACAGAGCGTGTGATGGCAGCGCGCTTGTAGACCATCTCGCGGGCTTCATCGCGGACCATGAGATCCACGTAGCGCTGGCGGACACGGGTTTCTTCGTTAAGCTCCGCGTGCAGGACCGGGAGCGGGCGCAGGGCCTTGGAGGCCATGGACCAGGAATCGGCCATGACGGAGAGCTCACCGCGGCGGGAGGAAATGACCTCGCCCTTGATGAAAACGTGGTCCCCAAGGTCAACCAGGGCTTTCCAATCGGCCAGCGCTTCCTCGCCCACATTGGCCAGGCTCAGCATTGCCTGGAGACGAACGCCCTTGCCGTCAACGCCACCTTCCTGGAGGGTAGCGAAGCAGAGCTTGCCGGTGTTTCGTACGAACACGACGCGGCCCGTGACGCCGACGATGTCACCTGTGGTTTCGTCGGCTTCCAGATGCGCATACTTTTCGCGGATCTCACTCAAGGAATGCGTCCGCTCAACGCCCACAGGATAGGCCTCTGTGCCACGTTCGATCAGCTTGGCGCGCTTGTCCATGCGGATACGCATCTGCTCGCTGGCGTCGATGGGCTCTGCGGAGGTGTTCAGGGCTGGGGTGTTTGCGGAAGTCACAGTCCTTAAGTTTACCGGTGATTACGGGCCTCTACGTCCGGACATAGACTCGGGCTGTGGAGACGTGGACAGTTGAAACGGACGACGGCGGCGGGCAGCTTGAGGTGCACACGTTCCGGCCGGCGTCGAAAGCCTCGATTCCCGGTTCGCAGGCGCCTGCGGAACCGTCCGGCGTCGTCGTGGTCCATGGCACCTTGGTGACCGATTCCTTGTACTGGCCCTTCGCGCGGACCCTGGGCCTGATGCTGGGGCGACCGGTCCATTGCTACAACCGGCGCGGCCGCGGCCATTCGGCGCCACAACCGCCCGGCTACTCCGCCGGCACCGAGATCGCGGACCTTCAGGCAGTGATGCGGAGGACAGATTCAACGGATGTCGTGGCGCACAGTTACGGCGGCTTCGTGGCGCTCCAGGCGGCTCGCAGCACGAAGATCAACCGCTTGGTCACCTACGATGCCGCTGTCTCGCTATCAGGAAATCTCCATGGCCGGTGGCGTCCGGAATTGGAAGCCGCAGTTACCGCAGGCCAACTGGACCACGCGTGGGCCCATCTGGTGCAGGGTTTGGGAACTGCCGGTCCCATCTCCTACCTGCCGATGGGCGCCTTGCGGATGCTGAGCATCCTCTCTGCACAGACGCGGCTGGGTTCGGAGATGCGCTCCCTGTTGCCCACCGCCGTCGCCGAAATGCGCGCGGTCCTCGACGCCGACGCTCATCTTCACGATTTCACCTCGCTCGTGACTCCAACACTCATGCTGAGCGGCGGCTGGAGTCCGTCCTACTTCGCCGAAACCGGCCGCACCCTTGCTGGAGCGGTTCCAGTCATCGACTTCGCTATTGTGCCCTTGCAGTTCCATGAAGGTCCCCTGCGGCCAGGCAGGCGGCTTGCAGCCCGGATCGCCCGCTTCCTCTCAGGAGGCACGGCCCCAATGCCAGCGCGCCCTAGGATAAACCGGTGAGGGAACGCACCATCAAAACGCACGACGGCGGTAAACTCGCCTTGTACAGCTACGGCGCGGAAGACGCACCCGGGGAGCGCCGCGTGGTCCTGATCGGCGGCGCATTCCTCACAGCCCTGATCTATCGGCCCTTTTCCATTGCCCTCGCGAAGGGCCTCGGTGATGGGTGGGCCGTGGACGTCTACGATCGCAGGGGCCGTGGCAACTCCAGCGATCAACCACACAACTACTCCATGGTCACGGAAATTGCGGATGTGCGCACCATCATGGACGCCACCGATGCAAGGAACATCCTCGGCCACAGCCTGGGCGGGTCGGTGGCCCTCAACGCTGCACAGGCGTTTGCCGGCACACACCACCAACCGGACAGGCTCGCCGTTTACGACGCCGCCGTGAACATCGACGGAAGCATGGACACGGACTGGATGGCCGGCTTCGAGGACTCCGTGAACAAGGGAAACCTCAATCTCGCGCTGGCCCGAATGAAGCAGGGAATGCATCCGGGAAGTGCCCTGGCCCGTATCCCTGAACCTGTTCTGGTGGGCCTCATGGCAGTGGTTTCGCGAACCAAGGTCAACACGATGTTCCGTGAACTCCTCCCATCCGGCGTCGGAGAACTCAAAGCTGCCTTCGACGCCACGGAAAGTCCGCGCGATTTCTCCGTTCTACCTCCCAGCACCCATTTCATGGTGGGTAAGAGGAGCCCGCAGTACTACAAGGTAACCGCAGCGCGTTTGCACGCCGCTGTTCCCGGAAGCACCCTTGCGGTATCGCCAAAAGGGTTTCACGGGTCCGTTCCAGCCGCTGTGAAGGAACTCGTGATGGACATTTCGGACTACTTCAAAAGCTGATTGTTGTCCACATAACGTCCGGCATGCTGCCTGCGTTCAGGTGGCTCGGTTAGGCTCAAGACATGACGCGCGAGATCATCACCACAACGGACGGCGGACACCTCGAGGTACTGACTACAGGCGGTGACCTGGCAGCTGCAGGCTCCGGCATCGTGGTCGTGCCTGCCTCAATGGTGACGGCCTCCGATTACACACGTTTCGCGCAGAAACTGAGTGAGTCCCTCGGCCGGCCTGTCCATACTTTTAACCGCCGTGGACGCGGTGAATCATCTCCCCAGCCCGAGGACTACACACTCGAAGCCGACATCCGGGATCTGGACGCGGTCATGAAACACACATCCAGCACAGACGTTTTCGGGCACAGTTTCGGCGGCGCCGTTGCACTGCATGCGGCGCGGACCTTACCGGTTGAGCGACTCGCCGTTTACGATCCCGCTGTCTCCGTCAACCACAGCGTCAAAGCCGACTGGACGCCGGAATATGAACGCGCGACGGCGGCAGGAGACTACGATCGCGGACTCGCCGTACTCATCAAGGGAGTGGAGACAGGTGGCGCCTTCGCGCGCATGCCCCTGTCCATGTTGACGCTCGCCACCAAGCTGACCGCCGGAACACCCATGGGCAAGCAGATGCGGGAACTGATGACGTGCGGAGTCCGCGAAATCAAGGCAGTGATAGCTGCGGATATGCCCGCTGAGCCGTTCCTGGAGTTGCCCCTTGAAACGCTGATCGTGGTGGGCGAGAAGAGCCCCGCCTACTTCGGTGTGGCGTGCGGCCAGATCCACGACGTCCTGTCCGGCTCGAGCTACACCATCCTCCCCGGGTTCGGGCACGATGGCCCCAACAAGGCGCCCGACAAGCTCATCGCGGAGTTGTCTGAGTTCTTCTCCGGCTAGGAGAGTTCGCCTCTGCGTGGGCTTCCCGCGCTGGGCGTGGCTGGTTGTTAAATGGGAGACCCCCCGTCCCTGGTGTGGGTTGGGGGGTCTCGACCTAATGTGTGTCCGGCGGTGTCCTACTCTCCCACACCCTCCCGGGTGCAGTACCATCGGCGCTGTGGGTCTTAGCTTCCGGGTTCGGAATGGGACCGGGCGTTT
>NZ_JBFTJT010000019.1:0-100601 GCF_056395565.1 Paenarthrobacter sp. 10L412 | reverse complement strand
GTTGCCCGAACATTTTCGAGTGCTGGGAAGACAAGGAAGCCACGTTCCTGATCGGCGGGTCCGAATGCACCCGGCGCTGTGATTTCTGCCAGATCGATACCGGCAAACCCTCCCCGGTGGACATGTTCGAACCCACCAAGGTGGCCCGCAGTGTTCAGGCGATGCAGCTGCGCTACGCCACGGTCACCGGCGTGGCCCGTGATGACCTCGCCGATGAAGGCGTCTGGCTGTACGCCGAAACGGTCCGCAAGATCCACGAACTGAACCCGGGCACCGGGGTGGAGCTGCTGATCCCGGACTTCTCCGGCAAACCCGAACACATCGCCGCGATCTGCGATTCCAAGCCCGAGGTATTCGCACACAACGTCGAGACCGTGCCCAGGATCTTCAAGCGGATCCGCCCGGCGTTCCGGTACAAACGCTCCCTGGATGTCATCACCCAGGGCCGGGACCTGGGCATGGTGACCAAGTCCAACCTGATCCTGGGCATGGGCGAAACCCGCCAGGAAATCTCCGAAGCCCTGCGGGACCTGCACGCGGCCGGGTGTGACCTGATCACGATCACCCAGTACCTGCGCCCCTCCGAACGGCACCTGCCCGTGGACCGGTGGGTCAAGCCCCAGGAATTCGTGGACCTCCAGCACGAGGCCGAAGAAATCGGCTTCCTCGGTGTCATGTCCGGACCCCTGGTGCGCTCCTCCTACCGGGCCGGACGTCTGTGGGCCACCGCAATGCGCAAGAAGGGCTGGGAAATCCCCGCCGCCCTGGCCCACATCGAGTCCTCCGGCACCACCCGCCAGGAAGCCTCCACCATCCTCGCCGCCCACGCCTAACCCCTGGTCGGCAAACACTTCACCAGCAATACCATGAAGCAGTACCGAAGGGCCGGATGCCAAGCGTAATGGCGTCCGGTCCTTCGGCGTCCATCACGTAGAATTAAGGCACTATGGCGAATTCCTCTGATTCCAGCAAATCGACCCCCTCGGCCGACGCCCCCAAGCGTGGGCTGTTCCAGCGCAAGCCCAAGGAAGCCAAGGCCAAGAAGCCGAGCCAGCTGAAGCAGATCGCTGAAGTCTTCAAGATGACGCGGCGCAATGATCCCCAGGTTGTGTGGATCATGCTGCTGGCTTTCCTGGCGGTAGTTGCCGTGGCCTTCCTCGTCGGCTACCTCTTGGAAAACTGGGTTACCGGCCTCATTATCGGTATTCCGCTGGGTCTCCTGGCCGCCGTTTTCATCCTCTCCCGTCGCGCAGAGAAGGCTGCCTTCGCGCAGATCGAGAATCAGCCCGGTGCTTCCGGTGCGGCCTTGGGTACTCTACGTCGCGGCTGGGTCACGCAGGACCAGCCTGTCGCGGTTAACCCCCGCACTCAGGACGCCGTCTTCATGGCAATTGGTCGTCCCGGCGTCGTTTTGGTCAGTGAAGGTCCCACGCATCGCGTCAAGCCGTTGGTGGAAGCCGAGCGCAAGCGCCTGACGCGCATCCTGCCCAACGTCACCATCCACGTCCTGGAATCCGGTCGCGGCGAGGGCCAGGTGCCTTTGAACAAACTCGCCAAGACCATGGGCAAGATGAAGAACGAACTCACCAAGGTGGAGGTCAACGCTGTGTCCAAGCGCATCAACTCCCTTGGTACCCGCCTGCCGATCCCCAAGGGCATCGACCCCTACAAGGCTCGCCCGGACCGCAAGGCTGCACGCGGACGCTGATTGTCCGTAGTTGCTTGATTGCCCACACGAAAAACCGCCCCTGTCTCGAAGGAGACAGGGGCGGTTTTTATTGGTCCATGCTTTTTTATTTGTGTTTGCTTGCTATGGGGTTGGTTCCAACCGGTGAGGACTGAAGACGCTACATCCGAATGAGGATGGTGTTCATGGCTTTATCGTGAAGTCCACGCTGATCCGGATCAAAGATGACTGCAGGGATAACCAGGCAGAGGAGCACGGTACGCACCACAGCGGCCAGGGGGCCGGCGGGACCTCCCCCCAAGCGGACCACATGAATGCCGGCAATCCTGTGGCCGATGCTGTACCCAAGGGTGCCGATCAGCAGAATCTGCTCCGCGGCAAAAATTGCGAGCGTTGCCCACTGGTTGCCGCCAAATGCGAAGTTGCTAATGACCAGTGCAATGGTCCAGTCGATCACGATGCCCAGGATTCGTCGCCCAGCACGCGCCATCGAGCCTGGTCCGGCCTCAGGAAGGCCGAGTCTCTCACCCGGGTATTTGGAGATGCCGGATGTGTCCGGCCCGCTTAGCCAGGAGCCTATGTCTTTTCGATCAACCACCCTCCAAGCCTAACGGTTGGCGGACGGACAGTCCGACGGCGAAGGCCGCCTTTGGTGCCTTCGTCTGGGCATATATTGCGCCAAAGTGTTCGCCCACTGGACCCGCGTGGACCTGACACCGGAAAGCCGACTACCGTTTACACAACAGATCATTCTGTAACCTGCCCGAAACAATACTGACACTCCCGGGAAATCCCATCTCCCTAAGGTGGTATGAGTTGCTAGCCACCGCGGCAAGGGGAATTTTTTGTGTCTCCGGGCCTCCGGCATGGGCTGGCTCACGCGGCCTTCCGGGCCTGTTACTTGATATGCATAAGGAGCATAGATGTTCAAGACTGCGGACGAAGTCCTCAAGTTCATCAAAGACGAAGACGTCAAATTCGTCGATATCCGCTTCACCGACCTTCCGGGCGTCCAGCAGCACTTTAACGTGCCGGCGAAGAGCGTAGACCTCGACTTCTTCGTGAACGGTCAGCTCTTCGACGGATCTTCCATCCGCGGCTTCCAGGGCATCGCTGAGTCCGACATGCAGCTCATCCCGGATGTGACCTCGGCTTTCATCGACACATTCCGCATTGAGAAGACGCTTGCGCTGAACTTCTCCATCGTGAACCCCCGTACGGGCGACCCCTACCACCGCGACCCCCGTGGCGTAGCGGAGAAGGCTGAAGCGTACCTGGCTTCCACCGGTATTGCGGACACTGCGTTCTTTGCCCCCGAGGCCGAGTTCTTCGTCTTCGACAACATCCAGTACCAGTCCTCCCCGCAGGGCAGCTTCTACAAGATCGACTCTGAAGAAGCCCACTGGAACACCGGCCGCAAGGAAGAGGGCGGAAACCTCGGCTACAAGACCCCCGTCAAGGGCGGTTACTTCCCGGTTTCCCCCACCGACAAGCAGGCTGACCTCCGCGACGCCATGTGCGTTGAACTGGACAAGGCCGGCCTCGAGGTCGAGCGCTCCCACCACGAAGTTGGCTCCGCCGGCCAGGCAGAGATCAACTACAAGTTCACCACGCTGACTGCAGCTGCTGACGACCTCCAGAAGTTCAAGTACGTCATCAAGAACACCGCAGACGCATGGGGCAAGTCCGTAACCTTCATGCCGAAGCCGGTCTTCGGTGACAACGGCTCGGGAATGCACTGCCACCAGTCGCTCTGGAGCAACGGCGACCCGCTGTTCTACGACGAAAAGGGCTACGCTGGCCTCTCCGACACCGCCCGCTGGTACATCGGCGGCCTGCTGAAGCACTCCTCGGCAGTCCTCGCATTCACCAACCCGACGGTCAACTCGTACCGCCGCCTGGTCAAGGGATTCGAAGCTCCGGTCAACATGGTGTACTCGCAGGGCAACCGCTCTGCTGGTATCCGTATCCCCATCACGGGCACCAACCCGAAGGCCAAGCGCATCGAATTCCGCGCTCCGGACCCCTCGTCCAACCCGTACCTGGCCTTCGCTGCCCAGCTGATGGCCGGCATTGACGGCATCCGCAACCGCATCGAGCCCCCGGCTCCCATCGACAAGGACCTCTACGAGCTCCCGGCCGAGGAAGCCAAGGACATCCCCAAGGCTCCGGGTTCCCTGGAAGAAGCCCTCGAGGCCCTGCGCGAGGACAACGAGTTCCTGCAGGCTGGCGGTGTCTTCACCCAGGACCTGATCGATACTTGGATTGAATACAAGTACGAGAATGAGATTCGCCCGCTGTCACTGCGCCCGAACCCTTACGAGTTCGAGCTCTACTACGGCGTCTAGCAACACCGGCGGCTAAACGAGGTTTAGTCTGCACAGAACCCAGCGAGGTTCCCGGTCAAGAAGGCCGGCAACAGGTTTGTACCTGTTGCCGGCCTTCTTTTTGCTGCCGCCGCCCGAGTCAGCAAAAGCCGTAAGGCTGTGGCGAACTTCGATCTATTCGGATTCCTTGCCCTGATCACGGTCCCGGATGTTTTTTCCGAACTCGTCCAGCTTCTCCCTGACGGCCTTCGCGGCATCCGCAAAACCCTTTTCCGCAGTGCTCAGGGGATCCAATTGAAGGTAGACGTGCTGATCGATCGGGAGGTCGTACTCGTCCTTCAAATGCGTGCCGCCGGAGACGCCATCGAGCGACAAATAGACAAGCGCCTCAGTTCTTGCGATGCCAGCGATCGTCCCGAAGACAACCGTGAAATCGTTGGGCTGAAAGCTAATGGATTGACCCACGTGGCGGCGATCCAGCTCTCCAGCAGGAATAGCCTTCTCAAACGAACTTCCGTTGTATTCCATGTACTTCTCCTAAGCATCGAGAGTAGTTACGGAACCGAGTCTATAAGGCTTTCCAACGGACGAACCAGCACCTTGCCTTTGGTCTTTAGTGCCTGGTTTTCGGGACTTCTCCAGGTTGCTGTGGAGCTGCGCAGTCCGCGCAAAACACCCGATCGGTTTCTTCACCGCAGCACTGACAGCGGTGAACCAGTGCCGCTTGTTCCATCACATAGGTTGTCATAGCAAATATGGTGCCTACCCAGGGCAGGTCAGGGCACGAGTAGTGTGTACTCGTTTTTTACCCTTCCGGCACAGCCAACTACTTGGTTTCGAAAAGGCCCTGCGCTCCCCCATCATCGTGCCGCCACTCGGCGTCAGTAAAAGTGGCGAAACAGCGCCGGCACGCATAGACGTCGCCGCGGCCATGCCGGGAAGACCAGTGCGGCCCTGCCTGCTCACACCGGAAGCACGATGCATCTGAGAAGGGTGCCCCCTCCGAATCCCGCCTGACTGTCACGCGAGAATCCTAAGGGACACCATGCCCGGACGAACAGACCCCAAGGGATCCCCGTCGCTGGTCGGCCGGACTGGTCCTACTGCTTCCCGTACTTTTTATGAACCGCCTGCTTGGTCACGCCGAGGCAAAGTGCGATTGCCTCCCACGACAAACCGGACTGCCTGGCTGCGCGTACAAGGGAAGCCTCAGCCCTGCCAACTTCCTTGTGAAGTTCAGCTACGGCATACAGCGCCTCCGCGGGCCCCATGCCGTCCATCGATCCAACAAGTGTTTTCATCCTGCCCGCCTCCATGGCGTCAACCATAGTTGACGCGATGATCGTCGTCAACTATGGTTGACAACAGTTCCCCCGAGGACGAAACGGGGGCATCCTCAAAGGCCTTGTACATGATGCGTTGAGGGCCGGAGTTGCCACCAAGGTAGCGGCCAGCGTCAACAAAACCAGCTTTTGCATAGGCTGCAATGCCTGCCGGATTGCGCTCATTGACAGAAAGCACGACGCCGGCCTGGCCGCCACCCCGCCTGACCGTCAGTTTGCGGGCCTCGTCTATCGCAGCCCCCGCGGCCAGCGTCCCGAGGCCCCGCCCCTGGCATTTCGAGTCGATAAGGAATCCCCTGAGAAGCCACGCCGAATCGTCGTTCGGCCACCCCGCAAGGCTCGCGGCCCCGGTTTGGAGGGTCAGCACTCCCACCCCCACCCCTTCGGACTCAATCACATAGGGCAACCGGGACTCCTCTTCTAGGCTGATGAGCATCATGCGCAGGGGGTCCCCCACGAAATCACGCTGCGCTTGCTCCACCGCCATTTCCGCCACCGCCCCCAACTGAATGGCGCGCGCGTCATCGTCCAGCAGCTTGAGGGGAATAAGCCAGATACTCATCACCAGCCGGCCTCAGTTACCGTAGAACTCTTTTTCGAAGACAGCCCTGGCACGGCGGCTAAGGCGCAGGTAGTCCTCCTCGAACTGCCCTGCGGCCCCGGGCGCGTAGCCACACCAACGCGCCACAGCTTCAAGGTCCCTCCGCGACGATGGAAGTACATCCGAGGCCCGGCCTGTCACGATGACGTTTGCCGAGCGGATGCGGCTGGCGAGCTTCCACGCCTCCCGCAAGAGTCCGGCGTCGTCCTTGCCTACAAGCCCAAGGTTCTCGGCCGCCGCAAGTGCCTCCAACGTGGACGTAGTGCGCAATGCAGGCTGCTTGCCCGCATGCTGCAACTGGATGAGCTGGACTAGCCATTCAACATCGCTCAATCCACCGCGGCCAAGCTTCACGTGCCGGGCCGGATCAGCGCCACGAGGCAGCCGCTCCGATTCCACGCGCGCCTTGATGCGCCTGATTTCCCTGACATCCTGTTCGGAGAGCTCAGCCGGGTAGCGGATGGGATCAATAAGCTGAAGGAAGTCCACTGCCAGGTCGTCTGAACCTGCCATGGGACGCGCCCGCAGCAGCGCCTGCGCTTCCCATATCAGTGACCACCGGCGGTAGTACTCGGCGTAGGACTCCAAAGACCGGACCATGGCGCCGTTCTTGCCTTCGGGCCGCAGGTCCGCGTCCACCATCAAGACCCGCTCGGCCATGATGGCGGGCTTGAGCGGTTGGGTAAGGAGGCTGGAGACTTTGGCGACTATCGCCGTCGCCTGCTCCTGCGCTTCCTCATCGGTGAATCCAGGCCGGGCACGATGAACGTACATGACGTCGGCGTCTGAGCCGTAGCCGATCTCACGGCCACCCTGCCGGCCCATCGCCACCACCAGAACCTCGGTTTTCAGAGGATCGGACTGGGTAGCGATGCCTTCGGCCACATGCAGGGCTCCGAGCACGGCCGCCCGGTCTGTTTCGGCCAACGCCAGTCCCACGGCGTCCTGGTCAAGCAAACCGGCACTATCGGCAATCGCGGTCCGCAGAATCTCCCGGCGGCGGATCAACCGGATGAGGCGCATGGCACTCTCCGGATCCGGGTGCCGGGACAATTTGGACCGGATTTCCTGCCATTGCGCTTCAAAGGGAATGGGAGCCAGGTCCTTGTCGCTGCCAAGCCACGCCACGGACTCCGGTGAGACTTCCAGGAGGTCCGAAATGAGCCGGGAATTGGCAAGGACCTGGCAGAGGCGTTCGGCTGCCGCTTGGGAATCACGAAGCATCCCCAGATACCAGTGCGTGGTGCCCAACGCTTCGCTGACCCTTCGGAACGCCAGGAGCCCGGCGTCGGGATCCACGCCTTCGGCAAGCCAGCCTAGAAGAATGGGCAACAGTTGCCGCTGCAGTGCCGCACGTCGGCTTACACCGGCAGTCAGCGCCTCAATGTGACGCATTGCGCCCTTGGGATCGAGGTAGCCGAGGGCGGCAAGACGGCCCTGGGCTGCTTCCGGGCTCAGTTTGGCATCTTCGCTGCTGAGTTTCGCCGCGGTGTTGAGCAGCGGCCGGTAGAAAATACGCTCGTGCAGTTCCCGAACGGACCGCTTGGTCTTCTGCCAGGTGGCCATCAGCTGGTCAGGATGGGGGCGTTCAAGCGAGAAAGGCCCCAGGACAGCCTTCGCCAGCACCCGCTGCGCATCCTCCGCCACTGGCATGAGGTGGGTCCGGCGCAACTGGAACAATTGAATCCGGTGCTCCAGAAGCCGAAGATAGCGATATGCGTTGTCGAAACCGGCCGCATCGGCACGTCCGATGTAGCCGCCGGCGGACAGTGCCGCGATGGCCGAGGTGGTGTCGCGGCAGCGAAGAGATTCGTCCGATTTGCCGTGAACCAGCTGCAACAACTGCACAGTGAATTCGACGTCGCGCAGCCCGCCACGCCCAAGTTTGATCTGCCGCTGTTCCTCGGCGGCCGGAATGTAGTCCGTGACCCGGCGCCTCATGGCCTGGACGGATTCGACGAAGCCATCACGGCCGGCGGACGCCCACACGAGTGGTTCCACTGCCTTTTCATAGCGCTGGCCCAGTTCCCGGTCGCCGGCAATCGTACGGGCCTTCAGCAACGCCTGGAATTCCCAGCTCTCGGCCCATCGGGCGTAGTAGCTCAGGTGTGAGGGGAGGGTCCGCACCAACGGCCCGGATTTTCCTTCCGGGCGAAGGTTGGGGTCCACTTCCCACAAACCCGGCTCAGGCGCGGATGAGGAAATCGCCCGCGAGATGCCGGACGCCAGGGCGGTCCCGATGGTCGCGGCGCGGGCGTCGTCCAAGTCCTCTGCCTCGATGACGTAAATGACGTCGACGTCGGAAATGTAGTTAAGTTCGCGGGCACCACACTTGCCCATGCCAATGACTGCGAGCCCGACGTCGGCCACCTCCGAGGCGTCGAACTGGGCGGCCGCCTCGGCCCGGGAAACGGCAAGGGCAGCTTCAATGGCGGCACCGGCGAGATCGGCGAGCTCTGCACCCACAGCGGGCATGAAGTCCTGCGGCGACGCAGCGCAGAGATCCTTAATGGCAAGCTCCGTTAGCCCGCGGCGATACGCCGTCCGCAAGGCGGCATACGCCGGAAGCCCCGTCAACCCAGCCACCGGACGCTGCGCACCTGGCTCGGCCTTGACCGAACGAAGAAGCAGGGACCTGAGCTCTTCGCTTGATGCCGGGAGTGGCTCCGGGCTGACCCGGGCGTCAAAAACATCCAGATGCTCCGGCCTGCGCATGAGGAACTCACCCAGCGCCTCCGATGCCCCCAACAGCCGGTACAGGGATTCGCTTGTGTCCGGGTCAGCGCCCGCCAACTTCTTGAGGCCAGGGTTCTTCTCAATCAGCCGGACAAGTGATTGCAACGCGGTATCCGGGCTCGCCGCCAAGGAGAGCCCGGCGAACAGGGCATCCTGTTCGATGCCTTCCAATTCCGGGGCAGCAAGAAAACGCTCGCCCTTTTCCAGGTCACTGAATCCGGCTGAGATGAGCCGACGTGCAAGGCTCATTGGCCCTGCCTACAGAATGCCGAGGTTGCGCTGCAGCTCGTACGGCGTGACCTGAAGGCGGTAGTCCTGCCATTCCGCGCGCTTGTTGCGCAGGAAGTGTTCGAAGACCTGCTCACCCAGGATCTGGGCCACCAGTTCCGATTCCTCCATGGCACGGATGGCATCGTGGAGGCTGGCCGGCAGCGGAGCGTGGCCCATGGCTTTGCGCTCTGCGGTGGTCAGCGACCAAACGTCATCCTCGGCAGCTGCCGGAAGTTCGTAGCCTTCCTCGATACCCTTCAAACCGGCACCCAAAAGGACGGCATAGGCCAGGTACGGGTTGGTCGCGGAGTCGATGCCGCGGTACTCGATGCGCGCCGACTGGCCCTTGCCGGGCTTGTATAACGGCACGCGCACCAGAGCGGAGCGGTTGTTGTGGCCCCAGCTCAGATAGCTCGGTGCTTCGCCGCCGCCCCAGAGCCGCTTATAGGAGTTGACGAACTGGTTGGTGACCGCCGTGAACTCGGGAGCGTGCTTGAGGATACCGGCAATGAATTGGCGGGCCGTCTTGGACAGCTGGAACTCCGCGCCGGCCTCAAAGAATGCGTTGGTGTCCCCCTCGAAGAGCGAGAAGTGTGTGTGCATTCCGGAGCCGGGGTGGTCCGTAAACGGCTTGGGCATGAACGTGGCATACGTGCCCTGCTGCAGGGCAACTTCCTTGATGACCGTGCGGAAGGTCATGATGTTGTCCGCAGTCTGCAGGGCATCCGCGTAACGCAGGTCAATCTCGTTTTGGCCCGGGCCGCC
Organism: Paenarthrobacter sp. 10L412; assembly: GCF_056395565.1. Classification (NCBI taxonomy): domain Bacteria; kingdom Bacillati; phylum Actinomycetota; class Actinomycetes; order Micrococcales; family Micrococcaceae; genus Paenarthrobacter; species Paenarthrobacter sp. 10L412. The sequence continues at coordinate 90,872 of NZ_JBFTJT010000019.1, read as the reverse complement.
CTCGTGGTGGCTGAACTCCACCGAGATACCCACCGATTCCAGCATGGTCACCGCGGTACGCCGGAAGTCCTGCGCAACACCCCCAGGGACGTGGTCGAAGTAGCCGCCTTCATCAACCGGGACCGGCGCGCCGTTGGGGCCAAGCTCCTTTGATTTCAGCAAGTAAAACTCGATTTCAGGGTGCGTGTAGCAGGTGAAACCCATATCGGCGGCCTTGGCAAGGGTCCGCTTAAGGACGTTGCGGGGATCCGCTGCTGACGGCTCGCCGTCCGGTGTCAGAATGTCGCAGAACATCCTGGACGTTTGCTCGGTCTCACCGCGCCAAGGCAGGATCTGGAAGGTTGAGGGGTCCGGCTGTGCCAGCATGTCCGACTCAAAAACCCGCGCGAGGCCCTCGATCGCCGAGCCATCGAATCCCAGGCCCTCTTCGAAGGCACCTTCGACTTCAGCAGGCGCAAGTGCCACGGACTTCAGCGAACCCACGACGTCGGTGAACCACAAGCGTACGAAGCGCACGTCACGCTCCTCGATCGTCCGCAGAACGAACTCTTGCTGGCGGTCCATAGGGCCTCTTTTCCGGTTCGGTGTCCATGCCGCAGTTCCCATCATTGAAGCCACGGCAGCTCAGACTTCACTCTACTAAGCATTCGGTGGGAATGCCGCCGCAGTAGCTGCGCGTAACACAGCGTTTACAAACAGTGACCCTTGGCACACTGCTGGCAGGCGTCGTCGGCACGGCTTAGGCTCTATCCATGGCCCCAAGCAACCTTCCTGAGTCCACCACGCCCGCCGAAGTCCCCGCGCCGTATGGCACCGGCCCCGCGGCGTCAGTCCAGGCACCTCCAGGGGGCGCCAAGAAGCAGGTCAGCAGGGTGCGCATTCATCACCTTCAGCAGGCCAAGGACAACGGCGAGCACTTCGCCATGCTCACCGCCTACGAGCAATACACCGCCGAGATCTTCGACCAAGCAGGCATCGAAGTACTCCTGGTGGGCGACTCCGCCTCGAACAACGTCTTCGGCAATGAGACCAGCCTTCCGGTCACTGTGGACGAGCTGCTGCCCCTGTGCCGGGCGGTAAGCCGTTCAGCCAAGCGCGCCCTCGTCCTGGCGGACCTGCCATTTGGCAGCTACGAGGTTTCAACCGAGCAGGCAGTCGCCACAGGCGTCCGTTTCCTCAAGGAAGGATTGGCCCACGCGGTCAAAATCGAAGGCTCTGCCTACTATGCAGACACTGTGAAGGCCATGGTCCAGGCAGGCATTCCTGTCATGGCCCACATTGGTTTCACTCCCCAGAGTGAACATTCCCTGGGTGGCTACCGGGTCCAGGGCAGGGGCGATGACGCCCAGCGGCTGATCGAGGACGCAGTGGCCTTGCAGGACGCAGGCGCCTTCAGCGTCCTCATGGAAATGGTGCCCGCGGATACTGCTGCTGCCGTCGATGCCGCGTTGCGCGTACCGACCGTAGGCATCGGAGCGGGCAAGAGCACCACCGGCCAAGTGCTGGTCTGGCAAGACATGGCTGGACTGAGAGGGGGCAAGATGGCGAAGTTCGTCAAGCAGTATGCAGATCTTCGCACCACGCTCACTGACGCCGCCGCAGCCTTTGGAGAGGACGTCAGGTCCGGGGAATTCCCCGGACCCGAGCATTCCTTCTAGCTAAGTCAGGGCGTCCTAGTCGTCGTCCTGGGCGTCCCAGGCATCGTTGCGTTGCTTGACCTTTTCCAGCGCGTGCTCGGCGTCTTCCCTGGTCTTGTAAGGGCCAATCAGCTGTGTCCAATCGGACATGGCATCCTCTTCGATCTCATGCGTCTTGACGTTGTACCAGTACTCCGTCACGTCTCCTCCTCGTCCCGTTTGCCCTCAAACGCGTAACGTTGGCGTCAGTCACGTGGGCCCAGCCGCGCTTTGTTACTTGCGTCTCTTGTGTGCCTTATATGATCAATCTATGCCTTCTCTTGCTTCGACCGCACCCATCGGCACGCTCACTCCGGGAATCATCAGCCCTGAACGGCCCGTCCCGGCGTCGATCCCCCGGCCCGAGTACGTCGGCAAGAAGGCACCCAGCAAGTTCACCGGCTCCGAAGTGAAGTCAGCGGAGACCATCGAGAAGATCCGTATCGCCGGCAGGATTGCTGCCCAGGCCATCGTAGAAGTTGGCAAGCACATCCAGCCCGGCGTGACGACGGACCAGTTGGACAAGATTGGCCATGAGTTCCTTGTGGACCACAATGCCTACCCTTCCACGCTGGGCTACCGGGGCTTCCCGAAGTCCCTCTGCTCTTCCCTCAATGAAGTTATCTGCCACGGCATCCCCGATTCCACGGTGGTTCAGGATGGGGACATCCTGAACATTGACATCACCGCATTCATCGGCGGAGTACATGGAGATACGAATTACACTTTCCTGGTTGGCGACGTGGACGAGGAATCCCGTTTGCTGGTTGAGCGTACGCAGGAGTCGCTCAACCGGGCCATCAAGGCCGTGGCCCCGGGCCGCGAAATCAACGTAATCGGCCGCGCGATCCAGTCCTACGCCAAGCGCTTCGGCTATGGCGTGGTGCGGGATTTCACTGGCCACGGTGTTGGCGAGGCGTTCCACACAGGCCTCATCATTCCGCATTACGACGCAGCCCCGGCGTACAACACCGTGATCGAGGCAGGCATGGTCTTCACCATCGAACCCATGCTGACCCTTGGCACGATCGAATGGGATATGTGGTCCGACGACTGGACGGTTGTTACCAGGGACCACAAGCGCACGGCCCAATTCGAGCACACCCTGCTGGTCACCGAGACCGGCGCGGAAATCCTGACCCTTCCCTAGCTTTCCGGAAGGTCCATCGCAGCCCCGGGCGGCTGCGCCATGCCCACCCCTCCTGCCATGATCGGAATTGCATTGTCCAAGAAGGATGAGAAGACCCACAAGAACGCTCCGCTGATCGGAATCGACATCGGCGGCACGGGCATCAAAGGCGGCATCGTCGACCTCAAGAAGGGCAAGCTGATCGGCGAACGCTTCCGGGTTCCCACGCCGCAGCCGGCCACCCCCGAAGCAGTTGCCGAAGTTGTGGCAGAGATCGTCGAAGAACTTTCCAGCCGCCCCGACGCCCCTGCCGCTGATTCCCCTGTGGGTGTCACGTTCCCGGGCATCATCCAGCACGGCGTGGTCAACTCTGCCGCAAATGTGGACAAGTCCTGGCTGGGCACCGACATCGACAAGAAGTTTACTGACCGTCTGGGCCGTCCCGTCGAAGTCATCAACGATGCCGACGCCGCGGGCCTCGCAGAGGCCCGCTATGGCGCCGGCGAGGGCGTGGACGGCACCGTCCTCGTCATCACGCTTGGCACGGGAATCGGCTCCGCCTTCATCTTCAACGGTCAATTGGTTCCCAACGCCGAGCTCGGCCACCTTGAGGTGGACGGATTCGACGCCGAAACCAAGGCCTCAGCCGTGGCCCGCGAACGCGATGGCTTGAGCTGGGACGAATACGGCGTCCTGCTCAACCGCTACCTGCAGCACGTCGAGTTCCTGTTCTCCCCCGAACTTTTCATTATCGGCGGCGGCATCTCCAAGCGCTCGGATGAATACTTCCCGCACCTGCAATTGCGCACCAACATTGTCACCGCCAAGTTGAAGAACGACGCCGGCATCGTGGGCGCCGCCCTTGAGGTCGCTTTGCACCACAAACTCGCCAAGTAGCCGCGAAGTGACTGTGGACAACGACGCCATAGCTGGAATCGCGATCGTAACGGGCGCCAGCCGCGGAATTGGCGCGGCAGTTGCAAACGCGGCGGCACGTTCCGGCTATGGCGTCGTGGTCAACTACTCCCTGGATGCCGAGGGTGCTGATGCGGTGGTGAAGGACATCCAGGCACAGGGGGGCAAGGCGGTGGCCGTGCAGGGCGACGTCAGCCAGCCCGCCGACGTCGGGCGTCTGTTCGACGCAGCTGCAGCTTGGGGTCCGGTAACAGCGGTCATCAACAATGCGGCTATTACGGGCAATCTGATTGGAACGCTGGCCGACGTGCCTGTAGAGACAGTGCAGCGCGTCATGGATGTGAACGTCGCCGGCATGATCTTCATGTGCCAGGAAGCAGTCCGAAGACTATCTACCGACCACGGCGGCCCGGGTGGTTCCATCATCAACATCTCCTCGACGGCAACGAAAGCGGGCTCCCCCGGGACATGGGTTCACTATGCGGCGTCGAAAGGTGCCGTGGACGTTTTGACGGTGGGCCTGGCAGCGGAAGTGGCAAAGCAGGGCATTCGTGTCAACGCCGTGGCTCCCGGCAGCACCAACACCGGACTCCACGCAGCTGCAGGAATGCCCGACCGCGTTGAGCGGCTCAATCCAACCATTCCCATGGGCCGGGGCGCTGAACCTGAAGAGGTGGCAGCAGCTGTGATGTGGTTAATGTCCGGCGAGGCCGGCTACATTACTGGAGCAGTCCTCCCCGTATCCGGCGGCCGCTAGAGCTGGCTTTTCTCGGAGCCTTTAGCTTCCTTGGCCCCGGCTTTGGCTTGCGTCCCGGCTTTAGCCTGGGCTTGGGCCTCATGCCGTAACAAGGATATTGCGGATTCGAAGTCCTCGAGCGACTCAAATGCTTGATAGACGCTCGCGAACCGCAGGTAGGCCACCTCATCCAGTTTCCGCAACGGACCGAGAATGGCCAGGCCTACTTCGTGAGCGTCGATTTCAGCGGCACCCGAAGAGCGGATGTTCTCCTCGACTTCCTGCGCCAGCATGGCGAGATCGTCTTCGGTGACAGGGCGGCCTTGGCACGCTTTCCGCACACCGCTGATGACTTTGATGCGGCTGAACGGCTCTCCGACTCCTGAACGCTTGATGACGGACAGGCTGGTGGTTTCCACCGTGGTGAAGCGTCGCCCGCACTCAGGGCATTGCCGGCGGCGCCGGATGGAAGTTCCGTCGTCGGCCATGCGGCTGTCAACGACGCGTGAGTCAGGATTCCGGCAGAACGGACAGTACACGCTGGGCCTCCCCTGATCAGTTCCGGCCCGCGTTCTTTCGGCAGGGTGCCGAAAACGCAAAGGTGCCGGAAGATTCTCTTCCGGCACCAGTTTACGTTCGATGACACTGTAATGACAAGCTTGTAATTACTACATGTAGTGGTGTTGACCCGTATATGTTGTGGTCAGGCCCCGTTTAGCGTGTGGTGGTTTCCATGTCAGCTTCGCCCGCTGAAGCGGATCCTGACCGCATCCCCATGGCCTGGAAGATCCTCGGCCCCAGCCAAACTCACGATGTGGCCACTGACCTGCTCCAGAGCCGCACGGTTGTAATTGATGACCTGCACTGCGCGCAGGAAGGTGGTGACGTTCAGTCCCGAGGAGAAGGCAGCGGTACCGCTGGTGGGCAGCACGTGATTGGACCCTGCACAATAATCGCCAAGGCTCACGGGACTGTAGTCCCCCACGAAAATGGCGCCTGCGTTGCGGATCCGCGCCGCCACCGCCGGTGCGTCCGCCGTCATGATCTCAAGGTGCTCAGCGGCGTAGGCATTGCACACCGCAATCCCCTGTTCCAGGTCATCCACCAGCACTACACCCGATTGCGGACCGGAGAGTGCCTCAAGGACGCGCACGCTGTGCTTCGTGGCGGCTGCTTGGCGTGCCAATTCACCCACGACGGCGTCCGCCAGGTCAGCGGAGTCCGTCACCAGGACAGAGGCGGCTTTGGGATCGTGCTCGGCCTGGCTGATGAGATCCGCAGCCACCAGCGCGGGCTGGGCAGTGGAATCGGCCAGGATAGCGATCTCAGTAGTTCCTGCCTCGGAATCGATGCCAACGACTCCCTTCACCAGCCTCTTGGCAGTGGCGACGAAAATATTGCCAGGCCCCGTGACGAGATCCACAGGCTCGATAGGAGGTACTCCCTCCGAACCGGGGATGCCGTAGGCAAACGAAATGATTGCCTGGGCACCGCCAATTGCGTAGACCTCATCGATTCCCAGCAGCGCTGCCGCCGCAAGGATGGTTGGGTGCGGGAGGCCGCCGAAGTCCTTTTGAGGCGGCGAAGCCAGGGCGATGGATTCGACACCTGCAGCCACGGCCGGAACAACGTTCATGATCACGGAGGAGGCCAGGGGCGCGAGACCACCCGGGACATACAGCCCAACACGCCCCACGGGAATCCAGTTCTGGCTGACAACCGCGCCATCAGCCAAAGCGACGTCAACATTGGCTGGACGCTGCTGATCGGCGAACTGCCTGGCCCGGCTGATCGACTCTTCCAGCGCGGCGCGGACAGTGGGATCAATGTCAGCCAGGGCCTTGGCCAGTGCCTCCGCCGGTACGCGCGGGTGGGACTGTTCAACGCCGTCGAAGTTCCTTGCAAGTTCAGTCAGAGCGGCAAAACCGCGGCTGCGGACGGCTCCCATAATGTCCAGGACCCTCTGCTCCGCATCTGCCATCGTCTGATGCTTCGCCCTGGGTACCGCAGCGCGCAGCTCAGCCAGCGAGAGGTGGCGGCCGCGGAAATCGATACTGCGGAAGTTCAAGGATGCAGCGGCAGGGGCGGAGGTATCCGAAGAAGTGGTCACCCGGCTATTTTACGGGCTTCCTGGAAAGAACCCCGAACAGCGCAAGTACGAACGTCACGAAGGCGATAGCGCCGGGCCACAGGACGAGGACGGCGTAGGAGCGAAGGGTGAAACCGTAGTCCGCACCCAGGGAAGGGTCCGGAGCGGGACCCCATAGCTGCGCTGCAACCAAGCCCACCACCCAGGCAACCGCTGCGCCGGCCGCGCCCCCTGCCAGCGCCAACGCCAACCGCCTGCCGATCCCAGTCCCCTGGAGCTTTCCGTCGAGCATGAGACCGGTGACACACCCGGCCACCAACATCAGCCCGGCAAGGACCAAGTCGCGCGGCAACCACGAATCAGGGTTTGCAGGATTTGCCAGTTCGGGGTTGCCCGATACCAGGTTTCCTCCGCCCGGCGCCAGGATCCACCAAAGAATGCCTATGACCACCCCCGCTGCCGCAGGCAGGACAAGCCACAGGGCGTCCCGCGAACGCCAGCGAGTTGCGGCGTCGGGCTGGACTTCCGCGGGAACGTGCACAGTGGGCTCAGTCATGGAACTCACATTAACAAAGGTTCACGTGTGCTCATTAAAATGGAGAAGTGGGGCACAGGGAGGAATACCCTGAGAGGAAGACGGCCCCGACCCCAGTTCCAGGAGATTCATCAACGTGGCAAGCGAACTATCCGGTTTCGAAAAGACGTTCAGGGAAATGTTTCGCCGCCATGCCGCCGGGGTGGCCATCATCACAGCCAACCTGAATGGCAAGCCCTTCGGCTTCACTGCCACTTCCGTTGCATCCCTGTCCGCCGAACCGCCACGTTTCACCTTCAACATGGCCCGAAGCTCAAGTTCCTGGCCCGCCATCGCCAATGCCAACTACATTGGCGTGCACATGCTCGGACTGGAGAACCAGGCGCTGGCAGATCGCTTCGCCAAGACGCGGGACCGCTTCGAAGGAGACCACTGGGAGCCAGGTCCGTACGATGTCCCCATTCTCAAGGACGTCGCAGGTTGGCTGGTGGGAAAGATCCAAATGCGGTTGTCGTTTGAAAACAACGCTGTGGTGGTCGTGGAGGTCGTGGATGGCCAGGTGGGCGACGACGGCGCTCCCCTGCTCTATCACGGTGGCGGCTACAGCCAGCCGAGGCCGCTGGACTACGAAATCTAGCCTTCTCCAGGATTCCGGCCTTCCAGTGCGCTAATTATCCAGGCAGGCCGGACCCAACAGGACCTTCAGGTCGCCAAAGAGCGATGGGCTGGGGTTGACCCGCATATGCACGGGAAGCCCCATGACCTCAACTTTGGTGTCCCCCATGAGCTTGAGCCGGACCTCGGAGTTGCCCCGATGTGTCCGCAGCACATCCCGAAGGTCAGTAACCACTGCCTCGGTGGCCTTGAACGTTGGAATGGTGATCACCACCGGTCCGTTCACGCTCTCACTGAGATCCGGTACCGAGAGTTCCATGCAGTTCAGCGTCACGGCTCCATCGTCCCTGCGCTGCAGGCGACCCTTGACCACCACGATCAGGTCTTCAGCCAGGACGGAGGCGATGGGCCCGTACACCTGGCCGAAGAACATGACCTCCATGGAGCCGCCCAGGTCTTCAATTTCCGCACGGGCGTAGGCGTTGCCACTGGCCTTGGCGATCCTACGGCTCAACGAGGTGATCATGCCCGCGATGGTGACTATCGCGCCGTCGTGCGGTCCGTCCTCGGCGATGATCGAGGTAATGGACTGCTCCGCATGCTGGCTGAGGACGCCTTCCAAGCCTTGCAAGGGGTGGTCCGAAACATAGAGACCCAGCATGTCGCGCTCGAAGGACAGCTTGTCCTTCTTCTCCCATTCCGGGAGGTCCGGAATTTCTGTGGTCAGCGAAGCCTCAGGTTCCTGGTCCTCGAAGCCGGCGAAGAGATCGAACTGGCCGATTGCCTCGTTGCGCTTGAGGGTGATGACGGAGTCGATGGCCTCTTCGTGGATCATGGCCAAAGCACGGCGATGGTGTCCCAGTGAGTCGAAGGCACCAGCCTTGATCAAGGATTCGATGGTGCGCTTGTTGCAGACAACTGCAGGGACCTTCATTAGGAAGTCCTTGAAGGATGTGTAGCTGCCTTCCGTGGTCCGCGCAGAGACCATGGCTTCCACCACGTTCACGCCGACGTTTCGGATGGCCCCCATGCCGAAGCGGATGTCCGTTCCCACAGGAGTGAAGTTCAACGAGGATTCATTGACATCCGGCGGAAGAACGGTGATGCCCATCCGGCGGCACTCGTTGAGGTAGATAGCGGACTTGTCCTTGTCATCACCGACGGACGTGAGCAGGGCAGCCATGTACTCGGGCGCATAGTGTGCCTTCAAGTAGGCAGTCCAGTAAGAAATGACCCCGTAGGCGGCCGAGTGCGCTTTGTTGAAGGCGTAGTCGGAGAACGGAAGCAGAATGTCCCAGAGCGTCTTGACGGCGGCCATGGAGTAGCCGTTGTCCTGCATGCCTTGGGAGAACCCGGCGAACTGCTTGTCCAGCTCCGACTTCTTCTTCTTGCCCATGGCACGGCGCAGGATGTCCGCTTGGCCCAGCGAGTAGCCGGCCAGCTTCTGCGCCACCGCCATAACCTGTTCCTGGTACACGATCAGGCCGAATGTCCCACCCAGGATTTCCTTGAGCGGTTCTTCCAACTCCGGGTGGATGGGAATTACTTCCTGGATCCCGTTTTTGCGCAGGGCGTAGTCGGTGTGGGCGTTGGCGCCCATGGGTCCGGGGCGATATAGCGCCAGGACGGCCGAGATGTCTTCAAAGTTGTCAGGCTTCATGAGCTTGAGGAGGGACCGCATGGGTCCACCATCGAGCTGGAACACACCCAGGGTGTCACCGCGCGCCAGGAGCTCGTACGACGCAGCGTCGTCGAGTTCCAGGTTTTCCAGGTCCAGGTCAACGCCGCGGTTCATCTTGATGTTTTCCAGGGCATCCGAAATGATCGTCAGGTTTCGGAGGCCCAGGAAGTCCATCTTGATCAGGCCGAGGCCTTCGGACGTCGGGTAATCGAACTGGGTGATGACCTGGCCGTCCTGGAAACGGCGCATGACAGGGATGACATCAATGATGGGATCCGAGGACATGATGACGCCGGCCGCGTGAACACCCCACTGGCGCTTCAGTCCCTCAATACCCAGCGCAGTCTCAAAGACTTTGGCGGCCTCGGGATCGGTGGCGATCAGCTGGCGGAAATCTCCTGCTTCGCTGTAGCGCTTGGATTCCGGGTTCTGAATATCGGCCAAGGGAATGTCCTTGGCCATCACGGCAGGCGGAAGGGCCTTGGTCAGCTGCTCGCCCATGCTGAACGGGTAGCCGAGCACACGGGAGGAGTCCTTGAGCGCCTGCTTGGTCTTGATGGTTCCATACGTGACGATCATCGCCACGCGCTCGTCGCCGTACTTCTTGGTGACATAGTCAATCACCTCGGAGCGGCGGCGATCATCGAAGTCGACATCGAAGTCAGGCATCGAGACACGGTCCGGGTTGAGGAAGCGTTCGAAGATCAGGCCGTGCTGGAGCGGATCAAGGTCAGTAATACGCATGGCGTAGGCCACCATGGAGCCTGCACCGGAACCACGCCCCGGACCAACGCGGATCCCGTTGTTCTTGGCCCAGTTGATGAAGTCGGCGACCACCAGGAAGTACCCGGGGAAGCCCATGGAAGTGATGACGCCGAGTTCGTAGTCAGCCTGCTTGCGCACCTTGTCCGGAATGCCTTGGGGATAGCGGTACTTAAGGCCGGTGTCTACTTCCTTGACCAGCCAGGAGGTTTCGTCCTCGCCTGGCGGGCAAGGGAAGCGCGGCATGTAGTTGGCGTCGGTGTTGAAGGACACCTCACAGCGCTCTGCAATGAGCAGCGTGTTATCGCATGCATCCGGGTGATCGCGGAAAAGCTCACGCATTTCCTGCGGGGATTTCAGGTAGTAGCCGCTGCCGGAGAAGGCAAACCTGGATCCGCCATTATCGTACGTGGGCTCAAGGAGCGTGGAACCGGACTGAATGGCCAGCAGTGCCTCGTGGGCCTTGGCATCGTGCTCGTGCGTGTAGTGGAGGTCATTCGTGGCTACCAAGGGAAGGTTCAGGTCCTTGGCCAGGCGCAGGAGGTCTCCTGTGACGCGGCGTTCAATGTCCAGGCCATGGTCCATCAGTTCGCAGAAATAGTTCTCCGCGCCAAAGATGTCCCTGAATTCTGCCGCGGCCTCCAGCGCTTCGCGGTACTGGCCAAGCCGAAGGCGGGTCTGGACTTCACCGGATGGGCAGCCGGTAGTGGCAATGAGGCCCTCGGAGTACGTATTGAGCAATTCCCGGTCCAGGCGGGGCCACTTGCCAAAGACGGAATCCAATGAAGCAATGGACGAAGCCCGGAACAGGTTCCGCATGCCCACGTTGTTGTAGCTCAGGAGCGTCATGTGGGTATACGAGCCACCACCCGAGACGTCGTCCTTGCGCTGGCTTTCGTCACCCCAGCGCACACGCTCCTTATCCCCGCGGGCGGTACCCGGGGTTACATAGGCCTCGACGCCGATGATCGGTTTGATGCCCTTGTCGGTGGCCTTGCGCCAAAAATCGAAGGCACCAAAGAGGTAGCCGTGATCAGTGGTGGCCAGGGCCGGCATCCCCAGGCGTTCGGTTTCATCGAACAGCTCACCCAGGCGGGCCGCTCCATCCAGCATGGAGTATTCGGTGTGGGTGTGCAGGTGGACGAACGAATCATTGCTGGAAGTCACCACGACAGTCTACCGTCCCGCCCCCGACAAAATTCGGAACCCTTGGACCGGGCAGGCCCGGAAGGGTTGCCTAGGCTGCGCCCGTGGCCAGCAGGTCCAAGGCGTACTGAAGGTCCGCTGGGTAGTCGCTGGTGACTTCCACCCACTCGCCGGTCCGCGGGTGTGTGAAGCCCAGTTGCCGTGCATGAAGCCACTGCCGGGTCAGTCCCAGGTTTGCCGCGAGGCGGGGATCAGCACCGTAGGTGAGATCGCCGGCGCAAGGGTGCCGCAAGGCAGAGAAGTGGACCCTGATCTGGTGCGTCCTGCCCGTTTCCAGGTGCACCTCCACCAACGTAGCTTTACCAAAGGCTTCCAGGACCTCGTAGTGGGTCACTGAGGGCCGGCCGTCTTCGATCACCGCAAAGCGCCAGTCATGACCAGGGTGGCGGCCGATCGGGGCATCAATAGTGCCCTCGAGTGGATCCGGAAGTCCTTGGACAACCGCATGGTAGACCTTGTCCACCGTGCGCTCCTTGAAAGCCCTTTTGAGGACCGTGTAGGCATGCTCCGTCTTGGCCACCACCATCACGCCGGAAGTGCCGACGTCGAGCCTGTGGACAATGCCCGCACGCTCGGGTGCTCCCGACGTCGAAATCCGGTAGCCGGCTCCAGCCAGGCCGCCGACCACCGTGGGTCCCACCCAACCAGGCGATGGATGCGCCGCCACTCCCACTGGTTTATCGATGACAACGAATTCCTCGTCATCCAACAGGATCTTCAGGCCTTCCACAACTTCCTCCACGACTTCCAAGGGATCCGGCCGCTCGGGAACCGTGACGTCCAGCACCGCGCCCGCAATGAGCTTTGCTGATTTGCCGAGGGCCGCGCCGCCGCTGGTGACGTTGCCTTCGGCAATAAGCAGCGCCGCAGCAGAACGGGAAATGTCCAGCAACCGTGCAAGCCCGGCATCAGCCCGCGCTCCTGCAAGGTCCTCAGGTACCACAACCGACTCACTCACCGACAGTCTCCTCGCTGGAGCCTGGAGCCGGTTTGGCTGGCTTCGCTGACTTCGGTGCTGCCACTTGCCGGGTGCCATCCATGCCCACCCCGCGCAGGGTCAGCAGGCAAATGATGACAACGCCGGACACCACAGCTGAGTCTGCGATGTTGAAGATCGCAAAGTTCGGTACCTGGATGAAATCAACTACATGACCCATGGCGAAGGAGGGTTCACGGAACAACCTATCGGTCAGGTTGCCCAATGCACCACCGAGCAGCAGCCCAAGTGACAATGCCCACCAGGCAGAGCCGAGCCGTCGCAACTGCAAAAGGATGGCAACGGAGACGCCGGCCATGACAATCGTGAAGATCCACGTGACGTTCTCACCGATGGAAAAAGCTGCCCCTGAATTCCGGATGTAGTACCAGTGCAGCAGTGGTGGCAGCACTGGAATGCGCTCACCTTCTATCATGGTGCTGGTCACCCAGAGCTTGGTGAACTGGTCAAAGGCATAGGCAAAAACTGCAAAACCGGCAAAAAGCCACAGCATTGCAGGACGCCATTTTCGGACGGGAAGTTCCGGCCGCGATGCGTCGTCGGTGAGGTCGTCGGTCATAGTGCTTTCGTTCGTGGAGCGTTGGGGGCTGCTGGCAGGGTGTTAACAGCAAAAGCCGGTGGCAGAGGAGACCCCAGCCACCGGCTTTCAGAATACTTGCTAAACGTCAGCGGTTGCTTCGCCGACCTCAGGGGCAGCGACGGAACCACGGGCGTCGAGGTCGCGCAGCTGGCCCTCGATGTAGGCCTTCAGGCGCGAGCGGTAGTCGCGTTCGAACCCACGGAGCTGCTCAACCTTGCGCTCCAGGACCGAACGCTGCTGCTCAAGGGCGCCAAGGATCTTACGGGACTTCTCCTGGGCGTCGTTGACGAGGCTGGAAGCCTCGATCTGCGCCTCAGCGATAATCTTTTCCTTCTGCTGTGCACCGTCGGCCACGTGTTTGTCGTGCATCTGCTGCGCCATGGCCAACAGGCCTGCAGCGGACTCAGCGGTAGGCGTAACACCGTTGCTGGGAGCCGGTGCCTTGGCGGCAGCAGCCGCAGCGGCCTGCTCGGCTTCCTTCTTCTTGGCAGCCTCAGCAGCCTTCGCTTCGGCTTCCGCCTTGGCCTCGGCTTCCTTGTCCACCTTGACCGGGGCCGGAACCTTCTCGACGACCGGAGCCGCAGCAGTTGCCGCGGGCACAGCCGAGCCAGCTTCGCCGAGCTTCTTGCGAAGTTCGTCGTTCTCCTGGTTCAGGCGGCGCAGTTCAACCACGATCTCGTCGAGGAAGTCATCTACCTCGTCCTGGTCGTAGCCTTCGCGGAACTTGGTCGGCTGAAAGCGCTTGTTGACAACGTCTTCTGGCGTCAAAGCCATCTGGTCACCTCGTTGGTCTAGTTAGTCAGTAGGCCTTCCGGCCGTTCAAAACTACGGTACCTAAATATCATCTGGTTCCTCCAATTCAACACCATCGTGTTGAATTGGAGAATTTGCGGGCCCTCGGACCCTTGCGAGCCCCCGGTTCCGCGGTACAGCATCACTGCGCAGCTACGCCAGGCTGTTGCTCACCGCCATGGCGATGCTCACGGCGATAATCAGGATCAGGAAGCCGAGGTCCAAGGAGATTCCACCCAGTTGCAGTGGCGGTATCAACCTGCGAAGCCTCCTCAGTGGTGGGTCTGTCACAGAGTAGACAACATGGGCTGTTACCAATGCCACACCGCGGGGCCGCCATTGACGGGCGAACATCTGAACCCATTCGAAGATCAGCCTGATGATGAGGGCAATGAAAAACAGCAACAACACAATATAGATAAGGCCGAAAACAATGCCCACGAGTTAGCTCAGATCTCCCACTTGTTCCGGAATGCCGATCAGTCCCTGCTCTTGAAACGCCGATCGGTCCTTACTATTGCAACACAGATGCCAGGCAGGTTGACCCGCCTGGCATCCTCGTAGCGATCGTTCTTAGCTCTGGTTAAAGAAGCTGGCCTGCGTTTCGCTGGCCTTCTTGTCGTCCCCGATGACTTCAACATACGACGGCGACAACAGGAAGACCTTATTGGTCACCCTCTCGATGCTGCCATGGAGGCCAAAGACCAAACCGGCCGAGAAATCCACCAGACGCTTGGCATCTGCCTCGCCCATATCGGTGACGTTCATGATCACGGGAATGCCATCCCGGAAGCTCTCGCCAATAATCTTGGCGTCGTTATAGGAACGCGGATGAACTGTGGTGATCTGCCTCAAACCCGAGGCATCTTCGCGGCTCGACGCCGCACGCTTAATGGGTGTCACGGGTGCGCGGTATTCCTCTTCGGCGTCAACAGTGGGCATTTCACGGACAACTTCCCGGACGGGTGCAGGAGCTCGGCGCTCTTCCCGGTCCTGTGCCTGGGGGCGTTCTTCGTCGTGGTGCGCGACGGCCTGCTCAGATTCGTAGTGTTCATCGCCGTCGGCGAGCCCAAGATAGATCATTGTCTTGCGCAGAGCGCCAGCCATGGTGCACTCCTATCGTTTCTGCAGTAGGCGGGCCGCCATGACTTGACATATTGGAACCCCGGCCCGTCATTCCAATACTTTGACGCTACCCCACGGCCGGACGCGAACCGAGAATATCGGAGCCAATTCTCAGGTGTGTCGCCCCGAACCTGATAGCGGCCTCAAGGTCCTGGCTCATCCCTGCTGATATCCCTGAAGCAGCCGGATGATTGGTCCGCAGTTCCGCGGAGACAACCGCAAGTCGTTCAAAGGCCGCTTCGGGATCGGTCCCCAGCGGGGCCACAGCCATCACCCCGGCGAGCCTCAGTCCTGGTGCGGAAGCGATCATTGCTGCCAGGGATTCCACTTCTGAGGGCCGGGCCCCACCACGGTGCGCCCCGGCGTCGTCATCCAAACTGACTTGGATGTAGCACACAAGGTCATTCCGCCCCGTGACGTCCTGTTCACGTACGATTGCCTTTTCAAGTGCCTCGATCACCTGGGGACGATCTACTGACTGCACCGAGTAGGCGTATTTGGCCACTGATTTCGCTTTTTTGCTCTGCAACTGGCCAATGAAGTGCCATCGGACGTCCAGGTCGGTGAGTTCGGCGCTTTTGCCTGCAGCCTCCTGGTCCCGGTTCTCGCCGAAATCCCGGACGCCCAGCGTGGACAGTCGCCGGACATCAGCTGCCGGGTGGAACTTGGTCACGACGATCAGCCCGGGCCGATCTACACGTCCCGCCGCAGCCGTCGCCGCCGAAATCCGTGTCTGGACAATCTCGAGCCGCCGGGCGAGTTCAGCGGTGCGGGCATCCGAAGCTGCGACGCCGGACTGGGCGTCGTCGTGTACGTGGCTAGTCATGCGTCCACACCAAACCTGCGAATCGACCCGTACGGGAATCCCGCCGGTAGGAAAAAAGGGAGTCATTTTCCAGGGTGCACTCCCCTGAATATTCAACGGTGACGCCGCCTTCGGCCAGCTGGGCGCGCACACCGGCTGGAAGATCCAAGGCCGGCGTTCCCCACGATGTACTCGACCAGGCAGCAGGTGCCACCGCGGCAACTTCTTCACGAAGCTGCTCGGGAACCTCATAGCAGGAGCCACAAATAGAGGGCCCCAGCCAGGCACTGATATTGAGGGCACCCAGCTTGCGCATCTCGTTGACGGTTGCCGGGACAACGGCGGAGGCTACGCCTGGCCGTCCTGCGTGCGCGACAGCGATGAGGGGACCGTTATCGCCTGCATCTCCAACGAGGACCACAGGAACACAATCAGCCACCATGACGGACAATGGCTGGGGAGCCTGGCTACCCGAAGACATTGAGACCATTGCATCCGCAGTGGGACCGGGACCGTAGCTCGAAATAAGCGCGACCTCATTGCCATGGACCTGGTCCATGTACTGAAAGCTACGGTTACCCAGGTTTGCAGCATCGTCCAACCGGGCACGACGCGCAGTCACATCCCCGGGGTTGTCCCCCACGTGGAGGGCCAGGTTCCCGGCGCCTGTGTCCGTGAAAGCAACAGAAACGCCGGGCTGTACTTCATTGCGCCACCAAAACACGGGATATTGACTCTCGAAGCCCGCTTACTTCAGGAAATCGGGAACGTCGAGGTCGTCCGAGCGGCTGCCGGACAGGTCCGGCTCCACAACGGCCGGAAGGTCGACGTCGAAGCCGGAGTCCGCGGGGAGAGCCGACGGACGCTGCTGGCCCCAGTTGCTCAGGCCTGCGGCGCCGATGCCTGCAGTTGCATGCTGCGGCGCGTTTGCGCTGGAAGGAGCCGTGCTTGGCGCAGCAGGACGCTCGGCAGGCACGGGGTTCTGCGCGGGACGCGACTGGTCCATGGACGGAGAGGTTGCCTTGACGTCGTCGAATCCGGCGGCGATGACGGTGACACGGGCTTCGTCGCCGAGGGCGTCGTCGATGACCGCACCGAAGATGATGTTCGCTTCCGGGTGCGCGACTTCCTGCACAAGGCGGGCTGCCTCATTGATTTCGAACAAGCCGAGGTCTGAACCACCCTGGATGGACAACAGCACGCCATGCGCGCCGTCGATGGAGGCTTCCAGGAGTGGCGAAGCGATGGCCAGCTCGGCAGCCTTCACTGCGCGGTCTTCGCCACGGGCGGATCCGATACCCATGAGCGCAGAGCCGGCACCCTGCATGACGGATTTGACGTCGGCGAAGTCGAGGTTGATGAGGCCCGGGGTGGTGATGAGGTCCGTAATGCCCTGGACACCGGAAAGCAGTACCTGGTCAGCGGAGCGGAAAGCGTCCAGGACGGAGACGTTGCGATCGCTGATGGACAGGAGGCGGTCGTTGGGGATGACGATCAGGGTGTCGACTTCGTCACGCAGGGCATCGATACCGGCTTCGGCGGAACCTGCACGACGGCGGCCCTCGAAAGTGAAGGGGCGGGTCACCACGCCAATGGTCAGCGCACCCAGGGAGCGGGCGATGCGCGCGACTACAGGGGCTCCACCAGTGCCGGTGCCGCCACCTTCGCCGGCTGTCACGAAGACCATGTCAGCGCCGCGGAGAACTTCTTCGATCTCGTCAGCGTGGTCTTCAGCGGCCTGCTTGCCGACCTCGGGATTGGCTCCGGCGCCAAGGCCGCGCGTGAGCTCACGACCGACGTCGAGCTTGACGTCGGCATCGCTCATGAGGAGCGCTTGCGCGTCAGTGTTGATGGCAATGAACTCGACGCCCCGGAGGCCGACCTCGATCATGCGGTTGACTGCGTTCACGCCACCGCCGCCGATGCCGACGACCTTGATGACGGCCAAGTAATTCTGCGGTGCTGCCACGTTTCGTGCCCCTTGCTTGTGTCCTATAGCGAAACTGATCGAGTCCAACTTGAATACTTGGACCTTAACCCTCTAGTTGAAGGTTATAGTTATGTCAAGTAACTCTACTGCGACGGTATTTCCTCCGCTTCGCACATGCAATGACCGCTTGCGCGTGTCGCTTGATTGTCGCGAAATAAGGTCACCGAGGCCCGCAGGTTACGTGCTCAATGCTCTTTATTTGGTGAATGGATGCCGGGGCACACTGACGTCGTAGACGTTCACGGGAACTTTGGGATCCGACGGCATCTTCAGTAGTGCCTCAAGTGCCTTCGCCTTCAGTTCCTTGTCCTCGGCATTGCCCCACACTACCGTCTTTCCGTCCACCAGTTTTAGCTCAACGGCATCAGCCGACGCAGCAGACGCGGTGGACATCCTGGCGAGCACATCGGCCGGCAAAGTGTTCAGGACAGCAGCAATCGCTTTAAACAACCCAGTGTTGGTGGCACCTGCACCAGCGTCGATCAGGGGCAGCGCCACCGCAGACTGATCCTGCGTGGCTCCCAGCTGAACCCCATCCACATCCACCATCACAAACGAGTCACCTTGCTTCAACAGGGCCACCGGTACGCGCTCATTGACGTGCACCAGCAATTCCGACGGCGGCCTTGCCTCCACAGTTGCCGAACGCACCTGGATCAGGGGCTTCAGGAGCTCATTGACTTCCTGCTCGCTCACCTGCGGCAGCGGCTTGCCCTCCACACCCAACAAAGCCTTCTGCACAGCCTCCGGCGTCAGCAGCTTGGTGCCATCCACAGTGATGGTCCGGACCGCGAGCACGGGCGAATAGATGGCACCCGCTATCAGCACCGCGACGAAAGCCGTAACGATGGAGAGCGTCCACAGCAGGAGCCTGCGTTTGCGTTTGCCCTTCGGCTCGGGAAAAGCAATGACATTGTCGGCGCTGTTTTTTGGCGAAGCCTCTACTGACCGTTGGGCGCTGATGACGCTTTCCCTGGAACCGCCGGCCGGACGGCTCTTATTCTCCCGGCTGGAATCTGCCCCGGGCTTGAAGGTTGGCTTGCGGGTGCTAGCCACCCAACGCCTCCACAATCACCGGGCCATAAGCGGTGACATCGCCGGCTCCCACGGTCAGCACAATGTCCCCCTCACCAGCGGCCGCCACAACAGCTTCCACAGCTTCGTCACCAGAGACCAGCCGCCCCTGGGAGAGTCGGTCAGCAATCAACGAACTAGTGACACCGGGGATGGGGTCTTCACGGGCAGGGTAGATGTCAAGGACCAGCGCCGTGTCCGCAGCGTCCAGCGCCGATGCAAACTCCGCAGCGAATTCCCGGGTCCGTGAAAACAAATGCGGTTGGAAGAGAACGTGGACTTTGTTGCCGCCAGCCACAGAGCGGGCGGCGGACAGGGCTGCCCGCACTTCGGTTGGGTGGTGGGCGTAGTCGTCGTATACGCGCACGCCCCTCCCCTGCCCTTTGAGTTCAAAGCGCCGGGACGCACCGGTGAAGTGTCCCAGTGCAGTAGCCGCCATCCCGGGCGCTACGCCAAGCTCCAAGGCCACGGCGAACGCGGCAGCGGCATTGAGCGCGTTATGCCTTCCCGGGACCTGCAGGTCCAAGGTGTACCCGGCTCCATCCACGGCTACCGAGACATCACCCGGGCCGCCATCGTGAAGGCGGATATCGGCGTCGTGACTTGTCCCGTACGTAAGCACACGCGTGGTTCCCTTGGCGGCTGTCCGCTCCGCCAACGCGCGGGCGCCCGTGTCGTCCGCACATGCCAGAAGGACTCCGTGGGGCGGCAGGAGCGCCGCGAAGTTATCAAAGGAGGCGTAAACAGCTTCAGCGGTTCCGTAGTGGTCCAGATGGTCCGCCTCCACATTGGTGACGACGGCGATCAGCGGGCGGTAATTGAGGAACGAACCATCGGACTCGTCCGCTTCAGCCACGAAGATGTCCGAGGACCCGTGGGCCGCGTTGACTCCCAGTGCCGGGACGTTCGCGCCAATGGCGAACGACGGATCCAGTCCTGCTTCCTTGAGCAGGACCGCAACCATGGAGGTGGTAGTGGATTTGCCGTGCGTACCGGCGATGGTGACCACCCTGTGGCCGTCCATGGTCGCAGCCAATGCCTCGGAACGATGCAGCACGGGCAGACCGGCCTGACGTGCCGCAGACAACTCAGGATTGTCAGCACGGATTGCGGAGCCGGCAACAACAGTCTGGGCGTCACCCAGATTGCCGGAGTCGTATCCCACGGCAATACGGGCACCTGCTGCGGCCAGGTCATGCATGACGGGAAGGTCCTTGGCGTCCGTACCACTCACGGGAACACCGCGCGCCACCATGATCCGGGCGATGGCTGACATTCCCACGCCGCCGATGCCGATGAAATGTACTCGTCCAAGGGACTCAAGTGGTGCAATCGCGTGCGTCATGCGGATACCGCTTCCAAGACAAGATCAGCCATGCGCTGATCGGCGTTTCTGATGCCAAGGGCCTCGGACCTGCGGGCCATTTCATTCAGCCTGCCGCGATCCGACACGAGTGGAATGAGTTCTTCCTTGAGCCATTCCGGGGTGAATTCTTTGTCCTGGACCATCAGGGCACCGCCGGCCTCCACCAGGGCAGCTGCATTAAGCGCTTGCTCACCGTTACCGATAGGCAAGGGCACGAACACGGCAGGAACCCCTACTGCTGCCACTTCACTGACGGTTGCGGCCCCGGCACGGGCAAGCAGGACGTCAGCAGCAGCGTAGACATTCTCCATTCCATCCACGTACTCCACCTGCCGGTAGCCATCAGCGGTGAGGAGTCCGCCGTCGTGATCCAGAACAGCCTTGCCGGTACCGGTGATGTGCAGTGTCTGGATCCCCGCGGCTGCCAGCGCGGGCAACGCAGCAGCCACAGCGCGGTTGATGCTCAGTGCTCCGGAGGACCCGCCAGTCACGATCAAGGCAGGACGGTCCGGATTGAGGCCCAGCGAAGCCTTGGCAGCAGGCGCTGCCTCGGAGCGGTCCAGTCCTGAGATGGCGCGGCGCATGGGCATTCCCACGTGGCGGGCGCCGCGAAGGCGCGTACCGGCAAACGCCACGGCAACATGGCGGCTGAATCGTGCACCCACGCGGTTCGCCAGCCCCGCCTTCATGTTGGCTTCGTGGATCACGATAGGTGTTCCGCGCCTGCGGGCTGCCAAGTACATGGGAGTGCATACGTAGCCGCCCACACCCACCAGGACATCGGCCTGGGCGTCATCCAGGATTCGTTCCGCCTGCTTGACGGCTCCCCGCAAGCGCCCCGGAAGCTTCAGGAGATCAAGGGACGGTTTTCGTGGCAACGGGACCCGGTCAATAGTGGCGAGCTCGTACCCGGCCGCCGGGACAAGCCTGGTTTCCAGGCCCGACGGCGTGCCGACAGCCAGGATGGCAGCTTCCGGACGCTTTTCCTTGATTGCGTCCGCGATGGCCAGCAACGGACTGACATGGCCGGCCGTACCACCGCCTGCAAGCACGACGGTCAACGGCTTGGACGAGTGGGGGGAATCTGAAGTCATGAAGTGCTATTTACGCTTTCGTGCGGTCTTGGACAAACGACGCGGCAAGAGCCGGGGACGCTGTTGTGGTGGCAACTGTCCGCGGGCCAAGGACAACACTACGCCCACGCCGCACAGCGACATCACCAAGGCCGAGCCACCTGCCGAAATGAAAGGCAGCGGGACACCGATCACTGGAAGCAGTTGGGTCACCACTGCCATGTTCATGCTTGCCTGCCCCAGGAGCCACACCATGATGCCACCGGCGAGGGTGCGCTGGAACGGATCGGTCTGCCGGACAACGACACGGAAAATGGCGATGCCAAGGATGGCGAACAACACCAGGACCACAAGGGTGCCCACCAGTCCGAGTTCCTCGCCGATGATGGCAAAGATGAAGTCATTGTGGGCCTCAGGAAGCCAGTTGTACTTTTGCCGGCTCTGCCCCAGCCCAAGTCCCGTCCAACTGCCCTGCGCCAATCCGTACATGCCATTGGTGGACTGGTAGGTGAAGTCGGAATCTGCCGTGCATGAATCCCCTGCCATGCCCAGCCAAGCCGTCACCCGGCAGATCCGGTTGGGACTGATGATTGTCATGGCCGTAGCGCCAATGGCTCCGGCGACGCCCGCAATTGCCAGCATCTTCGTGGGAACCCCGGCAAAGTACAACCCCGCAGCCACAATGGCCATGACAACGATCGCGGTGCCCAGGTCATTGCCCACCAGGATCAGCCCAAGGACCAGGCCAGCCCCTGGGACCACCGGTATGATCACGTGCATCCAGCGATGAAGGTATTTCTCCTTGCGTGCCAGAACCGCTGCTATCCAAACACAAAGAACCAGCTTCGAAATTTCCGAGGGCTGGATGCTGATCCCGCCGATGTCGATCCAGTTCTGGTTGCCCAGTGTGCTGCGACCGAAAACCTGGACGAGTATCAGCAGGACCACAACGGCACCGAGTCCCCACCAGGACAGCCTCTTCATCCAGCTGACGTTGGTCCGGGAGATCAGGTACATCGCCACAAGTCCGACGACGCCAAACATCGCCTGCTTCAAGGCATCGGCGTACGGCGACTTGCCTTCAGAGATCGCTTCCACACTGGAAGCAGAGAGCACCATCATCACACCGATGGCGGTCAGGGCAAGGACGCATCCAAGAATGAGGTAGTACGTGGAGCTGTTCGGCGCTTTGCTCTTGCCTTCCAGGCCTTCCCAGAAAGAGCGGACGTGGCCCCGAAGCCCGGCGGGTTTCTTGCGGGCCGCCGGCGAAGCCTGGGCTCCGAGGTCCCCGGAAACCCTGCCGCGGCTGCGGGTGGGCGTGCTGACCATTGTTACTCCTCGGTGGTCTTTGCCTGCCCTTCCACAAGCTCGTGTACTGCCTGGACGAAAGCGTCGCCACGGTGAGCGTAGGAAGAGAACTGATCCATGGATGCAGCCGCTGGAGCCATGAGCACGGTGTCCCCCGGCTCCGCCACGCTGGCCGCTGCCCTCACAGCCTGGGCCATGATGGTCTCACCAAAAATCGGCGAGGAGGCGTTACCGTCTGCGGTCTGCACACTTTCAGTGTCGCCCTTGGGCTGGGCTATCACGGGGACATCCGGTGCGTGTCGCTGGAGGGACGCTTCCAGGGCCTCGGTGTCCGTGCCGATGAGAACCACGGACTTCAAGCGGGGAGCGTGCTCCTTGACGAGGTCATCGTAATTGACGCCTTTGGAGAGGCCCCCTGCGATCCACACCACGTTGTGGAAAGCAGAAAGAGCGGCCGAGGCAGCGTGGGGGTTGGTGGCCTTTGAATCGTTGATCCACAGGACGTCGTCGTTTTTGGCCACGAGCTGGATACGATGCGCGCCGGGCAGATAGTTGACCAGGCCCTGCTTCACGGCGGCAGGCTCAACCCCGTAAGCACGGACGAGGGCCGCGGCGGCCAGAGCGTTGGCCACCATATGCCGTGGTGCAACTGGCCCAAGATCGGAAATGGATGCGAGTTCGGCGGCTGAGTCTTTCCGCTCTTCGATAAACGCGCGGTCAACCAACAACCCATTCACGACGCCCAGCATGCTGATGCCGGGGGAGTTCGTGGTGAATCCGACCGCGCGGCAGCCTTCCACGACGTCCGCGTTCTCCACCATGCGTTCGGTTTCAATTTGATCGGCGTTGTAAATGGCCGCCTTCTGCGTGTTCTCGTAGACCTTGGCTTTATCGGCAAGGTACGACGCGTAAGAGCCATGCCAGTCCACGTGGTCTTCGGCGACGTTCAGGCATACGCTGGCCACCGGTGACAACGACTGGCTCCAATGCAACTGGAAGCTTGAGAGTTCCACCGCAAAAGCGTCGTACTCCACGGGATCCCTGAGCGCGTCCAGGATGGGCGTGCCGACGTTGCCCACGGCAATGGCCTTGAGTCCGGCCGCCTGCAGCATGGACTCTGTCATCCCTACCGTGGTGGTCTTACCGTTGGTGCCGGTGATGGTGAGCCAATCAGCGGTCTTCCGGCCAGCTCGTTCGCGGACGCGCCACGCCAATTCGACGTCGCCCCACACAGGAATGTGCTTGCGTTTGGCGGCGGCCAGCAGGGCTTGGTCCGGGCGCCATCCCGGCGAAGTCACAATGAGCTCCGGCTTGTTGCCGTCGATGAGGGGAAGGACTTTCACGGCCTCTTCGCCCAGCAGCACATCCACCGCACCAACGATTTTCAGGGTGTCGGCCTGCGCCTTTGCTTTCGCCGTGGTCGAGGCGTCCACCACCACAACTTTTGCACCAAGTTCGATGAGGGTATCTGCCGCAGCAAAACCGGACACGCCGATTCCGGTCACCACCACCCTCAAGCCACGCCAATCAGCATCCCAGCTGGTGAGATCCTTAAGGCGGTCGTTGGCCGAGGCCGCGCTCTCCTGGTTTGCGTTCACAGCAGCACCACCCATTCAGCGTAGAAGATTCCAAGGCCCGCTGCCACGAAGAGCCCGGCAAGGATCCAGAAGCGGACAACAACCGTGACCTCTGCCCAACCCTTCAGTTCGAAGTGATGTTGCAGTGGGGCCATCTTGAACACCCGTTTGCCACCCGACAGCTTGAAGAAACCCACCTGGATGATGACGGAAAGGGTGATCAGCACGAACAAACCACCGATGAAGGCCAGCAAAAGTTCTGTGCGGGACAGGATCGCGAAAGCGGCAACGGCGCCTCCGATTGCCAGGGAACCAGTGTCACCCATGAAGATCTTGGCCGGTGAGGTATTCCACCAGAGGAAGCCCACTAAAGCAGCGCTCAGGATTGCCGCCAGGAGCGCCAGGTCCATGGGGTCGCGCACTTGATAACAACCGCTGCCGGCTTCACGGGGCGAACCGCATGCCTGGTTGTTCTGCCAGATCCCCATGATGGTGTAGGCGCCGAACACCATGATGGATGCTCCCGACGCGAGGCCATCCAGGCCGTCTGTCAGGTTCACGCCGTTGGTAGCTGCGGTGATGATGAGGTTGGACCAAACGACAAAAAGAATTGCGCCCAGGATGGTGCCGCCAAAGGCGAGATCCAGCCAGGGGATGTCGCGCACGAGGGAAATTTGCGTGGAAGCCGGACGGAGTCCGTCCTCGTTGGGAAACTGCAGCACCAGAACGGCAAAAATGATGCCGACGGCGGCTTGCAGGATCAGCTTGGCGCGGGCGTTCAAGCCCAAACTGCGCTTGTTGGAAATCTTGATGTAGTCATCCAGGAAGCCAACGAACCCCATTCCTACCATGAGGAACAGCAGAAGCAGCCCGGACGCGGAGGGTCCCGCGGACCGCGGATTCATCATCCACATGATCAAGTGGGTCACGAAGTAGCTGATCAGAACCGCAGCAACAACCACGGTTCCGCCCATGGTGGGCGTGCCGCGCTTGGTGTGGTGCGAGGTGGGGCCGTCGTCGCGGATGAACTGCCCATAGCTCTTGGCCACCAGGAACCTGATGAACAGGGGCGTCCCTATCAGGGCAACCAGAAGGGCGACGCCGGCGCCGATCAAAAGTGCAATCACAGCAGCTCGTTCCCTTCGCTTGCGGCATCTTCAGCCGCGCTTTCCCCGGTGGACTCGGCCCGTGGGGGTAATGCTATCCGATCACCCAAATGCCTCAGCCCCACTCCATTGGAGGACTTGAACAAGACCAGGTCTCCTGGTTGCAGCTCCCTTTGCAGGAGTTCGTAAGCTTCTTCGGCAGTCTCCGTGAACGAACATTCGTCCCCCCACGAACCTTCCTGGATGGCCGATATATAAAGGGCCCGCGCTTCGCGTCCCACCACCACCAGCCTGGAGATGTTCAAGCGCACCACCTGCGTTCCCACTGCGGTGTGCTCGCGGATTGAATCATCGCCGAGCTCCAGCATGGCGCCAAGGACGGCCCAGGTCCGCCTGCCCTGGCCAAGATCAGCGAGTGTGCGCAGTGCAGCCCGCATCGACTCCGGATTGGCGTTGTACGCGTCGTTGATGATGGTGACACCGTCAGGGCGTTCGGTTCGTTCCATGCGCCAGCGGCTGGCAGCGGACTGGGAACTAAGCGAGGAAGCAATGTCTGCCGCCGGAATGCCCGCGGCAAATGCCGCAGCAGCAGCAGCCAGCAGGTTCGTCACGTGATGGCCGCCGATGAGGCGGCTTCGGACCGGAACGGAAGGGCCGCCGTCGGGCAGTACAAGATCAAACTCGGGGTGGCCTTCGGCGTTGACCACAACGTTGCGCGCTTCCACGTCTTCGTTCGTCGCTGGAGAGGCACTAAAGCCCAGGACTTTGGCCCTGGTGCGGTTCTTCATGGCGGCAACGCGGCCATCGTCCAGATTCAGGACGGCCGTTCCGTGCTCACTGAGCCCTTCAACGAGTTCGCCCTTGGCCGTGGCGATGTTTTCGACACCGCCGAATTCCCCGGCGTGGGCGGTGCCGACCACCAGCACCACACCGATGTCCGGCTGCACCATCCCAACGAGGTACTTGATGTGCCCGATGCCGGTGGCTCCCATCTCAATGACGAGGAAACGAGTGTCCGTATCGGCAGCAAAGACCGTCAGGGGGACGCCCACCTCACCGTTGTACGAGCCCCGCGGAGCCACCGTGGGCCCGGCTTGGGACAACACGCCGGCGAGTAAGTCCTTGGTGGTGGTCTTGCCGGCGGAGCCAGTAATGCCGATCACCGTAAATTCCTCGCCGCGCTGTTCCCGGGCAGAGCGGATGCGGCGGACTGCTTCGGCAGCAAGGGCTCCCATGGCGAGCACGGCGTCATCAACAACGACGGCGGGATACGGCTTGCCGTCGACGTCGGTGACTTCGCGTTCGGCCAGCACCAGGACGGCACCCCGCTCGAAGGCAGCGTCAACGAAGTCATGACCGTCTGCGTGCTCGCCGGGCTTCGCCACGTAGAGCGAACCAGGTGTAGCTTCCCGGGAATCAGTGACGACGGAAGTGGGCGCGATGTCCCCGTCTCCGGTTAAACGGCCATGGGTGATGTGGGCGATCTCCGCCGCAGTAAGTGCAATCATCTCGGTTTAGGACTCTATCCGCTGGTCCGTTGAAACGCTGAATCCCCTGGATGTCAAGGCGGTCCGCAATTCCACTCTGTCGTCAAGGGCCAGGTTGACGCCCTTGACCTCTTGCCATACCTCGTGGCCGCGACCTGCGATGAGGATCGTGTCCTTCGGGGTGGCCAACTCCACTGCGAGTCGGATGGCGGCATCCCGCGGCGAGGATTCGATGATTTCACAGGTCAAGTTCCCTGCTTCACGGGCAGCGTAGGCACCTGCCAGGACCTCTGACCGGATAGCTGCTGCATCCTCATCGTGGGGGTCGTCGTCGCTGACGATGACAATGTCTGCCAAGCGCGCCGCAATGGCGCCCATCGTAGGACGTTTGCTTTGATCCCGCTGCCCGGTAGCTCCGAACACCACGATCACGCGGGAGCCTTCTTCACTGGACCGGACAGCCTGCAGCGCGCGGGCCAGGGCATCCGGATTGTGGGCAAAGTCCACCACGGAGGCCGGCGCGGTGGAGATGAGCTGCATTCGTCCAGGAACGGCCACGGTAAAGGGATCGTGGGCGTCGAGTGCGCCCTGGAGGGTCTCTACATCTATACCTGATGACAGGACCATGATCGTGGCCAGGGCCGCGTTCGCCACGTTGAAGTCACCCGGCAACCCCGTGTGTACACGCAGGACATGGCCGTCGGTGTGCCGCAGTTCAAAATCGGTGCCGAGTCCACGGGCGGCGGTTGAGGCAACGGACCAATCGGCAGGGCTGCCTCCTGTCGTTGCAGTAAGTGTGGTGACCGGAATGTCCGCTGTTCGCGCCAGGTTGCGGCCCCACTCGTCATCGACCATCACCACTGCCTGGCGTGCCCGTCCTGCGGTGAACAGCTCAGCTTTGGTGCGGAAGTACTCTTCCATGCTGCCGTGCAGGTCCAAGTGGTCCTGGGTGAGGTTCGTGAACCCTGCGACATCGAACATCACGCCATCCACGCGGTGATAAGCAACGGCGTGGGAGGACACCTCCATGGAGGCCGCTTCCAGCCCGCGTTCCCGCATCAAGGCGAGCAGTGCATGGACGTCAGTGGATTCCGGCGTCGTCAACAGGCTGGGAATAGGATCTCCCCCGGCCAGGATCTCGATTGTTCCGATAAGGCCCGGGGTTTTACCCAGGGCACGGAGCAAGGAGTTGATGAAGTACGTTGTGGTCGTTTTACCGTTGGTCCCGGTCACTCCAAACAGCGTCGGGAACCCGCTGTCGTCCGGCTGGCTGCGGTAGATCAGGGCAGCCAAACGCCCGACGACGGTGCGCGGCTCGTCAACGATAAGGACAGGCACGGGCTGCTCGCCTGCCAGGGCAAGCTGCCGTGCCCCGGCGTCGTCCGTGACTACGGCGACGGCGCCAGCCTCAACCGCCTGTGGGACGAAGTCGGCACCATGGCGCGAAGCCCCGGGCAGGGCCATGTAAAGGTCACCAGGTTCAATGGCCCGGGAATTCAGCGAGATCCCCGTCACTCCCCTGGTCCCGCCGTCCGCCGGGACGGCGACACCCAGGGCTTCTGCAAGGGACGACAAAGGCACTGCAGCCACAGACGCCGGACGGAAGCCGGATGTGCCGGTCTCCGGCGTCTCGGCGTGGAAAGCGGCCTCATTGTGCTCTGACACGTGGTTCTCCGTTGATGCTCGGTGGAACGACCGGCTTGGGGCCAGCGGCGCCCAGCCGGTAGTGATGGATCAAATTCTTTGGCCGAAACAGACGCCCAAGAAGCTTACTTGACGAACTGCGGCAGGCGCGCGGGGGTGCCGGTGGATGGTGCCACGTTGTAGGTCCTGAGGACCTGGGACATGACGGAACGGAACACCGGACCATTGGTGATGCCGTAGATATTTCCCCTGGGACGCTGCAGGACGACCTCGACGATAAACCGGGGGTCATCCATGGGCGCCATGCCCACCATCGAGGCCGTGTACCCGTCAAAGCCGGCGAGTCCATCTTCGCGGGGTGCCTGTGAGGTGCCCGTCTTGGCGCCCACGCGGTAGCCGTCAATGGCTGCGTCCTTGATCTGGCCCTCGGTCACTGCGCTTTCCAGGATGTCCCGCATTTGTTGTGCAGTTTCCTTGGACACCACCTGCCGGGACTCCTTGGCCGGAACCTTCTGCTCTTCACCCTCGGGGGTGATGTAGCTGTCGATGAGCCTGGGCTGCAACATCACGCCGCCGTTGGCAATCGACTGGAAGGCCCGCACGGTTTGCAGCGTGGACTGCGAAACTCCCTGACCGAACAGGACCGTGTATTGCTGGCGTTCGTCCCATTGATCAGGCTTGGCGAGGATACCCGTCGCTTCCGCGGGAAGGCCGATATCCGTTTGTTCGCCAACGCCAAACTTCTTCAGCCATTCATAGCGCTGCTCTTTGCTCAGCCTGCTTCCCGCCATCACGGTGCCGGTGTTCATGGACCAGCCCAGGATTCCGGCCAGCGTGCGTTCTTCGGTGCCGTGCTCGAACGCATCGGTGAACGTCTGGCCGTCAATGGTGTAGGACGGCGGGATGGTGAAATGGTCCAGCGGAAAGGACTTGCCCTCCTCGATCACGGCAGAGGCGGTGATCATTTTCTCGACGGATCCGGGCTCGTAGGCGGCCGTCACGGAACGCACACCCCGGTCCTTGGCATCAACTTTCCCGGGGTCGTTGGGGTCCGGGGCATTCGTGTCGGCCAGGGCAATGAGATTGCCCGTCTTGGTGTCGATCACAATGATGGAACCCCACTCGGCGTTCATCTTGTTGACCTGGCTTTGGATGGCCTGCTGTGCGAAGTACTGGATGTCCGTGTTGAGGGTCAGCTTGACGTCGCTTCCATCCACAGCCGGCGTGAGCTCATCAGTGGCCACGGGAATCCTGAGGCCATCAGCGCCAATCTCGAAAACACGCTTGCCCTCGGTACCGCGGAGGACCTGGTCCTGGGTTTGTTCGATACCTGCCTGGCCTGTTGTGCCGTCCTGGAGGAAGCCCACCACTCCGCCGGCCACGCTGCCGTTCGGATACACACGCTTACTGACGCCCTCGGCGGCCACACCGGGTATATGCAGCTTGGAGATGCGGTCTTCAAGCTCGGGTTTCACATCCTTGGCCACCGTGAAGTACTTCTTGTCACCAGTGAGCGACTCCCTGACCTTGGCGGGATCGGCCCCCAGGAGCGAAGCCAGTTCGGAGATACCCTGGTCCCGCGGGATAGTCTCCACTTCTTCAGTTTTTTCGTTGTAACGCTTGAACTCAGCGGTGGCGGTGTTCAAGACCTGGTCCACAACAATGTTGTAGCGGATGACACTGCTGGCCAGGACGGTACCGTTGGCATCCAGGATCCTGCCCCGTTCGGCAGGCAGAACCTGCGGCGTGAGACGGTTGGCAAGGGCGGCCTCGGCCATGCCGCCGACATCAAGGCCTTGCACCATGAAGAGTTTCCCGCCCACCACCAACAGCAGTGTCAGCATGATGCCAAGACCAACCCGGAGCCGCTTCCTCGCCGCCGGCACCTTCGTCTTTTTTGATTTGCCGGGGTTTTGCGCCACGTGGATTCCTTGCTGCTGGCCTTGCGTCGGTGATCTTGTGGGCTAGTGCCCTGGAGCCTTCTGCTGGGGAGCGGGAACGGATCCCCCGTGAAGCTCCGCAGGCGCGGCCGCCGGGGTTGCCGGCTTGGCAGCAGGCGCAGCCGGTGTGGACGCAGGCGCTGCAGGCGTTGCCGGCTTGAGGTTCTCCAACGGATCCTTGGTAGTCACCGAAGGCACCACATCAAGCTGGCCGGCAACGGCCGGAGGGGCGATCACGGCCGAGGGGTTGTCTCCCTTGACGGCCGGGGTTGCCTTTCCGGTGACCGTCATGGTGTTCAGATCGATCTGACCCTTGACGGTGGACTGTACCATTCCCAATTCTGCAGCCTTTGCAGCCAGATTCTGGGGAGCCTCGAAGTTCTGTTTCTTCTGTGTCAGGTCCTGGTTTTCCTTGTTCAGCGTGGCTGCTTCTGATTTGAGCTGCACCAACCGGTACTGGGCTGTGGATACAGAAATGTTAAGGACGAGCACCGTCAGCAGGGCGGCCGCCATCACCACGAAGCAGAGGACAACAAAGGGAGTGCGCCGCTTCCCGGGGGCGCTGCGCACAATCGAAAGCGGCGTACGCGCCTTTCGGCCGACGTCGGGCTTGCCGGCTGGAGCCGGGAGTGCCCTGGCCGTGTTGCCTACCACGGAGGGCAGTGTCTTCGCTGCGGCGGTGCTCATGCGACTCTCCTTGGCTTGATGCGCTCCACGGCCCTGAGTCGGGCAGACGCCGCGCGGGGGTTCTCGGCAATTTCTGCGGCCGTAGGCACTTCCGTGCCTTTGGTCAGCGTTTTCAGTTCGGGTTTGTGTTCTTCGAGTTCAACGGGGAATCCAAGCGGTGCTGAGGACTTGGATCCGGCCTGGAAAACAGACTTTACGATCTTGTCCTCCAGGGAGTGGTAGGACATCACGACAATCCGCCCGCCCATGGCCGTCGCTGCGACGGCGGCTGGAATAGCCCGTTCCAGGACGTCGAGTTCTTCGTTGACCTCGATACGCAGCGCCTGGAAGGTCCGTTTGGCTGGGTGGCCACCGCTCTTGGCTGCAGCAGCAGGTACTACACTGCGGATTTGCTCAACGAGTTCTCCGGTGGTGGCAAAGGGCTTCTCAGCCCGGGCAGTGACGATCCTGTTCGCAATCCGTCCGGCAAACTTCTCTTCGCCCCACTTGCGGATGATACGAACGAGCTCTTCTTCGCTGTAGTTGTTGACGACGTCTGCCGCGGTTTGCCCCCGGCTGGTATCCATGCGCATGTCCAGCGGAGCATCGTAGGAGTAGGCGAAGCCACGCTCCCTTTCGTCCAACTGCAAGGACGATACGCCCAGGTCCATGAGGATGCCGTGGACTTCAGCGATGCCGAGATCGGCCAGGACGTCCTCGATTTCGTCATAGACCGCGTGAACCAGATCCGTGCGCTCCGAGAAGGGTTCCAGCCGCGCACCGGCCAGGGCCAGCGCTTCCTCATCGCGGTCGATCCCAACGAGGTGCAGATCAGGGAAACGTTGCAGCATGGCCTCGGAGTGGCCGCCCATCCCCAGCGTCGCATCGATAACGATCGGAGTCTCACCACGGTCCCGGGCTGCTTCGAAGCCGGGGGCGAGCAAGTTGATGCAGCGGTCCTTCAGGACGGGCACGTGGCGCTCAGATGTGGGCTTTGCCGCGTCCTGCTCTTCCACGTTGCCTCCTCTTTCCTCAATCGCTTGCATTCAGTTCCTTGGATCGGATCCCCATCCGCGCCTATCGTTCCGCCGGCCTGGCTCAGGGGAAGTTGAGCCAGGAAGACAGTTCGATGGGCGGCTGGAGATCCCATCCAAGGACAGGGGCCAAGGCCCCATCCGCCGGTTAGATGAACCCGGGCAGATTGTCATCGTCGGTTTCCGAGAAGGCTGCTTCCTTCTCGGCGAGGTATTCATTCCAAGCCTCGGCATCCCAGATCTCCGCGCGGGTACCGGCACCGATAACTGCCAATTCCCGGCCAAGCCCTGCATAGGCCCGGAGCGCTGGCGGAATCGTCACGCGCCCCTGCTTGTCAGGTACCTCGTCAGAGGCCCCAGACAGGAAAACCCGAATGTAATCACGAGCCTGCTTGGAGGACAGTGGTGCCTCCCGCATCGATTCGTGAATGCGCTCGAATTCCTTCTGGCTGAAGACGTAAATGCAACGTTCCTGACCCCTTGTGAGAACCAGGCCCTCGGCAAGTTCCTCACGGAACTTCGCGGGAAGTATGATCCGGCCCTTTTCATCAAGGCGTGGGGAATGGGTGCCAAGAAACACCGGCCCACCGCCCCTCAGTCAAGGTGCCCGTTCATACCCAACCCTGCCAATACCCTCTTATGCGCTCCACTTTACTCCACAAAGCCCCACAGTCAACGCACCCCGGCGCGTTTCTCCACCACTTTGAGTTTCCGGAGGCCCGTAAATGCGCGGATCCAAGGGCATGGTGGGAAGTGGAGGACACAGGAAGGCCTGGGGCATGCCTCCATGCGCCACGGTCGGAATCAGGCACAGGCGTGGTCGCGCTGCGGATCCACAGTGGGCTATCAACGCCGAAGGGGTGGAAAGTGGAGGACGGTGCAGCAAGGACGAGTACGGCGGGTTAAACGCAAAAAGACCCATCAAGGGTCCTTTGTGTCCCCTGCAACTCAGGGGCATGCACCATTTGTCGGCGCAGGTATTAAGGAATCGTCGCTTGGAAAGGATCCAGCTCCGGGCTAATGCTGGCGGTCAGGCTCAGTTGTCGTCGCGGCGGCGCTCGTCCCAGCGCTCCTCGAGGTTGCTCATGAACGAACTCTTGGACTTTGACTTTCCGGCTTTCCCTTTCCGGGCCTTGCCGAACGCCGCGCCCCTAAGAGTCGCAAAATAGACACCTGCGCCCATCACCACGAAGCCGAGGACACCAACGAAAATCTGTTGGAGTGACACGCCGACCAGCAGCAAAAGGATGCCTGCGATGGCACCAAGGACACCAATTATCACGTGCCGGGTTGACCAGCTGCGGATGGGATCCGAACCCATGGTGTTGGCAAACTTCGGATCGTCCTCATGAAGCTGCTTCTCAAGTTGCTCAAGCAGCTTCTGTTCATGCTCCGAGAGGGGCATCGCGACCTCCTTTAGTCAGCCAGCGTCTGGACGAATCGCGGCCTGTGCGTCTGTTTCCAAAACGATCGGGCCACGAAAAGCGTTCCCAAAAATTTCCGCTTTGTTAGCGGACATCCCGGGACCGACTGCTCAGGAAACAGCTGTCCAGACGATCTATATATCTGTACTAATTAGGATAGTTTGTCAGGCGCTGTTCTGAAAGACGCGCGGAAGGCACCTGCGCGGCATCGCAGCGGTCATTCGGCGTCAGGAGTCTTGCGCGGATCCAGGAGCTTGGCCGGGAGCAACGTTTTGGAGCCGAAGCGTTCCGCAACTCGGTCAAGGGCCTGCTCCGCGGCCCGCCAGTTGTCATCCCGTCGATCAAGGCTGAGCTGCATGGACGCTTGGCCGGCCGGTTCCAGCTGCTCCGCACGGACACCCACAAGACGAACGCTCATGGATCGCGCCCCCAGGGATTCCAGCAATTGCACGGCAACCTGGTAAATAAGCTGGGCACTGTCAACGGGAGTATGTACCGTCCGGCTGCGGGTCACAGTGGAAAAATCGGCGTATCGGAGTTTCAAAGCGACGGTTCGGGCCAGCATCCCGGAACTGCGCAGCCGCGCTGCCGTGCGATGGGACAACCTGAGGAGCTCCCTGTGCAGCAGGGCGTCGTCTGCCGAATCTGTGGCGAAAGTCTCCTCCGCCCCGATGCTCTTTTCCAATCTCGTAGGAGTGACCGGCCTGGGATCTATTCCCATGGACAGCCTGTGTACATGCTCTCCGCTGGCGCCAAGGACCTTTTTCAGCGATGCCACCGGCGTAGCCGCTACGTCGGCCACTGTCCGGATGCCGAGCCGCGCCAGCACCTCGCCGGTCTTGCCGCCGACTCCCCAGAGAGCACTGACCGGCAAGGTGTGAAGGTACTGGATGGTGTCCTCGGCGTCGATCTGGAGGATGCCGTCCGGCTTGCAACGGGTGGATGCGATCTTGGCCACAAACTTGGTTCCGGCAATCCCCACTGAAGCGGTGATACCAAGCTCAGACCGAACCCGTTTGCGGATGAGGTGGCCGATGTCCAAGGGAGACCCGAGACGGCGGATTGCACCGCCGACGTCCAGGAAAGCCTCGTCAACGCTCAGCGGCTCCACGAGGTCCGTGATGGAGGCGAAGATCTCCATGAGCTGCGCTGAGACCTCGTAGTAGAGCTTGTGGCGCGGCTGGATGATGACAGCTCCCGGGCACATCCGCATGGCAATAGCCATGGGCATCGCTGACTTCACACCTGTGGCCCGGGCTTCGTAGGACGCCGACAACACGACGGAACGTTCAGCAGGGAAGCCGACGATCACTGGCTTGCCCCGCAGGTCCGGCCGGCTGCGCAATTCCACGGAGACGAAAAAGGCATCCATGTCCACGTGGAGGATGCTGGTTCGCCGCTGTTCCCGCAGTGCATCTTGAGCGCTGCGGGCTGGTTCGCTGCCCGCGCTTTGGGCGCTACCGAATGCTTCCTGCCTCACAACGGCAATACTATGCCCGGCCACTGACTAAACTGGAGGCACTGTCCCCCGTCAGCCCAAGGAAGGATACCCCTGTGAAGCTCTTTGGAACTCCTCAATCGCGAGGGTTTGCCCTGCTCGCAGCGAGTGTCGCCCTGGCGGTTTCCGCCTGTACTCCGTCCACCAGCAACACGGCTGCCCCATCCACATCGGGGAACTCCTCTGATTCATCCACGGCTGCGCCCTCTTCCCCAGCCTCCGCCTCATCCTCGTCACAGGCTCCTGACACGTCCGGATCAGCCGGACCTGTGCCCGGAGCGACGGCCACAGTGGGCGCCTTGGTCCCGGGCTTTCCGGAACAGCTCATCCCGGTGATGCCCAAGACGTCAGTGCGCTCCAGCAGCTTTGACAAAAACGTATCTCCTGCCACCGTTGCCCTTGTAGGAACGGTCAAAGCTCCGCCGGAAAGCGTGGTGGATTACTACAAGACCTCGCTTGAAGCACAAGGATTCAAGGTTGTTCCGGGCCCCGAAGCCGTAGGCAACGTCACGTCGATCGACTTCATCCGCGGTGACGGTGAAACAGTCAACGTGTCAGTGAGGCAAAAAGAAGGCGTTTCCACGTTCACCATCGGCGCCAACGTGGCGGCCGGGTCCGTCAAGTGACGCCGGTTTCCCAACTCCACACGGAGCAACTCGAGTTTATTGCCGGCGTAGCCGGGAAGCTGAATGAGTTCCTGGCGGTCCAGCAGGACATGATGGCTACGATTTCCCCGGACGTCGCGCCCCTCATGGGGTCAATATCGAACCTCGTCACAGGCGGAAAACGGCTTCGTGCGCTGATGTGCTACTGGGGCTGGCGGGGTGCGGGCGGTCCCGCCGGTGACGCGGACATCCTGACGGCCGGCTGCGCTTTGGAACTTTTCCAAGCCGCGGCCCTCATCCATGACGACATCATTGACCGTTCCGATACGCGTCGCGGAGGCCCCAGTGTGCACCGTCGCTTCAGCCAACTCCATGAGGCCAATGGATGGGCGCTGGACAATGAACGGTTCGGCCATGCAGCAGCGATCCTGACCGGCGATTTGTGCCTTTCCTTCAGCGAGGAATCCTTCACGGAAATCGGCCCCAGGGCAGCAGCAGGAAGCGAAGCACGCCGCATTTTCAACCTCATGCGGGCCGAGGTAATGGCCGGGCAATACCTGGACATTCTCGAGGAAGTAGCCGGTCCTGTACGCGATCGCGCGGGTTCCGTGGAGCGCGCCACCTCGATTATTCGCTATAAATCCGCAAAATACTCCACCGAGCACCCTTTGGCCCTGGGTGGAGCGTTGGCGGGCGCTTCGAAGGAGCTGCTGAAGGCATATTCCGCATTTTCCTTGCCCTTGGGCGAGGCGTTCCAATTGCGCGATGATGTCCTGGGCGTTTTCGGCGATCCGGAGACGACAGGAAAACCTGCAGGCGATGACCTCCGCGAGGGCAAACGGACAGTGCTCGTTGGATTTGCCATTAACCTGGCTCCCACGGATCAAGCCACGTACTTGGACGAAATGCTGGGGAAACCGAATCTGGGTGAGGACGAAGTTTCCACAATCCGCAACATAATGGTCCACTGCGGAGCGCTTGACGCCACGGAGTCGCTGATTGCTGAGCTAAGTGACAAAGCCTTCGCTGCCCTGGAACAGCTGCCGCTGGAAGAATTACCGCTCACAGCATTGCGCCAACTGGCTGAGGCAGCTGTCAGCCGGGCCGCTTGACGGGTTTTTCCAGGCGTTGAGTTTTCCAGGCGTTGAGACGACGACGGCGGTCAAGAACCGCCGTCGTCCGCTGTTTAACTGCTTATGACGGAATCTAAACTGCCGACTACCAGGCGAGAGATTGGGCGCGACGCCGAATCTCCGTCTTGCGTCCTTCGCGCAACGCATCCACCGGCCGTCCCCGCAATGAATCGTCGGGGGTAAACAACCACACGATGAGTTCTTCGTCGTTATAACCAGCATCGCTAAGAACCGCAATGGTTCCCTTCAAGCTGTCAACGACGTGTCCATCCTGAATAAACAGCGCCGGAATCGAGCGGATATTACGCTCTCCCCGCCTGATGGCCACCAGTGCACGCTCATCCAACAGTCCGTGGACTTTGGTGATGGAAACTCCCAACAGCTCGGCGACATCCGGCAGCGGCAACCAGTCGGAAACAAGGCTTTCTACATTACTCACGGAACAAGGTTGCCACGCCGGGCTGCCAGTCGCCTAGCCGGAGCACGACGGCGGTCCCTCCGTGCGGGAGAAAGTCGCCTTTTCAGGGGGATGAATTCGGCGAAGAGATTTCCAAGGTGCAGGAATTGTTGTGCCGAATGAATAAGTGTGAGAGATTCACACTGATCACACTTGCAACATTGATAACATCAGTAACATTGGCAACACTGGTAACAGCGGCAACACAAAACTATTCCCGCTGCTGAGATGAGGACACACTCCATGACGACGCCCCGCTCGCCGAAACGAACCATGAGCATGCCGGTAATTGCGGCAACCACGGCTGCGCTTCCCGCCGTGGTTTTGTCCTCGCTTGCCTTGGCCCAGCCAGCCACGGCTGCACCGGCACCCCAGCCGCGAAAGATTCCCGCTACGCTCGCTGCAGCCATGAAGGCCCAGGCCACCAAAGTGGGCAATGTGATTCCCGCCCAAGCAGTTGCGGCAACGCTTCCTGCCGCCCTGCGGCCCATGGCTCCCTCCGTACCGGACACATACAAGATCGTCCGCGGAGACACCATCAGTGCCATTGCACGCCGCTTCAACCTGGACACGTCCGCCGTCCTGCAGTTGAACAAGCTCACGGCAACAACGCTGATTTACCCTGGCCAAACCATCAAACTCACTGGCACTGCTCCGGCCGCCCCTGACCAGGCGCCCACGCCGGCGCCGAGCGCACCTTCAAATGCCACCACCTACACGGTGGTCTCGGGCGATACGCTGGGCGCGATCGCCGCCCGGCACGGTGTCCCGCTGTCCAGCATCTTCAGCTGGAACAATCTCAGTGGCAGCTCCATCATCTACCCTGGCCAGAAGATCAAGGTCAGTGGCGGCTCCTCGCCCTCGACTCCCTCTGCGCCGGCACCCGCTCCGGCACCTGTGGCCACTCCCGTGGCGAGCACAGGCTCTTACACCATCAAAGCGGGCGACACCCTGAGCTCCATTGCATCGCGTCACAACGTGTCGTTGTCAGCCCTGATGAGCGTCAATACAGTGTCGGCAACGACCGTCATTTACCCCGGGCAGAAGCTCACCATCCCCGGCACTACGTCACTGCAGCCCGCCGGGGAAACCAAGCCCCTGGTGCCGAGCTCGTTCCTGGGCTTTACGTACCCGCCCGCTGTTGTCAGCTCCGCCAACGAGAACAAGGCGCTGCTGAACGCTTCGCCTGTCCCGAGCCGGGATGAAATGAAAGCGATCGTGGCTGATACCGCCCGGCGCATGGGAGTCAGCCCCTCACTGGCACTGGCCTTCGCCGAACAGGAATCCGGCTTCGACCAGCGCGCGGTCTCCCCCGCCAACGCCATTGGAACCATGCAGGTCATTCCGTCCTCCGGCCAATGGGCATCTGACTTGGTGGGCCGCAAGCTCAACCTCCTGGATCCATATGACAATGCGACGGCCGGCGTCGCCATCATCAGGGCACTCATCGCTACCAGCAAAGACCTCGACAACGCCATCGCCGGTTACTACCAAGGGCAGTACTCGGTCAGCAAGTACGGCATGTACGACGACACCAAGCGCTACGTCGAATCGATCAAGGCCCGGCAACGTACTTTCGGCTAGGCCGTTCCCAAGCACCTTCGGACGAGGCCTGGATCCATTGCGGATTCGGGCCTCTTCCCTGCCTCGTTTAGGATCATATGGTGCAGGAACCAACGCAGGACCACCTCATCGGGACCACGGTGGACGGGCGCTACCACGTCCGCTCACGCCTTGCCAGGGGTGGAATGTCCACCGTTTACCTGGCCACGGACCAGCGCCTGGAGCGCGACGTGGCCCTCAAAGTCCTGCACCCGCACCTGGCCAATGACGAGACGTTCCTGGAGCGACTCAGCCGCGAGGCCAAGGCCGCCGCGAGCCTGTCCCATCCCCACGTTGTCAGCGTGCTGGACCAGGGCGAAGACGGGCATATCGCTTATCTGGTGATGGAGTATGTCAAAGGCCATACGCTCCGCGACGTCATCAACCAGCAGGGTGCACTTCCACCGCGCCTTGCCCTCGCCCTGATCGATCCGGTCATCGAAGGTCTTGCGGCAGCCCACGGATCAGGACTCATCCATCGGGACATCAAGCCCGAGAACGTGCTGATAGCCGAAGACGGCCGGATCAAGGTAGGCGACTTCGGATTAGCCAGGGCTGTCACGGCCACCACAAGTACTGGCGCCTTGATCGGCACGGTGGCGTACCTCGCTCCCGAATTGGTGCTCGGGAAACCCGCCGATGCCCGCAGCGACGTCTACTCAGCGGGCATCATGCTCTACGAAATGCTCACAGGCAAGCAGCCATATGCTGGTGAGTCCCCGATTCAAGTTGCTTACCAGCACGTCAACGCCGTAGTTGGCCGCCCCTCCGAGGCTGCTCCCGGTCTTGCCGAAGACCTGGACGAACTGGTGCAGTGGTGTACTGCTGTGGACGCCGAAAACCGGCCCGTGGACGGCTCCGCTTTGCTATCCGAACTGCGCCACATCCGGACCACACTGAGCGACGAACAACTGGACCACAGGCAGCCTTCCTCCCGGCCCCTCTCCCCTGGCGCTGCT
This sequence comes from Paenarthrobacter sp. 10L412, assembly GCF_056395565.1. Taxonomy (NCBI): domain Bacteria; kingdom Bacillati; phylum Actinomycetota; class Actinomycetes; order Micrococcales; family Micrococcaceae; genus Paenarthrobacter; species Paenarthrobacter sp. 10L412. The sequence continues at coordinate 51,286 of NZ_JBFTJT010000019.1, read as the reverse complement.
GCTGGGGCAGCGGGTTCCGTCGGGGCAGCCGCTTCCGGGGGTCCCGCTTCCGGCGCTGCCCGGCAGGGGGCCACCCCGCAGGAGAATCCCACCGAGGCCCTTGCCACTACAGCGTCACCCACCGAATTCATCCCACACCAGAGCAACCCGACAACCGTGATGGCAGCGTCTGCGCGGCAACCACGCAACGCCGGCCTGGCCCTTCCCGGTGTGGACGACGACCTGCGCCAGCCCGGCAAACGGGAGCAGAAAAAACTGGAGCGGCAACAGGCTAAAGACCAAGCCCGGGCTGCTGCCACCCCGGTGCGCCCCTTGCGTGAAGGAAATCCCCGGCGACGCGCTGTTATTTGGACAGTCGTAATCGTGATCCTGGCGCTGCTGGCAGCTTCTGCCGGATGGTTCTTCGGCATGGGGCCTGGATCTCCAGGCACCGTTCCCGATGTCAAGAACAAGACAGTGGCCGAGGCCCAACAACTCCTGCGAACAGCAGGATTCCAGTCCGAGCCCAAGGACGTATTCGACGACGACGTCCAGGCCGGTCTCGCCGTCGGGACTGAACCCAAATCGGGGGAAGTGGTACGGAAATTTCAACCCATCGCACTTTTCGTTTCGAAAGGCGCACAGCTCTTTGCACTGCCTGCGCTGACTGGCGGAACCCTGGATCAAGCAAAGACTGCCCTGAACGCCGCCCAAATGACCCTCGGCAATGTTACGGAGGCTTTCGACGAAAAGATCCCCGCGGGCATTGTCATCTCCCAGGACCCTGCCCCTGGCAAACAAGTCCGCCACGGCACGCCGGTATCCTTCGTTGTTTCCAAGGGACCCCAGCCTATCCCCGTTCCCGATGTTCGGGGTTTGCCTCAGGACGCTGCCGTGAAAGCACTTCAGGATGCCGGGTTGAAGGCCGTTGTCGCTCCGGAGACAGTCAACGACAAATCCGTGCCCAAGGGCGCCGTTGTGGCACAGTCCCCTGGCAACGGCACGCTCGTCCGCGGCGAAACGGTGACCCTGACGCTGTCCAAGGGACCCAAAATGGTCAAACTCCCCAATTACGTTGGCCAGCAGGCCAAGAAGGCCGTGGAGGAGCTTGGCAAATTGGGTTTCGAAGTCAAGATCACCGATGTCCTCGGCGGTTTCTTGGGAATCGTCCGCGACCAGAGCCCAGCAGGCCCAGAAGCGCCGGAAGGGTCAACCGTTAACCTAACGGTGGTCTAGCCGTTCCATCCTAGTCGCAGACTATAGAAACTGGGGCGGCCTGGATTCATCCGGACCGCCCCTTTTCTCGTATCTACTATCGCTTGGACAGGGCTCCTGCAACCAGGAACGCCATCTCAAGTGACTGCATGTGGTTCAGGCGCGGATCGCAGACAGACTCATAGCGGTCCAGGAAAGCGTCCTGGTCGATCGGATCTGCGCCACCGAGGCACTCGGCGACGTCGTCGCCGGTCATTTCGACATGCAGGCCGCCCGGAACCGTTCCCAGGGAGTGGTGTACCTCGAAGAATCCACGTACTTCATCGATGACGTCGTCGAAGTTGCGGGTCTTGTACCCGTTTGGCGAGGTCACCGTGTTGCCGTGCATCGGGTCTGTCACCCACAGGACCTGGGCACCGGAAGCGGTAACGCGCTCGACGACGGCCGGCAGCTTTTCGCGGATGTTGGTGGCTCCCATGCGGGTAATGAATGTCAGGCGCCCGGGTTCGCGGTTCGGGTCCAGCTTGTCGATAAGGCGCAGGGCATCGTCGCCGCTGGTGGTAGGGCCGAGCTTGACTCCAATGGGGTTCCGCACACGGGAAAGGAAGTCCACGTGGGCATGATCGAGTTCGCGGGTCCGCTCGCCGATCCAGAGGAAGTGGGCGGAAGTGTCGTACGGCAGGCCAGTGCGGGAGTCGATGCGGGTCAATGCCCGTTCGTAGTCGAGCAGCAGTGCCTCGTGGCTGGCGAAGAACTCAACCCGCTTGAGGGCCTCGAAGTCAGCACCACACGAGTCCATGAACATGATGGCGCGGTCAATGTCACGGGCAAGGGATTCGTACCGGGCATGTGCCGGGTTCTCAGTGAAGCCCTTGTTCCACTGATGGACCAGCCGAAGGTCCGCGAAGCCACCCTGGGTGAATGCCCGGATCAGGTTCAGTGTGGATGCCGAGGTATGGTATGCCTGCAGCATCCTGCCGGCGTCGTGCGCGCGGGACTCGGGTGTGAAGTCGTAGCCGTTGACGATATCTCCGCGGTACGCGGGAAGTGTCACGCCGTCGCGGGTTTCATCGTTGGACGAGCGTGGCTTGGCGAATTGGCCTGCCATGCGGCCCATCTTGATGACCGGCATCGCAGCACCGTACGTGAGCACGACGGCCATCTGGAGGATCGTCTTGACGCGTGCGCTGATCTTGTCCGCCGTGGCGGCTTCAAAGGTTTCTGCGCAGTCTCCCCCCTGCAGGAGGAAAGCCTTGCCCTGGGCGGCCGCAGCCAAGCGCTCCCGAAGAACGTCAACTTCGCCGGCAAATACCAAAGGCGGAACGACGGAAAGTTCCTTAACGGAGGCCTTGAAGACCTCAGAGTCAGACCATGTGGGCTGCTGGGAAATCGGCAGGTCCCGCCAGGCGTCGAGACCGGGGTAATTTGCAGCCCCACTCTGGGCGGTGCTGGCGAGTGGGTCTACTACGGGGGGTGCGGTGTTCGCGGTTAGCTCAGTCACCCTTCAAGAGTAGTAGCCTCCGCCAATGTTGGGGCACTGCAGGCGTAACTGTCCCTGCCGGATGCGTCACAGTCCCCCGCTGGCTGCTCCCCCGTCTTCCGTGGGTCCGTCCTTGTCATCAGCGATGTCTGAAGGAGCCTCCTCGGCCGCTTTGACTTTCCCAACTGTCCCGGGCCCTTTGCCATCCATCCGGGCCTTGACCACAGCTGCATATTCGTCCACATACTCCTGGCCGGAAAGCCGCATCAACTCGTACATGATTTCGTCAGTTACGGCTCGTTGAATGAGCCGGTCATCTTCCATGCCGTAATAGCGGCTAAAGTCCATCGGCTGCCCAAAGATCACACCGATACGGCGGATGCTGGGCAGCCTCTTGCCAATGGGCTGAACCTTTTCCGTGCCAATCATGGCCACCGGCACTACAGGGACACGGGTCTGGAGTGCGAGCCGGGCAACACCCACCTTGCCCCGGTAGAGCTTGGCATCCGGACTGCGGGTGCCTTCGGGGTAGATTCCCAAGAGCCCGCCGGAATTCAGGACGTCCCTCCCGGCTTGCAGCGATAGCTCCGATGCGGCTCCCCCGGAACGGTCCATGGGCAGTTGGTTGGTCAACCTGAAGAACAGCGCTGTCAGGCGGCCCTTCATGCCCTTGCCGGTGAAGTACTCGGACTTGGCAAGGAAGATCACGGGCCGATCCACCATCAGGGGAAGGAAGATGGAGTCCGAAAAAGACAAATGGTTGGACGCCAGGATCGCTGCGCCGTTTTCGGGGACGTTGTCCAGCCCTTTGACCCATGGCCTGAACAGGAGTTTGAGAACAGGACCAAGAAAGATCCTCTTCATGACCCAATAGAACACGTTTGTCCTCTCACGGCCGGTTTACGGGCGTCCTTCCGGCCAAGCCGGCGGCACTCAACAGCAACCCTACTCCAGTGAGAAATGTCGGGAAGAGTGACACGATGGAGCCATGACGGAACGCAACCAACCAGCCGCGCCGCTCGCCTTCCACCATCCCGGCCACGGAGCCAATGCTTCCACCGGAGTGGCCATCTGCCACGGATTTACGGGTAGCCCGCTGAGCGTCCTGCCTTGGGCCGAGTATCTGGCCGGGCAGGGCTTTTCCGTTTCAGTGCCTCTGCTTCCCGGTCACGGAACCAGCTGGCACGATCTCGCCACAACACGCTGGCAGGATTGGTACAGGACATTTGAGCGAAGCTATCTGAACCTTGCCGCCCGGACCGAAACGTGTTTTGTGGCAGGCCTGTCCATGGGCGGTGCCGTTGCCCTCCGCGTCGCTTCACTGCACGATGTTCCGGGCCTGGTCCTGGTGAACCCGGGGTTGAGTTTCTACGATCGCCGCGTCAGGTACGTCGGAGCACTCAAGTACGTCATGCGGACCACCTCACCCATTGAGGAAGAAAAGCCGACGGCGGCTGCTACCGAGGACGGTGACTACTCAAAGACGCCTTTGAAGTCCGTGCACGAACTGAAGAAGCTCTTTCGCCAAGCAACCCGTGCCCTCCCACAAATTCAAGCACCGGCGCTTGTCTTCAAATCTTCAGTGGACGGTGTCATCCCGCCCAGTTCCGTAGCTATGATCAGCAGGCATATGGACCCATCACGGCTCAAGGTGGTGACCCTCCCGGCGAGCGGCCACGTGGCCACGTTGGATGTGGATGCACCCACCATCTTTGAAGAATCGGCGGAGTTTTTCCGTCAGCATGCCGCGGACAGAGTAGCCTCAGAGTCATCATGAAAATGCTTCCCGATTTCTCCCCGTTCCTCAGCAACTGGACTGGCTCAGGCCCCCGGGTTGGTGTCGTCATGTCACACGGGTTTACGGGAAGCCCGCACAGCGTTCGGCCCTGGGCCGAGCACCTGGCAGCGGCGGGATATGCCGTCAGGGTTCCATTGCTCCCTGGGCATGGAACTACCTGGCAGGATATGGCCACACGTTCATGGCGTGAATGGCACCGGGCCGTTGACGATACCTACAGGGAACTGGCAGGCGAATGCGATTTCGTCTTCGCGGCCGGACTGTCCATGGGCGGAACACTGGCCCTGCGCATTGCCGCGACACGGCCCGTGGCCGGCACTATTGTGGTCAACCCAGGCCTGGTACTTGATGACCCTCGGGCTGTCATCGTTGCGGCCCTGAAGTACGTCGTGAAGAGCACTCCGGCGATCGCCAATGACATTTTGAAGCCGGACCAGGACGAAGGGGCATATTCCCGCACCCCGGTTGCAGCGGCCCACGAGTTGAAGAAGATGTACAAGGATACTGCCGCGCTGCTGCCCCGCATCAGTTCGCCCGTCCGGGTCTTTCGTTCCACGGTGGATAATGTCATCTCCAACGCCAGCCTTGAGTTCCTCCGTGCACGGGTCCAGGCGCCCGTTGACGTCACGTACCTCAGCAACAGCCATCATGTTGCGACCCTGGACAACGACGCCCCTGAAATCTTCACGGGAACTGTCGACTTCATCCAAAAGACCATGGCGGCACTGGCCGGCAACGGGTCTTCCCTCGAAAAGGACAAAGCCGATGAACAGGCCTGATCCCAACTCTGCCGATCAGAGCGCCAACAAAGATGACGACGCTGTCTGGTTGGATTTGGTGGCCAGGCTGGAAGCGACGGAATCCTCACCCCTCCCAGAGGCCTCCGAACCGGGTCGGCCGGAAACGGACCAGGCAGGAGCCGCGCCGGTCAGGAAAGACGCGCCAGCCAGGGAAGACGCACCAAAGGCCTTCAGGGACTTTGATCCGCTGGGACTGTCGTCTGCGGCCACGGCGCCAGAGGCTGATGCCCGGACGCCACAAGGAGAAAAGGAACAATCAGACGGCGGGCCCCTGGGTCCCCGCGATTTCGAGGTGGACGACGACGACGGCGCCTTCGTGCCCGAGGAGCCTCCCAGCCTGGTAGGAACCGACCCGCTGACCATGCTGGCATGGATCGGCGCTGTGGGTGGCCCCCTCGCCCTGCTTTTTACGGCGATGTTTTGGCGTTCGGCACCGTTGCTGGCCATCCTTGGCATAGTGGTGGCCTTTGCAGCTTCCGTCGTCTACCTGATCATGCGGCTGCCGCACGAGAAAAACGAGGACGACGACGGCGCACGCATCTAGCTGCTCTCGCGCCTGCTGAATTGTGGGCTTTCCTGGCTGTTGGCTTTCCTGTTTGTGGTCTTATCAGCTATGGGCACGGCCGCTGACCCTGGAAAGGTCAGCAGCGCCGATCATGCCTGCACGGGGTCCGAGAGCAGCGAGCTCAATCCTTGCCATCGGACGGAATCCACGCCCCGTCAAATTTCGGGCGAATGCCTCGCGGGCCGGTCCGGCAAGGAGGTCCCCTGCGTCGCACAATCCGCCGCCGATCACGAACATACCGGGATCCAGTGCCGCCGCCAGGTTGGCCAGCCCCAAGCCCAACCATTCACCTTGGTCCGCCAACAGTTCCCTTGACGTGGAGTCCCCGGCAAGCGCCAACGCGGTAACTGCAGCGCCGGTGATGCTCTCCTCCACACCTCCCGCCCGATCAAGAAGTGCACGGCCCTCAGGCGAGTTGGTTCGCACCAATTGGCGGGCCTCTCGGCCGAGGGCGTTGCCGGACGCGTACTGCTCCCAGCAGCCACGGTTGCCGCATTCGCAACGGTGCCCGCCGGGAAAAATGATCTGGTGGCCGAATTCGCCAGCCACACCGTAGCGGCCGCGTTCAACCCGTCCGTCCATCACCATTGCACCGCCGATGCCTGTGCCCAGCGTGATGCACACCAGGCGGCTCTCACCCTGGCCGGCGCCAAAGCGCCACTCCGCCCAGGCGGCCGCATCGGCGTCGTTCGTTAGCAATACCGGCCGCCTCAACAGATTCTGCAGGCTTTCCCTCAGGGGCTCGTTGCGCCAGGCAAGATGCGGGCTGAACAGGACCGTACCGCCGTCGAGGTCCATCCAACCTGCCGCGCCAATACCCACGGAGGCAATCCGGTGGTCCGCGCTGAGTTCGTCAACCAGTTCCACGATGGTCTGCTCCACGGCCCGGGGGTCGGCGCCGGGAGTGGACCTGCGCGCCTCAGCAAGGATCCTGCCCTCGGCGTCAACCACGCCGGCAGCTACCTTGGTGCCGCCGATATCAATGCCGATGGCCAGCCCACGCCGGCCTAAATGACTCCTGCGCCCAGCCCAAGGAACGTCCTTCCAGGCAGCGACTGGCGGCCGGGGCCGGGCACGGGAACTGGACCGTAGTGAAGGCATCCCAACATCCTATTCTGCCGGGCAGGGCAAGCAGACATCGCCAAGCGCTGGACAACGCCAAGTTGCTCGAAACGGACGGTCATCCGTAAAGTTACTCGCCAGTAGGTTAAATAGGACACACCTCCGCGAGTGGACATACTAGAGTGAAAGCAGCCTCTCGCGGCCCATGGATATCAAAGGAGCTACCGTGCGTGAATTCAGTGTTCCGCCTCTTGTTAATGTTGCCCCTGAAACCAACATCACGGACCTCGTGGTCCGGGAAGCCGCCAAGCCTTCAAATCCGGCCCTGTTCGCCAAGCTGGACAGCAATGCACAATGGCAGGACATCCGGGCCACGGACTTCCTTGCCGACGTCAAGGCCTTGGCCAAGGGCCTTATCGCCAGTGGAGTGGGCGCCGGCGACCGCGTCGGCATTATGTCCCGGACCCGTTATGAATGGTCGCTGGTGGACTTTGCCATCTGGTTCGCAGGAGCCGTTTCTGTCCCGATTTATGAGACCTCTTCCCCATCGCAGGTGGCTTGGAACCTGGGCGACTCCGGTGCTGTGGCCGCCTTCGGTGAAGCCGCCCACCACGAGGACATCATCCGGCAAGCTGTCGCGGCCGAAGACATTCAGTCAGTGGCCAACGTCTGGCAGCTTGAGGGTGCCGGCCTTGATGCCCTTCGCGCCGCCGGCACCAGTGTCACCGATGAGGAACTCGAGACGCGCCGGTCCGCTGCGGGCCTGACGGACCTGGCCACCATCATCTACACCTCCGGAACTACAGGCCGGCCCAAGGGCTGCGAGCTGACCCACGGAAACTTCGTGGAACTCTCCGAGAATGCCCGTGCGGCGCTGGGCGAAATCATCAACGAATCGGCCAAGACCATCATGTTCCTTCCGCTGGCGCACGTCTTTGCGCGCTTCATCTCCGTGCTGGCCGTTGCAGGGGGCGTCAAAGTTGCCCACACTCCGGATATCAAGCATCTGCTGGCCGATCTGCACAGCTTCCAGCCAACGTTCATCCTTGCTGTGCCGCGTGTCTTCGAGAAGGTCTACAACTCGGCACTGACCAAAGCCGAGGACAGCGGCAAGGGTGCCATCTTCCACCGTGCAGTGGACACGGCGATCGCGTACTCCAAGGCGCGCCAGGCCGGCTCCCTGGGCTTGGGCTTGAAGCTCAAGCATGCAGTATTCGACAAACTCGTCTACGGAAAGCTCCGCGACGCCATGGGCGGACATGTGGCACACGCTGTCTCCGGTGGCGGCCCCCTGGGAGAACGCCTGGGCCACTTCTTCCAGGGCATAGGCCTGCAGATCCTGGAGGGATACGGCCTGACGGAAACCACGGCGCCCATTTCCGTCAACACACCCTCGATGATCAGGATCGGCACCGTGGGCGCCCCGCTTCCGGGCAACGCCGTCAAGATTGCAGACGACGGCGAAATTCTCGCCAAAGGCGTCTGCGTCATGCGTGGCTACTACAAGCGCGAAGACCTCACCGAGGAAACCTTTGCCGACGGGTGGTTCCGCACCGGGGACATCGGTGAACTGGATAGCAATGGCTTCCTCAAGATCACCGGGCGCAAGAAGGAAATCATCGTTACGGCCGGTGGAAAGAACGTGGTTCCTGCGCTGCTGGAAGACCAGATCCGCGCAGACGCCTTGGTTTCCCAGGTCCTGGTAGTGGGCGATAACCGTCCGTTCATCGGCGCTTTGGTGACCTTGGATGAGGAGGCGTTGCCGGGATGGCTGGAACGCCACGGACTTCCATCCGGTACCTCCTTGGGTGAAGCTGCCGGGAACCCGGTAGTAAGGGCTGCCGTCCAGGACCTCATCAGCAAAGCCAACCAGTCTGTCTCCCAAGCGGAGGCGATCAAGTCCTTCCGGATAGTCCCCGCAGACTTCACGGAGGCCTCAGGCCACCTGACTCCGTCGCTGAAGGTCAAGCGCGCGCAGGTCATGAAGGACTTTGACGCCGTGATCGAAGAGATGTATTCGGCGCCACGGGCGCAGTAGGCACGACGCCACGGCAAACAAAAAACCCCTTCCGGAATTCCTCCGGAAGGGGTTTTTCGTTGGTGGATCGTTAGCCGATCACCAGCAGCAAATCGCCGCCCTGGACCTGCTCCACCGAGGAGATCGCAATGCGGGAGACCGTGCCGGCCACCGGCGTCGTGATGGATGCTTCCATCTTCATTGCCTCAATGGTGGCAACGGTATCGCCGGCGTTGACGACGTCGCCCGCTTTGACCGTGACCGTGACGGCTCCAGCGAACGGGGCTGCGACCTGGCCGGGCTGTGCTGGGTCGGCCTTCTCCGCCGCCTTGACGTTGCTCACTACGGAACGGTCACGGACAACCACCGGACGCGACTGGCCGTTGAGCGTACACATCACTGTACGCATGCCCTTCTCGTCAGCCTCGGACACGGCCTCAAGCTGGGCGATAAGCCGTACACCCTTCTCCAGCTCGATGACGTGCTCTGAACCCTGCTGGAAACCGTAGAGGTAATCACGGGTGTCCAGCACGGAGATATTGCCGTAGGTCTCCACGCTCTTGAGGTAGTCCTTGGTAGGACCTGCGAAGAGCAACCGGTTCAGGGTGTGCTGGCGGGTCTTCGAATCACCCTTCAGCGCGGCGCTGTCCTCTGAACTGATCTCAACGTCGCGGACCTTGATGCTGCGGCCTTGGAGGGCCTTGGTACGGAACGGCTCGGGCCAGCCTCCGGGAGGATCTCCAAGTTCGCCCGAAAGGAAGCCGATGACGGAGTCCGGGATGTCGTAGTTCTGCGGGTTCTCGTTGAAGTCCGCAGGGTCAGCGTTCAGGCCGACAAGGTGCAGTGCGAGATCTCCCACCACCTTGGAGGACGGAGTCACCTTGACCAATCGGCCCAGGATGCGGTCTGCCGCCGTGTACATGTCCTCGATGGCTTCGAACTGCTCCCCCAACCCCAGGGCGATGGCCTGCTGGCGAAGGTTGGACAGCTGGCCACCAGGGATTTCGTGCTGGTAGACACGGCCTGTGGGACCGGGCAGCCCAGACTCGAACGGCGCGTAAACGCGTCGAACCGCTTCCCAGTACGGCTCCAGAGCACCGACGTTGGCGAGGCTCATCCCGGTGTCGCGCGGTGTATTGGCCAACGCTGCAACGAGAGCGGATGCGGCAGGCTGGCTGGTAGTGCCTGCCAGTGAAGCAGAAGCGACGTCCACGGCGTCGACTCCAGCATCCACGGCTGCCAGGAGTGTTGCGAGCTGGCCACCGGCGGTGTCGTGCGTGTGCAGGTGCACCGGGAGATCGAAGCGCTCACGCAAAGCCGAGACGAGCTTGGCGGCCGCAGCGGGACGCAGGAGGCCTGCCATGTCCTTGATGGCGAGGATGTGGGCACCGGCGTCGACGATCTTCTGGGCAAGGTCCAGGTAGTAGTCGAGGGTGTACAGGTCCTCGTTCGGGTCAAGGAGGTTGCCGGTGTAGCAAAGTGCGACCTCTGCCACGGCAGTCCCTGTAGCACGCACAGCCCGGATCGCCGGGGCCATCTGGTTGACGTCATTGAGGGCGTCGAAGATGCGGAAGATGTCAATGCCGGTAGCCGCTGCTTCGTTAACGAAGGCCTCGGTCACCTCTTCCGGGTATGGCGTGTAGCCAACAGTGTTGCGTCCGCGGAGCAGCATCTGGATACAGGTGTTCGGCAGCGCCTGGCGCAGAGCAGCCAAGCGGTCCCATGGATCTTCGCCAAGGAAGCGGAGCGCGACGTCGTACGTTGCACCACCCCAGGCCTCCACCGAAAGCAGCTCCGGCAGCAACGCTGTGACGGCCGGACCGGCAGCCACGAGGTCGCGGGTACGGACACGGGTAGCCAGCAAGGACTGGTGGGCGTCACGGAACGTGGTGTCCGTAACGGCGACTGCCTGCTGCTCGCGCAGCGCTTTCGCAAAGCCCTCAGGACCGAGCTCCAGCAGTTTCTGGCGCGAACCTGACGTGGGAACCGGGCCATCGATCACGGGTAGCTTGCTGGCGGGGTCGGAGTGGACCTTGAGTTCACCATTCGGCTTGTTCACGGTGACCTCGGCCAACCAGGTGAGCAGCTTGGTTCCACGGTCGGCAGAGATGTGCGACTTGAGCAGTTCAGGGCGCTTGTCGATGAAGTCCGTGGCCACGTTCCCGGCGTTGAAATCCGGATCGGCCAGCACGGCCTGCAGGAACGGAATGTTGGTGGACACGCCACGGATCCGGAATTCCGCCAGGCCGCGCCGCGCACGGGCAACCGCAGCGGGGTAATCGCGTCCGCGGCAGGTCAGCTTGACGAGCATGGAGTCGAAGTGCGGGCTGATCTCGGCACCTGAGTAGACGGTACCGCCGTCGAGACGCACGCCTGCGCCACCTGCGGAACGGTAGCCGGTGATCTTTCCGACGTCCGGGCGGAAGCCGTTGGCCGGGTCCTCCGTGGTGATGCGGCACTGCAGCGCGGCACCCTTGATGGATACTGTCTCCTGGCTCAGGCCAAGGTCCGCGAGGGTCTCACCCGAGGCAATACGCATCTGCGCCTGCACGAGGTCCACATCCGTGATTTCTTCGGTCACAGTGTGCTCAACCTGGATGCGGGGGTTCATTTCGATGAAAACGTGCTGGCCGGCGCGCTCACCCTCGGTGTCCACCAGGAACTCAACCGTTCCGGCGTTCACATAGTTCAGGGCCTTGGCGAAGGCTACGGCGTCACGGTAGAGCGCCTGGCGGATGTTTTCATCCAGGTTGGGCGCTGGCGCGATTTCCACTACCTTCTGGTGGCGGCGCTGCAAGGAACAGTCACGTTCGAACAGGTGCATGACGTTACCTTCGGCGTCCGCCAGGATCTGCACTTCGATGTGGCGCGGGCGCAGTACCGCCTGCTCGAGGAACATCGTGGGATCGCCAAACGCGGCATCGGCCTCGCGCATGGCGGACTGCAAGGCCTCAGGGAGGGCTTCGCGGGTCTCCACGCGGCGCATGCCACGTCCACCACCACCGGCAACGGCCTTGGCGAAGATCGGGAAGCCGATTTCGTCGGCTGCCGCGATCAGTTCGTCGAGGTCCTTTGAGGGCTTGCTCGACTTCAGCACGGGGACACCGGCCTTGCGGGCAGCTTCCAGGGCAGCAACCTTGTTGCCTGCGAGCTCCAGGACCTCGGCAGGCGGGCCCACGAAGGTGATTCCCGCGGCCTTGGCCGCACGGGCCAGGTCCGGGTTTTCCGAGAGGAAGCCGTAGCCGGGGTAGATGGCGTCGGCGCCGGCTTCCTTGGCGACGCGGACAACCTCCTCGACGTCCAGGTAGGCGCGGACAGGGTGGCCCACCTCGCCGATCAGGTAAGCTTCGTCGGCCTTCTGCCGGTGGATCGAGTTGCGATCCTCGTGCGGAAAGACGGCTACGGTCTTGGCGCCCAGTTCATAACCAGCGCGAAACGCCCTGATCGCGATTTCGCCGCGATTGGCCACCAGAATTTTCGAAAACATACTTCTCCTGCATCATTGCGGGTGGATCGGTCGGTGGTCACAGTGTGTAGTGCCGCCAGCATCAAACACAAATCTTTGTGGCAACCATCACAATGGAATCGTCATCTGGGCTGTATATGCGTGCGCGCGACTCCCCATCGTGCTAATGCCCTCAGCATCCCCCGGCGTCCGGGCGCGTAGAAAGCGGGAATCCACGGCCCCGCCCCATATGATGTTGGAGGGGCTTCGGCAAGCCCCGGCTCCGGCGTTCCCGGAGCTGAAAACAGCGCGATACGGCAACCGGCGTTAGGTTTTGGGTTTTCAAGTGCAAGTAGTCAGCATCAGCAGCCTCAAAGGCGGAGTGGGAAAGACGTCCGTGACCACCGGTCTGGCGTCCGCGGCCCTCGCGGCCGGCATTCCAACCCTCGTGGTGGACCTCGATCCCCATGCCGACGCTACGACGGCACTCGGCGTCCAGCGAGGCGAGCAGTTGGACATTGGCCGCATGCTCAAGAGTCCCCGGAAAGCCAAACTCCCCGAGAACGTCGCCAGCAGCAGCTGGGTCACCAACGGTTCCAGCGGCGGCAAGCTTGACGTTGCTGTCGGATCCGCGTTCACGGGCATCTATGATCGCCCGGACCTCGGCAGACGCGACCTTCGCAGGCTCTCCGCCGTTCTTGCAGGCACCACCAACTACGAACTGATCCTTGTGGACTGCCCTCCTTCGCTGAATGGGCTCACGCGCATGGCATGGAGCGCGAGCGACCGCGTGGTACTTGTGGCCGAGCCCGGTCTGTTCTCCGTGGCCGGTACCGAACGAACCATGCGCGCCATCCAGTTGTTCCGGCAGGAATTTGCTCCGCACCTGGCGCCGGCGGGAATCGTCGCCAACCGCGTTCGCACCGGGTCAGCCGAGCACATCTTCCGGCTGTCCGAGATGGAGTCCATGTTCGGTGAGTTGCTCCTGACCCCGCACATTCCAGAGCAAGCGAATTGGCAGCAGATCCAAGGCGCAGCGCATTCCGTTCACCACTGGCCAGGCGATTCCGCCAAAAACTCCGCAAAACTTTTCGACGCACTCTTGCAGAGCCTGCTTCAGGGCCAAACCGGCTCGCGGAATCGGCAGCAGCGCTAACCCGCAACGCACCAGCCATACAACGGAAGAAGCCGCACCCTGTATCGAGGGGCGGCTTCTTCCGTTGCTAAGAGATCCAGTTGGGCGCTTTTAGCCAATACGGCGCGCAACCCGCCGCTTGCTCAATTCGTCGTCCGGAAAGGACTGCTCGGCGGCGTGCTCGCTCGGAAGCGCGGCAAGGCTTCCCTCGACTTCCCGCCATACACGTCCCACCGCTATGCCAAAGACACCCTGTCCGCCTTGCACGAGGTCGATGACTTCGTCGGCAGAGGTACATTCGTAGACACTGGCGCCATCGCTCATCAGCGTAATCTGCGCAAGGTCTTCAACGCCACGCTCGCGAAGATGCTCAACGGCGGTGCGGATCTGCTGGAGGGAAACACCGGTATCAAGCAGGCGCTTGACCACCTTGAGCACCAGAATGTCGCGGAATCCATAGAGACGTTGCGAGCCGGAACCCGCAGCACCACGGACGGCCGGCTCGACCAAGCCGGTGCGTGCCCAATAGTCCAGCTGACGGTACGTGATACCTGCAGCTTTGCAGGCAGTCGGCCCGCGGTAGCCCGCGTCCTCGTCCAGCACGGGAAGGTCCTCTGTGAAGAGCAAACCTTGGGCGCCGGATGCGGGCGCAGCAATGCCGGTCGAGGCCTGCTTCAGCTCGCCTGCTTCGCCTTTCGGACTCACGTGACCTCCTTGTTCTCAGTTCCCTTGGGGACGGTGCGTACCACTGATCACAACGCCGAAATTCAGCCGTGTAATTCCCACAAGTCGGCACCTTCCAGTGTGACTTGCGCGGGCAGTGTATGCAACGGGAACTTGATACCTTCGACGTTAGGCCCGGGAGGGCCCTAGGTCAAAGACCCCGGGCGCAAAATCCGGTCGTGTCGAAAGTTTCACCCTCAACTTTAGGCTTAGGGTGATTCAGCCTTCGAAATCCTCAGGTTCCACGTCGTCCAGGAACTCGCGGAAACGCCGCATCTCACGTTCTTCGTCCACACTGGGATCCGGCTCTGAATCTTCGCCTTCATCATGCTCGGTGATCCGTACACCGGCTTCCTCCATGACTGCATCCGCGCACCAAATGCGGCATTTGGCCCGCAATGCAAGGGCCAACGCATCAGAAGCGCGCGAACTGACTACCGTGCCGTCATCGAATTGCAACTGCCCATAGAAGATGTTGTCTTCAACCGCCACGATGTTAACGCTGATGATTGAATGCCCCAGGGACTCCACGACGTCAATCAGGAGATCGTGGGTCATGGGTCGCGGTGGGACAACACCTTGCTGGGCCAGGGCGATGGCACTGGCTTCAGGTGTTCCAATCCAGATGGGGACATGCCGCTCCCCCTTGATTTCGCGAAGGAGGACCAACGGCTGGTTGGACGGCAGTTCTATCCGGACGCCGACAATTTCAACTTCGATCATCAGGTGTCCATCCGGGAGATACGGTCGTGGACGAGCGCCCTGTGCAGTGTCAGGCACAGTTCGCTGATTTCACGCGCTGCCTCGGCAGCCCGTGCTTGGGAGGCTGCGTCGCGCCTGGATGTCAGGGGCGCAACCGCTCTTTCCACCAAGCCGAACTCGCGCTCGGCTGCAGCCTGGAACGGCCGGAGATGGCGAGGCTCCAAACCGTGACCCTCCAACTGGACGCAAGCACGCGCAACCTGGAGGGCGTGTTCGTCGAACTTGCCGCCAACGTGGCTGATCAGCCCGAAGCTCAGGAGTGACTCCAGCAAGGGCACGCTTGCACCTGATTCGGTCCGGAGTTGCTCTTCGGTCAGGGCGCGCGCACGGCCTTGGATTTCCGCAGCCATCTCCGCCGAAACCACCCGGGGTGACACCGTGACACCCGGAGGAAGGTTCTCAGGCCGCTCGCCGCGATCAATCGCGTCCAGGTAATCCTTGATGACTTTCAGCGGCAAGTACTGGTCGCGCTGAAGGGCAAGGACAAAACGGAGCCGCTCAACATCACTGTCCGCGTACTGCCTGTACCCGGCAGGGGTCCGCTTAGGATTAATGAGGCCCTTTTCCTCAAGAAAGCGGATTTTGGACGCGGTCATCCCCGGGAAGTCGTCGCTCAATTGCGCCAGGACTTCCCCGATGTTCAGGACCTGCGGTCCGCGACGTTCCGGCTGGGCCATTGCCACAGGCAGGTACCCCGGGGTCAGACTTGGCCCGCCGGGCGGCCAGGGCTCAAGTAGTAGGTCAGCCGGAACTTGCCGATCTGGACCTCATTGCCACTCTTCAACTGCACCCGATCCACGCGGTCGTGGTTCACGTAGGTTCCGTTGAGGCTGCCCATATCCACGAGTTCGAAGCCCGTTGGGGTTCGGAGAAACTCCACGTGCTTGCGGGACACCGTGACATCATCCAGGAAGATGTCGGCGTCGGGGTGCCGGCCGGCCGTCGTGGTATCAGCGTCCAGGAGGAACCGGGCTCCAGCGTTTGGTCCGCTGTGCGCAATGAGCAAGGCGGAGTCCGGTGGCAGGGCGTCAACGGACGCACGCTCTTCGGGTGCAAGCCTGGGTGCAACGCTGGGCTCGTCCCACGTTGGCGTGATGCTGATCGAGGTGGTCTCCGACGTGGGTTGCTCTTCCGCGCCCTTCCCGACATTGGCTTGATTCTGTTCGCCGCCAACCATGGAATTTCCTCCTCATCCGCCGGCAGTTCCAAACCCTGCCAAGCACGTCCGCCTCCCGGTACCGCCGGGCAAATCGGTTGCTGGCCCGCCTTCCCGCGTCCTTGGCTAAAAGAATGCAGCCGGGCGGGCCAGATAACTTTAGCCTACCTGTTGTTCGTACTCCGATGCACTGAGCAGGGAATCCACTGCATCGGCTTCTGCCAGCTTTACTTCAAAAAGCCAACCATCGCCATAAGGATCAGAGTTGATCAGTGCCGGATCCTGGTCCAAAGAGTCATTCCGATTAATGACTTCTCCGCTGACAGGAGCATAGATATCACTGACGCTCTTGGTGGATTCAACCTCGCCAACAACTTCATTCCCGGTGATCTTGGTCCCGGGTTCGGGCATCTGGGCGTAGACAACGTCACCCAGGGCGTCCTGCGCGAAGTCGGTAATACCAATCCGCACCACGCCATCGGCGTCAGGGGCAGAAACCCACTCGTGCTCTGCGGTGTAGGAAAGATCGGCTGGAATATTGCTCATGGGTCGCCTTTCATCGGGACATTTACGGATCTCGACGGCGGCCCGGGCATCCGGCCACCGCTGAAAGTATAGGCACAATTCCCCTGCGCCTGATGAGGTCTCTGCCATGATTGACCCATGACTGAACAAGCACAAGTACCGGCTCGGAAAAAACGCAATTGGGGCGTCAAAATTATTCTGATCCTGGTGGCATTGCTTGTCGCTGTGGCAGCCTACTTCATCCTTGGGGCCATTCTGCCGCGTTGGTGGTCCGACGTCGTGGCGGGGCAGATCCGGCGGGACCTCGGCGCGAGCGTACTGGTGGGCATGTTCTACGGCTTCGTCTTTACCTTCATTCCCCTCGCGGTGGCGTGGCAGGCAACCCACAAGGCTGTCTCCTGGCCTTGGAAGATCGTCATCCTGCTGGCGGCCGTCGCCATCGCCACGCCCAACCTGCTGACGGCAGGCATTGTGTTCGGTTCCACCGAATCTGCGCACGCCGGCCAGCGCACCTTGAGCGTGGACGCCGGATTCTTCACCACCTGGACCGCGATCTCGGCGGTAGCGGCTGCGGTGGTTTTTGTGGTGGTCACCGTTCTTTGGGCCCTGTGGCGCCAGCGGGGCAAGCAGATGAGGGCGTTGAAGCAGGCAGAGAGCGAACGAACCAGGGCTGCGAAGAGGGCTGAGCAGGAAGCCCGTGACAGCACGCCCAAGCCATAACCGGGCCAGAGACGTTGAAGAGCCCGCCGTGGAACGGTTGAACCGTTCCACGGCGGGCTCTTCACTTTCCCGGGTGGGACGTCAGGTGACGGCCGCCCCTTGAGGTTCGCGTTCGACGTCGGGCGTGGCCTTTGTTGCGGTACCTTCCTGGCGCTTGGCTGCTGCGGCGGCAGCAAGCATGACCAGCAACGCCGCCACAGTAATCGCGGCTCCGGCCCAGATGGGCGAGGTGTAGCCCAGACCAGCCGAAATGGTGACCCCTCCGAGCCAGGCACCCAGCGCATTGCCAAGGTTGAAGGCGCCAATGTTGGCACCGGATGCCAGCGTGGGCGCGGAGGAGGCAAAGTGCATCACGCGCATCTGCAGACCGGGGACTGTAGCGAAACCGAAGCCGCCCATGAGGGCCAGCGAGACCAAAGTAGCGATGCTGCTGGACGCGGTGAGGGCGAAGAACCCCAGGACCAGCACCAATCCGGCGAGGATAATGACGAGCGATCCGTCCAGGTTTTTGTCGGCCGCCTTCCCGCCCAGGAAGTTGCCGACGAAGAGTCCGCCACCGAAGAGCACCATCAACCACGGGACGGCGCCTGGCTCAAACCCGGAGACTTCAGTAAGCGTGAAGGCGATGTACGTGAAAGCGCCGAACATGCCGCCAAAGCCCAAAATCGTCACCAGGAGGGACAGCCAGACCTGGCCGGATTTGAAGGCACCAAGTTCGCTACGGAGGCCCTTGGTTGACTCCGCACTCCCCTTCGGCACCATCAACGCGATACCAAGCAGTGCCACCACGCCGATTCCGGTGATGGCCCAGAACGTTGAACGCCAGCCCAGGTTCTGGCCCAGGAGCGTGCCGAAAGGAACGCCAAGGACGTTGGCAGCAGTAAGTCCAGTGAACATGATGGCAATGGCGCCGGCCTTTTTGTGCGCAGGAACCAGGCTGGCTGCCACCACCGAGCCGATTCCGAAGAACGCACCATGGCACAACGCGGCAATGATGCGGCCCACAAGCATTGCCGCGTACGAGTCGGCGATAGCGGAGAGGAAGTTGCCGAGGATGAACAGCACAAGCAGTCCAACAAGGACGGGTTTACGCGGAAGCCTGGTAACGGCGGCAGTAACCAGAAGGGCGCCGACTGTCACGCTTAGCGCATAGCCGGAAATGAACCAGCCTGCCGAGGCCTCGCTCACTTGGAAATCTGCCGCTACTTCCGGCAAGAGGCCCATGATGACGAACTCGGTTAATCCGATGCCAAATCCGCCAAGGGCGAGGGCTATCAACCCTGCGGGCATGTGGAACTCCTTAAATGGGTGGCTCCCAAAAGCAAAGTGGATGTGCGCCTCTGGAAACCCGTAGAATAATAGTTGCAGACGCTGTGTATATAGTTGCACACGCTAGATAATTGCGCAAGCAACTACTTTCGGTCGGCTGCACTGATACGCAAACCAAGGCAGGAGCACAACAGGCATGGGCATCAAGGATGACGCCGTAGAAGTACGGGCACAGGGATGGCGCACCCTCGCTGCCCTGCATGGAAGCATCGAGGCAGAACTCGAGAAAGCACTCCAGGCTTCCACCGAGCTGTCGGTGGTGGAATACACGGTCCTTGACGCCCTGAGCCGCCAGGACGGATGGCACATGCGCATGCAGCAACTTGCCCGGGCCACGGCTCTTTCCAGCAGCGCAACCACCCGCCTGGTCAATCGCCTGGAGGACCGGGGGCTGCTGACGCGGATCCTCTGCGCGGACGATCGGCGCGGGATCTATACCGAGCTCACAATCGCCGGCCAAAAGCTGCTTGAGGCAGCAAAGCCTGTCCACGATGAGACCCTGGCGTCGGCTCTGGAAGCCGCTGAGCAGGTTCCCGAACTCGAACCCCTGGTACGCGCGCTGGGGGCGCTGCAGAAGGCCTGAGTTTCGACGTCGGGGTTGTCTAGTCCCGCCCTTGTTCGCTCTCCTCACCGCACAACGGCGAGAGGAGCGAACAAGAGCGGGCTTTGCCGCCACCCACGCAGATTCGGACTTACGACCAAAGGCCGGAACCCCGCGTTTCCGCGTGGTTCCGGCCTTTATGGTCGGGCTGACAGGATTTGAACCTGCGACCCCTTGACCCCCAGTCAAGTGCGCTACCAAGCTGCGCTACAGCCCGCTGGTTCCACCGTTCTCCGCCCAGGTTTTCCTCCGAAGAGTCCCACCTAAGCAGTCCGGCCGAACCACCTCCAAAAGCTTACACGAAGTTGGAGGGTGCCAATGCCATCAGAGCCAAAGTCGACTGTGATGCCCGTCTCATTTAGCGCTTCTTGCCGCGCTTCTCGCGGACGCGCATGTTGACCTCGATGGGCGTGCCCTCGAAGCCGAACGTTTCGCGCAAGCGACGCGTGATGAAGCGGCGGTATCCAGGATCCAGGAACCCGGTGGTGAACAGGACGAATTTCGGCGGGCGGCTGGAAGCCTGGGTGCCGAAGAGGATGCGCGGCTGCTTGCCACCGCGAACCGGGTGCGGGTGGGCAGCAACCAGTTCACCAAGGAATGCATTCAGGCGGCCAGTGGGGATACGGCGGTCCCAGCTTTCCAGCGCAGTATCCAAAGCAGGAACCAAGCGGTCTTTGTGCCAGCCGGTCTTCGCGGAAATGTTGACTCGCGGAGCCCACTCAACGTGGGCCAGGTCCTGCTCGATTTCACGCTCGAGGTAGCGGCGGCGTTCGTCGTCCAGCAGGTCCCACTTGTTGAAGGCGAGTACCAGCGCACGGCCGGACTCAATGGCCAACTGCAGGATGCGGACATCCTGTTCGCTGAGGACCTCGTCCACGGCGAGGAGCACGACGGCGACCTCCGCCTTTTCGAGCGCGGCCTGCGTACGCAGTGACGCATAGAAATCGGCGCCCTGTGCCATGTGCTGGCGGCGGCGGATACCTGCGGTGTCCACGAAACGCCACGTGCGGTCGCCAAGTTCGATGAATTCGTCAACCGGGTCACGGGTGGTGCCGGCCAGCGGATCCACGACTACGCGCTCGGAACCCGCCAGCTTGTTCAGCAGCGAGGACTTGCCGACGTTCGGGCGGCCGATCAGAGCGATACGGCGGGGTCCACCGGAACGTTCCACGCCCTCCACCAGGGAGAACTCAGGCAGGGTGTCCATGACGTGGTCCAGGAGGTCGGCTACGCCGCGGCCATGGAGGGCGGACACCGGGTAGGGCTGGCCGAAACCAAGGCCCCACAACGCAGCGGAGTCAGCTTCCTGTGCGAAGTCATCCACCTTGTTGGCCACCATGATGACCGGCTTCTTGCTCTTGCGCAGCATCTTCATGACGCCTTCATCCGTCGCAGTCGCGCCAACGGCGGAGTCCACGACGAAGAGAACAGCGTCCGCAAGCTCAACAGCCATCTCGGCCTGCTCGGCAACACGGGCGTGGATGCCTTTGGCATCGTGTTCCCATCCGCCGGTGTCTACCAACGTGAAGTTACGGCCATTCCAACGTGCGGAGTACATAACGCGGTCGCGGGTAACACCGGGGGTGTCCTCAACCACAGCCTCGCGGCGGCCCAGGATGCGGTTGACCAAGGTTGACTTGCCCACGTTCGGACGGCCAATGATGGCAAGCACCGGATCCAGCTTGAGGGGACCTTCGTCGCCTTCATCGCCGTATTCGCCGCTGAGCAGCGCGGTATCTTCTTCGTCGAGGTCGTAATCGTCCAGGCCGGCCCGGAGGGTGGCCGCACGGAGTTCGGCCTCGTCATCGTCCAGGGCAGCCAGGTTTTCAGCCACCTGGTCGGTGCCGGTGGGCGTGTATTCGTCGTCGCCGGCTCCGTGGAGGCCGGATTTTTGAGTCGTATCGCTCATTGCACGTTCCTTAATGGTGGTCTGCCGGCGTCCCGGCTACTTCTGTTTGGCGGTGCTGCGGTGTGGATGGTCCGGACGGAGGTTCCTGGGGAAGGCCCTGCCCTGTAGTCCTGACTGCATCCTGGACGTGTCCGGCCAGTGCATCGCGGATTGCCGCAGCCGCCCTGTCCATTGAAACACGCCCCGGTTCGCCCTTCCGGCGCTGCACCGTGAGGGGTTCGCCGAAGCTGACATACAGCCTGCGGCGGGGTTTGGGAATATGGTCGCGATGCTCATCGCCCTTGCGGGTTCCGAGGATCGCGACTGGTATGACGGTGGCCCCGGAGTTGATGGCCAGCCAGGCGACACCATTGCTGATGCTGTCAGCGGAGCCGCTCCCCCGGGTCCCTTCGGGCAGGATCCCAACGCAACGTCCGGCGTCGAGCAATTGCTTGCCCACGTGCAGTGCGCTGCGGTCACCGCTTCGGTCCACGGGAATCTGCCCTGATCCCTTGAG
Source organism: Paenarthrobacter sp. 10L412 (assembly GCF_056395565.1). NCBI lineage: Bacteria > Bacillati > Actinomycetota > Actinomycetes > Micrococcales > Micrococcaceae > Paenarthrobacter > Paenarthrobacter sp. 10L412. The sequence goes on along the minus strand of NZ_JBFTJT010000019.1, from coordinate 29,569 downwards.
GACGCGGCCCAGGAATCCACGGAACATCTCTTTCTTGACCAGGATGTGCATTGGACGCGGCGAGGCGCCGAACATCACCGGACCGTCCAGGAAGCTGATGTGGTTGCCCGCAAAGATCACGGGTCCAGCGGCGGGTATGTTGCTCTTGCCCGCCACGACCGTCCGGTAGATGACATGATCCAGGATCCAGCCAACGGGACGGCTCCAGATGCGTGTCCACTTGGCTGGAAGGCGGAGCGCAGGAAGCTGGTTCTTAGTCGCCATAGATGACCTTGCTAACGATCGCGAGGGCTGTTTCCACTGTTTCCTCAAAGTCCAGATCAGAGGAATCGAGCGTCACAACGCCGTCGGCCGCTTGGGTGAAGTTCACCACCGTGGAGTCCTTGGCATCGCGCTGTGTCACCTGCGCGGCAAGCTGTTCCTTGCTTTGCGTACCGCCCAACTGAATACCACGACGCCGGAGCCTGGCCTCTTCGCTTGCGGTCAGGAGCATGCGGACCTCGGCGTTGGGGGCAACCACTGTGGTGATGTCGCGTCCCTCCACCACCATCCGATGATGGTGCTGGTCGATGAGCTGGCGCTGGCGGCGGATCAGCTCCGTGCGGGCACCCAACGTAGTAGCTACGGCGCTCACGGAGGACGAAATCAAGGGATCACGGATTTCATCGGTAATGTCCGTGCCGTCTACTGCCACATACTCGGTAGCGGTGCTGGTGCTGATTTCCAGCGGCATGACTTTGGAGGCCTGCTCCACCGCAGCGCCGTCTTGGAGGTCGAGCCCTGTTTTGAGGCAGTACCACGTCAGTGCGCGGTACATCGCACCGGTATCCAGGTACGCCAGCTTCAAGCGCCGGGCAACTTCCTTGCTGACGCTGGACTTGCCCGACCCTGAGGGGCCATCGATCGCGATCACGAGCGGCTTGCCGGGGCGGGCAACTGTCTCCGGCCCAAAGAATTCACGCGTCATTACTGGAGTACCCGCCATCCACGGTCGGTCAAGGCTTCAACAAGGAGGTCGTGCTTGCTCGGCAGGACTGAGAGCTCCACCATGCCCACGTTCTGGCCCGACGAATGATCGAGCCGGAGGTCTTCGACGTTCACGCCGATCTCGCCAATTTCGGTCAGGAGCTGCGCGATCTGGCCAGGCTTGTCATCCACGAGGATCGTAAGCCAGGAATACGCTTGTGGAGGCCCGCCGTGCTTGCCCGGAATCCGGGCCTGCCCGGCGTTGCCTTCGCTGATGAGCTGGGCGAGATCCAACCGCGCTCCGGGTGCACTCGGCGCTTCCAAAGTCCCGATCAAGCGATTCAGGTCCTCACGAACACCGTGCAGGATGGAAACAACCTTTTCCGCGTTGCCACCCAGGATCTGCACCCAAAGGGTAGGATCACTGGCAGCGATGCGGGTGGTGTCCCGCAACCCGTTCCCGGCCAAGGACAGCGCATGCAGGGGTGTCCCCTGCAAGCGGCTCGCCAGAAGCGAAGACATGATCTGCGGCAGATGCGAGACCAAAGCCACCGCTTCATCGTGCTCATCAGCGGTGAACTGGGAGACGATTGCCCCCAGGTCCCCCGCCAGCGAACGTGCCGTCTGCAGTGCGTCGGTGTCGGTTTCCTCCGTTGGGCAAACCACCCACGGCATGGACGTGAAAAGCTCGCCCCTGGCTGCAACCGGCCCGGACTTTTCCCGTCCGGCCATCGGATGGGTCCCCACGTACCTGGCCAGGTCCACGCCGCGCTCCCGCAATTGGGATTGGATAGTGGCCTTGACGCTGGCAATGTCAACCACAACGGCGGACGGGTAGTCCGCCAGAGCTTTCTCCACGACGTCGGCCGTCACGTCAGGCGGTGCAGCGACAACAACCAACTGAGGTTGCTCGTCAAGCTCCGCCAAGGGCCGGCCGGCACCAATGTCCACCGCGACCGCCTGGTTCGTCGGCGAGGGGTCGAAAAGGAAAACGGGAACGCCGCGTCCGCGCAGGCCAAGGCCAATGCTGGCTCCAAGCAAGCCTGTACCAAGAACCACGACCGGGCCATCAAGATGGCCGCGGCCGTGCGAGCGGAATGCCGACATGCCCTAGAGCCCCACAGATGCCAGAAGGTGACCGACTTCCTGCCTGCCGAGGTTGCGGATGCTTCCTTGGCGCTGGTCTCCCAGGCCAATGGGACCGATCTTGACACGGACAAGACGCTCTACCGGGAAACCAACAGCATCGAACATACGGCGAACGATGCGGTTCTTGCCGGAGTGCAGGACAACCTCAATGAGCACGTGGCCAGGGGTGGAGTCAACAAGGCGGAAGGAATCCACTGTTGCCAGACCGTCTTCAAGCTCGACGCCGGACTTCAGCTGCGCGCCGACGCCCTGCGGGAAGGGGCCGCGAACCTGAACCAGGTACGTCTTGGGCACCTCATAGGAAGGGTGGGTCAGGCGGTTGGCGAGTTCGCCGTCGTTGGTCAACAACAGCAGCCCTTCGGTGCCGACATCCAAACGCCCGACGTGGAAGAGCCGCTCACCCTTGGCATTCTTCAGGAAGTCGCTGATGCACGGACGGCCCTCGGGGTCCTCCATGGTGGAAACAACGCCCTTGGGCTTGTTGAAGACCATGTAGACGAGGGTTTCGTCCAGCTGGATGCGGATACCGTCAACGTGAATCACGGCGGTTTTGGGGTCAACCCGCATGCCAAGCTCGGTGGTGACCACACCATCTACCTCGACGCGGCCTTCGAGGATCATTTCCTCACACACGCGACGTGAGGCCACGCCGGCCTGCGCCATGACCTTTTGCAGGCGTACGCCGTCCACATCGTGGAGGTCCGACTGCGGGACTTCCTGGCGCGGACCGCGGTTGCGGGCAGGCTTGCGAATGGGGCCCAGGTTCTGGCCGAAGCGTTCGCTGCCGAAAGCCTTGGAGCCGTACTGCCTGGCGGGCTTCGCCTTGGGCTTCAACGCACCGGGTGTTCCGGGAGCCTTGCCGTAACCGGGCTTGTTGGAGCCGGGCTTGCGGAAGGGCTTGGCAGGCCTGGCGGTCTGGCCGCGATCGTAATCGCCAGCCGTTGTGGGGTTATCGGGATCGAAAGGGGCCGCTTCCCGTGGCTTTGAAGCCTTGAACGGGCGGCCCTCGCCCTGAGTGAAGTTGCGCTTTCCAGCGCCGGCACTGCCGCCGCGGCCGGAGAAGCCGCCGGCATTCGAGCGGCCTGTGCCGCCCCTTGCCTCATTGCGTCCAGAACTGTTGCGTCCCGAACTGTTACGTGGTGAACCCTGGCGTCCCGCCTGTGTCATGACCCGTCCTTGTGTAGTAATGGCCGGCAATTAGTGCTGCAATCAACACTAGCCAGCCGGGCAGACATCGTCTGCCCCTTGTTGCCGTGGCACCGTCCATGCGGTGCCGTGAATCAGTATGTAGTTATCGTGCGGTGCCGGGCTTACATCCGGCTGGCGTCGTAGTACTCGTCGATTCCTTCCAAACCCGGAAGGTGCGGCGAGAGCTGGGGCAGTTCCGCCACCGAGCCGATCCCCATCCGTTCCAGGAAGTAGGAGGTTGTCCTATACAGGACAGCCCCTGATTCGGGATCGTTCCCGGAGTCTTCGATCAGACCACGCTGGGTTAGAGTCCGGACCACAGAATCGACGTTGACGCCTCGAATTGCGGACACCCGGGCCCTGGAGACCGGTTGCCTGTAGGCAATGACCGCCAGTGTTTCAAGCGCTGCCTGAGTGAGCCTGGTGGTCTGCCCTTCGAGGACGAACCTGCCCACGATGTCCGCAAAATCAGACCGTGAATAGATCCGCCACCCACCGGCGACGTTCCGCAATTCAAAACCCCGGGGGGCAGAGCTGGCAACGGCAAAGCCGACAGCATCCACGTCCGGGGCTTTAACAGTATAGCCGCTATACTCCTGCTGCAGGTCCTGCAGCAAATCCTCGACGACGGCGACCGTTACGTTCAATCCCGCAGCCAACTCTTCCGAGGTGGCTGGCTCGTCGATGACCATGAGCACAGCTTCCAAGGCTGCCCGTGCCCCGCCAGGCAAAGTTTCAAGCTCAGCAAGGCCGGCTGCGGCTATATCCTGCTCAGTCACTGCCTGTCCCTTCAGTCGTTTCCTCGTACTCTTCGCTCAAGTTCGAGCTGTCCCAGTCAGCCACATCCCCTGTCCATCGCACTGTCAGTTCTGCCAACGGACCTGCCTGTTCGAATGCCACAACCCTGTCCCGGAACATCTCCAGCAAGGCCAGGAAGCGGGCCACGACAACCAGGGTCGTCTCGGCGTCGGCTATCAGCGCTCGGAAGGAGAGCGGGGCTCCACGTTGAAGCCGGTCGCCGATGATCCCGGCTTGCTCCTTGACGCTCACCGGTGGCGCGTGGAGATGGTCCAATCCCACCTCTGCGGGCGCCGCGTCTTTTGGTTTCAGTGCCTTGGCGGCAAGCTCCGCAAATTGTTCGGGGGTGTGCCGCCACACCAGTTCCGGCAGCAGCGCCGCGAAATGGCCTTCCAACGCCACCTGGCGCGGGTATCTCCGGTCTTCCTGTTCGAGCGTTTCACTGATGAGACCTGCTACATGCTTGAACGCCTTGTACTGGAGCAGGCGGGCGAACAGCAGATCCCGGGCTTCCAGGAGGGCAATATCTTCTTCGTCCTCTACTTCGCCAGCGGGAAGGAGCCGGGCAGCTTTGAGGTCCAGGAGCGTGGCGGCAATCACCAGGAATTCGCTGGCCTCGTCCAGCGCCCAGTCCTCCCCCAGTTCCTGGAGGCGGCGGATGTACTTAATGAACTCATCGGTGACAGTGGCCAGCGCCACCTCGGTAATGTCCAGCTTGTGCTTGGATATCAGGCCCAGCAGGAGGTCGAACGGCCCGGTGAAGTTTGCGAGCCGAACCTCAAAGCCCGCCTTACGGGCGTCGGAGGTGCCGGCGTCGGACGTTTTTTCCGGACTTGCCGCCTCGGCGAGTGACGGTCCCACGTGTTCGCTACGGCGCGCCGCCGCGCGAGATAAGTTCCTTTGCGAGGCGGCGGTAGGCGTCTGCACCAATGTGGTTGCCGGCATAGCTCGTAATAGGCTCCGCGGCCACGGTGGCGTCCGCGAACTTAATGGAACGCTTGATGACGGTCTCGAAAACTTTGTCACCGAAGGCCTCCACGAGGCGCGAGATGACTTCGCGGCTGTGCAGGGTGCGGGCGTCGTACATAGTGGCGAGGACGCCGTCCACCTGCAGGCGCGGATTCAAACGGTCCTGCACTTTCTCGATGGTTTCCACGAGGAGTGCTACTGCGCGAAGTGCGAAGAACTCGCAGATCAACGGAATGATGACGCCGTGGGCGGCGGTCAGTGCGTTGACAGTCAGCAGGCCGAGCGATGGCTGGCAGTCGATCAGCACGACGTCGTAGTCATCTTCAACCCTCTTGAGCGCGCGGTCCAGGACTTGCTCGCGGGCGACTTCGTTGACCAGCTGCACTTCAGCAGCGGAGAGGTCGATGTTTGCGGGCAGAAGGTCCACGCCTTCCACACCGGTCTGCTGGATGGCATCCCGGATGTCCACTTTGCGGTCCATGAGGACGTTGTAAACGGTGAGATCGAGTTCGTGCGGATTGGCGCCTAGCCCTGCAGAAAGAGCGCCCTGGGGATCGAAGTCCACCAAGAGCACGCGCCGGCCATATTCCGCGAGCGCCGCGGCAAGGTTGATGGTGGACGTGGTTTTGCCCACCCCGCCCTTCTGATTCACCATGGCGATGACCCTTGCAGGGCCGTGGGAGGCAAGCGGAGCCGGTTCCGGGAATTCGCGGTGAGGACGGCCCGTAGGCCCCATGATGGCGTCTTCCAGATCGAGCTCGGTGTCTCCCAGCGTAGCCGTTCCCCGTTCGCTGCTCACGTATCTAACCACTCTTTCGACGACGATCTTCCCTGCCGCTGTTCCCCTGGATACAGCGCTGCTACCCACCTAGGCTACAGCGCCCGACACGGCATTTTGGGGAACTTGACTTTCGTTGCTCTTTGAGCCTTTACCCTCTAGTTGAGGTCGAAGGTTAGTGGGTTGAGCCGTATTTCCCCCGGCGAACTGCAGAGGACCGGCACCCTGCCTGGGTGCCGGTCCTCGTTGCTTTGTATTGCGTGAAGCTGATCCTGCTAGATGGTTGCCTTGGGGCGGTGTTCAGCTTCCGGAGCAGGCTCAGCCTCTGCGCCGTGGGCGATCATGGTCGTCTCGTCGAACGGTTCGCTGCCGGAGAGAACGCGCTCCACCTGGTCGTTGTCGATTTCCTTGACCCAGGTGCCGATCAGGACGGTGGCAACGGCGTTGCCGGTGAAGTTCGTCAGTGCACGGGCTTCTGACATGAAGCGGTCGATGCCAACGATCATGCCCACGCCGCCCAGGAGCTCGGGCCTGTGTGCCTGCAGGCCAGCGGCAAGGGTTGCAAGGCCAGCTCCGGTGACGCCTGCGGCGCCCTTGGAAGCGATGATCATGAACACCAGCAGCGAGATCTGGGCACCCAGGTCCAGCGGCGTACCCATGGCGTTGGCGACGAACAAGGAGGCCATGGTGAGGTAGATGGCCGTGCCGTCAAGGTTGAAGGAATAGCCGGTGGGTACTGTCACGCCAACAACCGGCTTGGAGACACCCAGGTGTTCCATCTTGGCGATGAGACGGGGCAGGGCTGCCTCGGAGGAGGACGTGGAGAAGATGAGGAGGTATTCCCGCGCCAGGTACTTCATCAGCTTGAAGATGTTGACGCCGGCCACCGCACGGAGCAGGGAGCCAAGGATGACCACGATGAACACTGCGCAGGTGATGTAGAAAGCCACCATCAGCGTGAACATGCCGAGGATTGCCTGGAAGCCAGTGGCACCAACGACGGCGGCGATCGCACCGAAAGCGCCGACGGGAGCCAGCCACATGATCATGATGAGGATCCGGAACACAAGGCGCTGTCCGTGGCCGATTGCGGTAAGGATCGGGGTGCCCTGCTTACCCATCTTCTGGAGCGCGAAGCCCACCAGGATGGCTGCGAGGAGGGTGGGCAGGACGGGAATGTCGCTGGGGATGATGCCCATAAGGAAGTCCACGGTGCTGTCCGTGGCCGCCTTCTTGTTGGGATCGTACGGAGTCAGCTTCAGGCCTTCGCCCGGGTGGATGAGGTTGCCGACAACGAGGCCGATAGCCAATGCGAAGGTCGACATGGCCACGAAGTAGCCAAGTGCGAGTCCGCCGACCTTGCCGACGGTGGCAGCTTTGGCGATGGAACCGATGCCAAGGACGATGGTGCAGAAGATGACCGGAGCGATCATCATCTTGATGAGCTTGATGAAGCCGTCCCCGAGCGGCTTCAGGGACTTTCCAACCTCAGGGAACAGCAGGCCGACCACGGCACCGAGCACCACGGCCAGGATGACCGCAATGTACAGGTAATGCGACTTGTCGAGCCCCCTGCGTCCACCGGTGGTGGCTACTGCCGACTCTCCTCGTTGAGAGGTCATGGGATTCTCCTTCTGGATACTGTGTAAGGCGCTGCGGTCCTGCACTTGTGTCCAATCCGCTGCCCTTGTGTGATATCCATCATTCAGCCATGGGTGACACACATCACCGTTGCGGTCATATTGGTCATGGGAGGCCTACTTGTTTCATCGCTGGAGCATCGCCCGCCGCTTGTTTGTGGCAAACCTGCTGTTCGTGCTGGTGCTGACAGCTGTCTTCGGCGCGTTCTCGGTACTGGAGGCGCGGGACAGGGCATACGAGGATGCGGGCAGCCGGATGCTTGCAATCGCAACGTCCATTGCCAACAACCCCCTGGTGTTGCAGGCGGCGGCAACTTCTGATCCATCGGCGATACTGCAGCCCTATGCGCTGGAGGTCATGAAGGACGCGGATGCGGATTTCATCACCATCATGGCTCCCGACCGAACGCGATGGACACATCCCCGTCCCGAAGAGCTGGGCAAGCCCTATATCGGCACGATCGAGCCTGCCCTTCGGGGCGAGGCTTTCACTGAAGTCACTGCCGGTACCTTGGGGCCCTCGGTCCGGACGATCGTGCCGGTGAAGGACTCCAGTGGAACCGTCAAGGCCTTGGTGGCGGCAGGCATCACCGTAAGAACAGTGGATACCGATGTCGCCGAAAGGCTGGGAGTGATTGGCGGCATCGCGCTGGTGGTGTTGTTCTTTGGCTCCATAGCCTCCTGGCTGCTCGGACGTTACCTGCGATCCGTGACGCGCGGCTGGGGCCCGGAACAGCTCGCGCAGCTCTTCGCCTACTACGAGTCAGTCCTGCACTCCGTCCGTGAAGGCGTGATCCTGATCGATACCCGGGGAAAAGCAGTGATGTACAACGATCAAGCCGCGGAGTTGCTGGGCCTGGAACCTTCCGAGGCCGACCGCTCCCCCGATGATGCTCCCAAGCTGTCCGATCTCCCCTTCGACGGGAGCCTGCGAGCGCTTTTCGAATCCGGCAGGCCAGCCCACGACGAAATCCATTTGACTGGTTCACGGATCCTGGTGGTAAACCAAGCCCCTGCCGTGGGCCCGGTTCCTGCCCGCAGCCGCCAAAAGCCATCGGTCTACGGCACCGTGGCCACCATTCGTGACCGCACTGAGATTGAGTCCTTGGGCACCGAGCTGGAAACCATGAAGACTCTCTCGGATGCGTTGCGGGCCCAGACCCACGAGCATGCCAATCGCCTGCATATGATCGTTTCCCTTCTTGAGTTGGGCCGCACGCCCCAAGCGCTCGAGTTCGCCACCAAGGACCTGGAGCTCAGCCAGCAGCTCACGGACGACATGCTTGCTTCGGTGGATGAACCGGTGATGAGTGCTTTGGTGATGGGCAAGGCCGCCGAAGCACATGAGCGCGGGGTGGAGCTGGTGGTTCGGACATCAGGGAGTTCGGGGGTCCGCGGTCTGGAAATCCAGGACCTCGTGACGATTCTGGGAAACCTCCTGGACAATGCCATTGATGCTGCAGCGTCCGGTGAGATGCCCCGAAAGGTGGAACTGGACGTTGAAGCCAGTGCGGCCGGTGTTGGATTTACCGTTCGGGATTCCGGGGCCGGGATCGATCCTGGTTCGATCGATGACGTGTTGCAGTACGGGTACAGCACCAAGTCCGCCCAGGACGATCCGCGGGGAGCCCATGGCCGTGGTGTCGGCCTTGCCTTGGTCCGGCAGGCGGTCCAGCGGCTGAACGGTACTATGACGATCAGCAATCCAGGCGGCGCCCAGTTCCATGTTGTGCTGCCCGCGCCCATCCCCGAGGAAGAGAAGGCATGACAGACATCCGCGTCCTGGTGGTCGAGGACGAGCCCATCGCCTCGGACGCCCACTCCATTTACGTGGGCCGGCTCCAAGGTTTCACGCTCGTGGGGACCGCCCCGGATGGTCAGTCTGCCCTGCGCATCCTTGGCGAGTTCGCTGCGTCCGGTTCGCCCGTGGACCTGGTCCTGCTTGATATGAACCTGCCGGACCTCCACGGGCTGGATGTTGCCCGACGCATGCGCTCTGCGGGAGTCTTCGCCGACATTATTGCCATCACAGCCGTCCGTGAACTGAACATCGTGCGCAGCGCCGTTTCCATCGGCGTCGTGCAGTATTTGATCAAGCCATTCACGTACGCAACCTTTGCCGACAAGCTGAACAGCTACCGCACTTTCCGTGATCAGTTGGCGGGTTCGGTGTCCGGCATCTCCAAGGCCGGAGCTTCGCAGAGCGATGTAGATCAGGCCTTCGCGAGTCTTCGGGCACCAACGGAGCTACCACTGCCGAAGGGTTTGTCCGGTTCCACGCTGGAGTCGGTCAAGGATTTGGTCCGCGCCCGGCAACAAGCCGTCTCCGCGAGTGAAGTCATGGATGCCCTGGGAATGTCGCGGGTCACGGCCCGCCGGTATCTGGAGTACCTGGCCGACGCCGGGACGGTCACCAGGGCGCCGCGCTACGGAACACCAGGCCGTCCGGAGAACGAGTACGGCTGGAACCGGGGCTAGCCTTCTGCCGAAGGAACGGCTCCCGCAGTAAGCTGGAGCCGAACCTGTGGAGAGCCCATGTCCCAACAGCTGCAGCAACTTTCCGAGGCCCGCGAAGCCTTTGCCCGTGGGGAATGGGACGTGGCGCGCCGACGCCTGGAACGGGCGGCCGAGGACACTCCACTCAGCTCGCCGGACCTTGAGATCCTGTCCCGTTCCGCCTGGTGGCTGGGAGACGTTCAACGCTCCATGTCCCTCTCGGAGGAGATCTTCCATCGCCTGGATGACGACCACCAGACGCAGGCCGCGGCCCGGACTGCACTGACGCTGTCCATGCAGTGGGGCATCCGCGGCAACCTCGCAGTTTCTTCGGCGTGGCTCAATCGTGCGCACCGCCTGCTGGAGAATATGCCCGAGGTGCCAGAACACGGCTATCTGCTCTACCTTGAGGCCAATGACGCAATGAACCTCGAAGGGGATCCAGTTCCGGCCCTCGCCGCCTCGGTTTCCCTCAAGGAGATGACCCGGAGGCACGATTCACCCGAACTGGCCAGCTTTGGGTACATGTTGTCCGGCTTGGCGGCGGTTCGGACAGGACAGTCCGCACGAGGATTCCAGGACCTGGACGAGGCCATGCTGCCCGTGATGGCGGGGCAGGTTCCGGCAGAGTGGGGCGGAGACATTTACTGCTCCATCATCCACCTCTGCTACGAGATGGCTGACTTCGCACGGATGCGCGCTTGGACCGACGCGCTGGCAACGTGGTGTGCAGGGCTTTCCCAATCCTTCATGTACAGCGGGATATCGCGCGTTCACGAACTTCAATTGCTCGGCACTGAGGGCAATTGGGGACAGGTTGAGGCTGAGATGCCCCACGAAGCCGAGCGCCTCAGGAATGCCCACGGCTGGATCGCTGCGGATGGCTACTGTGAGCTGGGTGAAATCCGTCGGCGCCGCGGCGACGTGGCCGGCGCAGAGTCCGCGTTTGCCCTGGCCCGCGGGCTGGGGCTGGATGCGCAACCAGGACGTGCCCTGCTGCTTGCCGATGCGGGAAAGACAGACGCCGCCATAGAGGCCCTTCGGGCTGCCTTGGCGGACCGCGGAACCTTGGGCAGGGCCAGCCTTCTCTTGCCCCTGGTGGAACTGCTGGCTCCCCGGGATCCCGGCGCGGCGGCCACCCATTGCCTGGAACTTGAACAGACCGCCGCTTTCTACAGGACCCCCGGTTTCCTGGCCTGGGCCCACCATGCGCGTGGTGCCGTGCTGATGGAGGAGCGGCGTTGGCCTGAGGCGATCAATGAGCTTGAATCCGCAGCACAGACCTACCGCTCCCAACACATGCGCTACGAACTGGCACGGATCCACGAACGCCTGGCAACTGTCCGGGCTGCCCTCGGTGAAACCGGACGCGCAGAGGCCGAGCGCGCCACCGCGGCCGCCATCCGGAACCAGCTCGGCGCCAAGCACATCTCCTGGACGCGGCCTGCCCAGGAGCCTGGCGGCCTGACGTCCCGGGAAGTGGAAGTACTGGGCTGCGTCCTGGCTGGTTCCAGCAACAGGCAAATTGCCAAGTCGCTGACTATTTCAGAAAAAACAGCCGGACGTCATTTGGCCAACATCTTCACCAAGATCGGCGTAACTTCCAGGACGGCCGCCGCCGCCTGGGCGCACCAGCACGGGATCTCCGAGCGGCCTGGAGCGTAGCTGCCGTTCCACCGGGGGCCCTGCATGGTTCGCCCCACGCCCGGTCGAAAAAATGCAGAAAATGCCCGAAGAAGCTCATGAGGACCCGGATCTACCGTGGGGATTGGGACAACAGGCCGGATCCACCGGCCCCCTGAAGACCAAGGAAATGCCATGGAGACCACCCAGCCCGGGAAATATGAAACGGCGACGATGCCCGGAATGTCACTTGAAGAAGCGAGGCAGGAAGCGGCGCTGGAAGCAACGGGACGGTTGATTGACATCCTGAACAGCTCATCCATCGGACTGCTCATTGCCGTGGGCCATCAAACCCACCTGTTTGAGACCCTTGCGTCGCTGCCCCCTGCGACAAGTCAACTCGTGGCGGACGCTGCCGGCCTACATGAGCGTTACGTCCGCGAATGGTTGGGAGGGATGACGACCGCGGGATTCGTGGACTTTGAACCCAGCGATTCCACGTATTACCTTCGTCCTGAATTTGTTCCGGTTCTGTGCGGGACCGGAACGGAAAACCTGGCCCGGACACTGCAGTATCTCCCACTGATGGGAGAGGTGGCCCCCAAGATCGTCAGGGCTTTCCAGGAGGGCGGTGGAACAAGTTACAGCGACTACCCGCAGTTCCACCACATCATGGCTTCCGAAAGTGCCGCAGTGAATGACGCCGCGCTCCTGGACGCAATCCTCCCGTTGAGTGGCTGCGAAGGTGACTTGCAGGCAGGAATCCTCGTGGCCGATATTGGCTGCGGCGAAGGCCATGCAGTAAACCTGCTGGCCAGCACTTTACCCCACAGCACCTTCACCGGCTACGACTTCGCTGAGGAGGCGCTGACTGTGGCCAGAGCCGAAGCCACCGCATTGAAACTTCCCAACGTCCGGTTCGTGTCCAGGGACGTAACCCAGCTTGGGGAAGAAGGCCAATACCACCTTGTGACAGCCTTCGACGCCATCCACGACCAAGCGCATCCTGCGCAGGTCCTGGAGAATATTCACAAGGCGCTCAAACCCGGCGGAACATTCCTTATGGTGGATATCAACGCGTCGAGCAACCTGGAAAAGAACACCGACCTTCCGTGGGCTACCTTCCTTTACACCATCTCCACTTTTCATTGCATGGCCGTCTCCTTGGGGCAAGGCGGGGAGGGTTTGGGGACCGTCTGGGGAAAGGAATTGGCAACAGCCATGATCCGTGATGCCGGCTTCAGCAGCGTGGAAGTCAAGGAACTCGAGGAAGATCCATTCAACGTGTACTACGTTGCAAGGCGCTAGTGATGTATACATAACTAGACAATCCAGCGCACTCTGGTGGACATTGCAGGCGTTATGTATACACTGGGGTTATGCGCGCCAGTGATCGGGCCTACGCGGCCCTTCGTGAAGACATCATTGAGTGGCGTCTGCGGCCGGGGGCGGTGCTGGCGGAGGTGGAGCAGTCCGAGCGGTTGGGGGTTTCCCGCACGCCGGTGCGGGAGGCGTTGGGCCGGCTGACCGCGGAGGGATTGACGACGGCGGCTGGTGGGCGCGGTGTCGTCGTGACCGATATTTCGCTGGACAGCATCGATGAGTTGTTTGAATTGCGCGAAACGCTGGAGGTCAGGGCCGCGGCGTTGGCCGCGCAGCGTGGAGAGCCGGGCGTTTTCGCCGAACTGCATGCCCAGCTGCTGGGGGCGCCGGATCTGCTCAGCGATACCGATCCTGCCCGGCACGACTATTACGCGTTGGTGGGCCGCCTGGATGAGGCCATCGACGCCGCCGTCTCCAACTCCTACCTTGCCCAGGCGATGCGGGGCCTGCGCGTGCACCTGGTCCGGGTGCGTCGGCTGGCAGCCGATGACGCCGCCAGGCTCCGTGCCGCAGCCGCCGAGCACGCCGCGATCGCCGAAGCGATCGCCGCAGGCAACCCGCGGCTGGCCGAAGCCGCAACCACACTTCACTTGCACCGAAGCCTCACCCACGTCAAGGCCGCTCACGTGGCCCGCTAAACACCCTCAGTAGAAGGAGCACCATGGTCAAGAACAACCACGTCCGCGTGTACAAGTCCGAAGAGAACCTCCCGCGCGAGGAACAACTCGCGCACAAAATCGCCGTGGTCGCCGCCGACCCCGTCGACGTCACCCCGGAGGTGACCGATATGGTGATCAACCGGATCATCGACAACGCCTCGGTGGCCATCGCCTCCCTGAACCGCGCCCCGATCATCGCAGCACGCGCCCAGGCCCTGACCCACGCCCCGTCCGCCAACGGCACGGGCGGGCACGTTTTCGGCATCACGGAACGGGTCTCCCCCGAGTGGGCTGCCTGGGCCAACGGCGTGGCCGTGCGTGAACTGGACTACCACGACACGTTCCTGGCCGCGGACTACTCCCACCCCGGAGATAACATCCCGCCGATCCTGGCCGTCGCCCAGCACGTCGGCTCCAACGGCAAGGACCTGGTCCGTGCCATCGCCACCGGGTACGAGATCCAGGTGAACCTGGTCAAGGCCATCTGCCTGCACAAGCACAAGATCGACCATGTCGCCCACCTTGGTCCGTCCGCCGCGGCCGGCATCGGCACGTTGTTGGGTTTGGATGTTGAGACGATCTTCCAGTCCGTGGGCCAGGCCCTGCACACCACCACCGCCACTCGGCAGTCCCGCAAGGGCGAAATCTCCACGTGGAAGGCCCACGCCCCGGCGTTCGCGGGCAAAATGGCCGTCGAAGCCGTGGACCGTTCCATGCGCGGACAGACTTCCCCCGTGCCGATCTACGAAGGCGAAGACGGCGTGATCGCCTGGCTGCTCGACGGCCCGGACGCCTCCTACGAAGTCCCCCTGCCGCTGCCCGGTGAGCCCAAGCGCGCCATCCTGGACACCTACACCAAGGAACACTCCGCCGAATACCAGGCCCAGGCCTGGATCGACCTCGCCCGCAAACTCCACCGCGATCACCCGGAACTCACGGACCCGGCCAATGTGAAGTCGGTGCTGATCAAGACCAGCCACCACACGCACTACGTGATCGGCTCGGGCGCGAACGACCCCCAAAAATACGATCCGTCCGCGTCCCGCGAAACCCTGGACCACTCCATCCCCTACATCTTCACCGTCGCCCTGCAGGACGGTACCTGGCACCACGTTCACTCCTACGCCCCCGAACGCGCCGGACGCCCGGACACCGTGGCACTCTGGCACAAGGTCACCACCGTCGAAGACCCGGAATGGACCCGCCGCTACCACTCCCTGGACATCGCCGAGAAAGCCTTCGGCGGTTCGGTGGAAATCACCCTCACGGACGGAACCGTGATCACGGATGAGATCGCCGTCGCCGACGCGCACCCGCTCGGTGCCCGGCCCTTCGCCCGCGAGCAGTACATCACCAAGTTCCGCACCCTCGCCACCGGTCTCGTGGAGGAGACCGAAATCGAACGGTTCCTCACCGCCGTCGAACGCGTCACCGACCTCGGCCCCGGCGAACTGGACCAACTGAACATCACCGCAGCACCCGGCGTCATCGACCCTACCAACGCGCCGAAGGGACTGTTCTAAATGCTGTACTCCAAAGTCACGCCCGAACAGAAACGCCTCAAGCTCCGGGAACTGCTGGCCTCCGGGACCGTGCAGCAGTTCCCCGGCGCGTTCAACCCCCTCTCGGCCCGGCTGATCGAGGAGAAGGGCTTCGCGGGGGTCTACATCTCCGGCGCGGTCCTGGCCAACGACCTCGGCCTGCCCGACATCGGCCTGACCACCCTCACCGAAGTAGCCACCCGGGCCGGGCAGATCGCCCGGATGACCGACCTGCCCTCCCTCGTGGACGCGGACACCGGCTTCGGTGAACCCATGAACGTGGCGCGTACCATCCAGGAACTCGAAAACGCTGGCCTGGCCGGTTGCCACATCGAGGACCAGTTCAACCCCAAACGCTGCGGCCACCTGGACGGCAAGAACGTCGTGGACATCGACACGGCCACCAAACGCATCCGCGCCGCAGCAGACGCACGCCGGGACCCGAACTTCCTCATCATGGCCCGCACCGACATCCGCGCCACCGACGGAATCCACGCCGCACAAGACCGCGCCAAAGCCCTCGTGGACGCAGGCGCCGACGCCATCTTCCCCGAAGCCATGCGTGATTTGAGCGAGTTCCAAGCAATTCGGGATGCCGTGGACGTGCCCATCCTGGCCAACATGACCGAGTTCGGCAAAAGCGAGCTCTTCACCGTGGAGCAACTACAGGGCGTGGGCGTGAACATGGTGATCTACCCGGTCACTCTCCTGCGCATTGCGATGGGCGCTGCAGAGCGTACGCTGGAATCGATCAAGGCTGCGGGGACCCAAGAGGCACAAGTGGAAAACATGCTCACGCGTGCGCGCCTCTATGAACTCGTTGATTACGAGGCATACAACCAGTTCGATACCGGCGTTTTTAACTTCCAGGTCCCTGGCATCCGCTAGGTCCGGGAATCACCAAGGGGACAGCAAGCACTCCGGCAACCCGGGGCGCTTGCATAATGAACGAAGGAGTTCAGCATGGCTGCTGAAGACATCAAAAAAGGCCTTGCCGGCGTCGTGGTGGACTACACCGCCGTCTCGAAGGTCAACCCGGACACCAACTCGCTGCTGTACCGGGGATACCCGGTTCAGGAACTGGCCGCCAAGTGCAGCTTTGAAGAGGTTGCCTACCTGCTGTGGAACGGCGAACTGCCGGACGATGCCCAATTGGCTGAATTTGTTGCCCGCGAACGCGCGGGACGTGCCCTGGACCCGGTGGTCAAGTCAGTTATAGACACGTTGCCCACTACCTCACATCCCATGGATGTATGCCGTACCGCAGCTTCCGTCTTGGGAGCCCGGCATCCGCTGGCTGAAGACTCATCTTCGGATGCCAACATGAAGAAGGCGATCGACCTCTGGGCTGCGATGCCCGCCGTGGTGGCTTACGACCAGCGCCGACGCCGCGGCCAGGACGTGGTGGAACCGCGGGAAGACCTGGACTACTCGGCAAACTTCCTGTGGATGACGTTCGGCGAAGAAGCAGTAGTGGAGGTTGTGGAGGCATTCAACGTCTCGATGATCCTGTATGCGGAGCACTCCTTCAACGCGTCCACGTTCACAGCCCGCGTGGTTACCTCCACGCTCTCGGACCTGCACTCAGCCGTCACGGCTGCGATCGGTGCCCTCAAAGGCCCGTTGCACGGCGGCGCAAACGAGGCCGTCATGCACACGTTCGACGAGATTGGCATCCGCAGCGAAGAATCCATGGAGGAAGCCGCGGTCCGGGCCCGGGCATGGATGGAAGACGCCCTGGCCCAGAAGAAGAAAGTCATGGGCTTCGGGCACCGCGTCTACAAGCACGGCGACTCCCGCGTGCCCACCATGAAGGCCGCCCTGGACAAGATGATCGCCCACTACGGACGGCCCGAACTCCTGGGACTGTACAACGGACTTGAACAGGCCATGGACGAGGCCAAGGCCATCAAACCCAACCTGGATTACCCCGCCGGACCCACGTACCACCTCATGGGCTTCGACACCCAGACGTTCACCCCGTT
Organism: Paenarthrobacter sp. 10L412; assembly: GCF_056395565.1. Classification (NCBI taxonomy): domain Bacteria; kingdom Bacillati; phylum Actinomycetota; class Actinomycetes; order Micrococcales; family Micrococcaceae; genus Paenarthrobacter; species Paenarthrobacter sp. 10L412. Next base: position 12,394 of record NZ_JBFTJT010000019.1, on the reverse strand, counting down.
GTTCGTCGCCAGCCGGATCACCGGCTGGACAGCGCACATCATGGAGCAGTTCGCCTCGAACTCCCTGATCCGTCCGCTCAGCGAATACAACGGACCCGAAGAGCGGCACGTGCCCTAGCCTATTGGCGTGTGGGCGCTATAGAAGCAGACGACGGCGGGCTGGTCACCGAAAGGCGACCGGCCCGCCGTCGTATGCTGGAGAATGCGTTTTCTACTCGGTTCCGAGCCAATCGATGGTGTGGACTTTGGCTACGCTCTCGTTATCGGCCGCCAAGTCGACTCGAACCGCAATCCGCTGCCCCGAAATCATCGCCGGGAGCCAATGCTCTGCGTCGGCCCACATCCGTTCCACCGGAAGCTTGGACACCGGGAACCACTCCGGCGCAATCTCGTCACTTTCAGCCGGTTCGCCTACCCAAGCACGCGTCAGATACACGGTGGTGTACATGTTCCATTCGGGTCTGGCAGGAAACACGAAATCAATGATGCCGGCCGGGATGAGATCTGCGGCTTCAACCACCACGCTGATCTCCTCCATGACCTCGCGGCACACCGCCTGCAGTGCCGTCTCCCCCGGCTCCACATGCCCACCCACGCCCACCACTTTGCCACGCCCAAAACCGGTCTTCTTGGTACCGAGGAGGACGTGTTCCCCGTCCGCCCCGTCACGGAGAAGGAAGCACAGTGTCACATGGGCTGCTGTCATGCTGCCTACCTTAACCCGATCTCGTGTACCAGGGCTGCCATTGCCACACTCAGCCCAATTGCTACAGTGAGCCCATGAGCGAAGGTGGGGGCGAAACGCGTGCGGAGACACAGGCACAGCCGCAGGCCATCAACCATGAGGTGAAGTCCCAAGCTGGGGAAGATTTCGCAACAGCCCCTATGGCCGAGGCCCCATCAAACACCAGAGCCAGGCACGAGCGCGACGCCTGGCTGCCCCGTTGGGTGGTAGCACATCCGCTCTACGCCGGCTGGGCCTGGACGGTGGTGTGGGCCGGACTCATTGTTCTGGATGAAGTGGTGGACCTGGCTGGATGGACTTGGTATTTGTTGGTCCTCGTCGCTGCCCTGCCAACGCTGCTGTCCACGCTGGCGGTGCTGCATGCCACGCCCCGCAGCCACCTCAAGGCAGTGGACGCCACTGTCCTGGGCCATTTTTTCGTCCGCTTCCTCGCCCTGGTGGTGGCCTTCATGGTGTGGGCTGCCTCCGTGGTGATGAGTGCTTCCATCTCGACCACAGTGCAAACCGTCATCGGTGACTCCGAAAAGGAGGTGACCGCACTCGGCTTCAACCTCATGCTGGCCTCGGTCCCGCTGGTGCTCTCTGTCCTGTGGATGGCGTTCATCGTGCGGTGCGCCTGGTTCCTCCGGCGGTTACGCGGTTGGCGGCAAATACCGTTGAAGACGCGGGTACCCAAAAAGTTCCTCAAGGGACAGCCGCGGCTGAAGCGGGTGGTGGTGGGACTGGCCCACCCGGGGCTCTTGCTCGTGGCCGGTTTGGGGACGTCGCTTCTGGCCTTGTTCGTCGATGCCGTAGAGCTGACGGTCAGCGTGCTGGACTAACTGCTGCTACCGACTGCAACTTCAGCCGAGCGCCCTGGGATGGGCAGCAGCGTAAACTTCCCGCAAAGTATCGGCCGTGACCAACGTGTAGACCTGGGTGGTGGTCACCGATGCGTGCCCCAACAGCTCCTGGACTACGCGTACGTCAGCCCCGCCTTCCAGTAGGTGCGTGGCAAAAGAGTGCCGCAAGGTGTGTGGCGACACATCCTTGGTGATGTTTGCCTTCTCCGCAGCAGTCTTGAGGATGGTCCAGGCACTTTGCCTGCTGATCCTGCCGCCCCGGGCGTTCAGGAACAAGGCGGGCGTTCCCTTGCCCTTGGAAGCGAGCAGCGGCCTGCCCCGGACCAGATAGGCCCCGACGGCGCGTGCACCGTAAGAGCCCAAAGGAACCAACCGTTCCTTGGAACCTTTGCCGAAGAGCCTGACGATTGCAGGTTCGCCACCGGCGTGCTCCAGGGATACATCGTCAACGTCCAGCCCTACGGCCTCGCTGATGCGTGCACCGGTGGAGTAGAGAAATTCAAGCAATGCCCGGTCCCTCAGCCCAGTCGCAGAGTCCGAACCCGCAGCTTCAAGTATCCGTGTTACTTCACCAACGCTGATGGCTTTCGGAAGCCGTTTGCCCGGCATCGGCGGGTGGACATCGCTGGCGGGATCCGACGTCGTGGTTCCCTCAAGGGCCCAAAACTTATGGAGCCCCCGCACGGCCACTATGGTCCTGGCAGCAGAGCGGACGCCGAGGGCCGCAGCCCCATCGGAGCCGTCGGACAAGGCTTGGGCAAAGGCGGTGACATGATGCCGTGTAACGTCTTCGGGCCGTTCCGCGCCTTGACCAGCCAGGAAGTTCGAATAACGGGCAAGGTCACGGCGATAGGCGGCCAAGGTGTTGGCGGCCAGGCCACGTTCCACCCCGATGTGCTGGAGGTAGTCCGTAACTCCGCGATCAATGCCGTTGGCGGTGCGGGTGGCGGCCTCCGCCATTCTCAGCGCTGGCTCGGGTGCGCGGGCCACGGCGCGTCAGCGGGGCGCAGGCTGGAAAAGCCATCAGCCTTCGCGGCGGCGGCCGCAAGGATTCCCAGGACCGCGGACGGATTATGCAGGCGCCCTTCAAGGACGGCTTTCACGGCGTCGTCGAGCGGAATCCAGTGGAACTCAATTTCTGACTCTTCGTCCGTGCGGACATGCAGGTCAGCCTCGGGAACAGCGCTCAACCCACGAGCCAGATAAATCCGAACAGCCTCGCTGGAGGATCCCGGAGAGTTGAAGAAATCCACCAGGACATTCCACGTGGCCGCAACCAGATCAGCTTCCTCCGCGAGCTCCCTGGCAGCACCCGCCACGAAATCCTCGCCCTCAACGTCCAGCAAGCCGGCCGGGATTTCCCAGAGGTCCATACCAACGGGGTGCCTGTACTGCTTCAGGAGCAGGATTTCGCCGTCAACGTTCATCGGCAGCACGGCCACCGCCCCAGGGTGGTCGATATAATCCCGGACCAGGGTGTCCGTATCCTCGCTGAGCTGGAAGGCGTCGCTGACCACATCCCAGATACGGCCTTCGTAGACCTTGCTGGTGGACAAAAGACGGCGCGGGCTCGGCATATCCGAAACCTGCCTTGAGGTGCTGGGGGTTTCAGAAATGCCAGGCATCGCGCCGTCCTTCGTTAGTGCTTGCGTTTTACCGTTTACTTGGCAACTACCGCGCGGGCACCGGTGTTGGTTCCCACAACGGCGCCTTCACGGCGCTCCAAGGCAGCCTTCACGAGGCCTGCGAAGAGCGGGTGCGGGCGCGTCGGGCGGGAGCTAAGCTCCGGGTGTGCCTGCGTAGCGACGTAGTACGGGTGCACTTCGCGGGGAAGTTCAACGTACTCAACCAGCTTGCCGTCAGGAGAGGTACCCGAGAAGACCAAGCCCTCTGCCGCGATCTGGTCACGGTACTTGTTGTTGACCTCGTAGCGGTGGCGGTGGCGTTCGCTCACTGATGTGGTGCCGTACGTCTCTGCGACAACGGAGCCCTCGTCCAGCTTGGCTTCGTAGAGGCCCAGGCGCATGGTGCCGCCGAGGTCTCCCTTGCCTTCCACAATGTCCAGCTGCTCTTCCATCGTGGCGATGACCGGGTACTTGGAGTCCGGCTCGAACTCACTGGACGAGGCGCCTTCCAGGCCAACCACGTTGCGGGCGTATTCGATCACCATGCACTGAAGACCAAGGCACAGGCCCAGAACCGGGAGCTTGGATTCGCGGGCAAACTTCAACGCGCCCAGCTTGCCCTCAAGTCCACGGATGCCGAAGCCGCCCGGCACGCAGATGGCGTCGACGCCGGCAAGGGACTTGGTGGCCCCAGCAAGGGTCTCGCACTCGTCAGAGGGGACCCAACGGATCTTGACCTTGGTTTCATTCGCGAACCCACCGGCGCGGAGGGCCTCGGTCACCGAAAGGTAGGCATCGGGGAGGTCGATGTACTTGCCCACCAAGGCGACTTCGACCTCGTGCTTGGGGTTGTGGACGGCTTCAAGCAGCTTGTCCCACTTGCTCCAGTCAACGTCCTTGAACGGCAGGTCCAGTGCACGGACGATGTAGGAATCCAAGCCCTGGGAGTGAAGCGTCTTGGGGATGTCGTAGATGCTGGGTGCGTCAGCGGCGTTGACCACGGCGTCGATATCGACATCGCACATGCGGCCAATTTTCTCGCGCATTGCGTCCGGCACTTCGCGGTCCGAACGGATCACGATGGCTTCGGGCTGGATACCGATGGAACGAAGGGCTGCCACGGAGTGCTGCGTAGGCTTGGTCTTCAGTTCCTGGGAAGGACCGATGTACGGAACCAGGGAAACGTGGAGGAAGAAGACATTGTTCCGGCCGATGTCCTGGCGCACCTGGCGGGCCGACTCAAGGAAGGGCTGCGATTCGATGTCGCCAACCGTGCCACCGATTTCGGTGATGATGACATCCGGAGCGTTCTTGCCTTCGGAGGGAAGGCGCATGCGGCGCTTGATTTCATCCGTGATGTGCGGGATGACCTGAACGGTATCTCCGAGGTATTCACCACGGCGTTCCTTCGCGATGACCGTGGAGTAGATCTGGCCCGTTGTGACGTTGGCCGAACCTTCGAGGTTTTCATCGAGGAAGCGCTCGTAGTGTCCGATGTCGAGGTCGGTTTCGGCGCCATCATCAGTCACGAAAACTTCGCCGTGCTGGAAGGGATTCATCGTGCCCGGATCCACGTTCAAATAAGGATCGAGCTTCTGCATAGTTACAGACAAACCGCGTGCCCGCAGCAGGTGGCCGAGGCTGGAAGCCGTCAGACCCTTACCGAGCGAGGACGCCACACCACCGGTGACGAAGATGTGTTTGGTCGTCTTGGACGAGCCCGGGAACCGGGAATTTACACGGGAATTTGATCGCTGCACCACGGAATTCGAGCTTATCATCAATTACGCCTTCCAAGCGTCCGTCCGGATTCCCCAAATGGTCAATAGTTGCCCAAGACCATGCCTGCAATCAAGAGCCGGGCGGGACCAAGTGCACGGATGTGATAGTGGTCGCAGTCCGGCAGCAGCCGCGTGCCCGGAATTTCCTAAGCTCGCTGGGGAAGCAATTTCGCGTCGTCCAACAATTCCTGCGCGTGCGCCTGGGCAGATTCTGAGTCTTCCTGCCCTGCCAACATACGCGCAAGCTCCTTCACGCGCTCGTCGTCGTCCAGCAGTTGCACATCGCTGGAGGTGAATCCGGTGGACGTTTTTCCGTCGGCGCCCCGCACTGAGGTTTTGGTAACCCGGATGTGCTGATCAGCGAAGGCGGCAACCTGCGGCAGGTGCGTCACCACGAGGACCTGGACGTGGCGGGCCAGCATGGCCAGTCGGCGCCCGATCTCGACGGCGGCCCGTCCACCTACTCCGGCGTCCACCTCGTCAAAGACGAACGTAGGAACAGGATCCACTGCAGCGAGCACTACCTCGATGGCCAGCATCACCCTTGAGAGTTCACCGCCGGAGGCTCCCTTGCCCAGTGGGCGCGCCGGAGCGCCGGAGTGGGGCTGGAGGAGGAAGGCGATCTCGTCGGTTCCCCAGGGGCCAAGCGACCCGCTGGCCTCTATTTGGATGATCAACGTGGCATCCGCCATGGCCAATGCCTTCAACTCTGCACTCACGCGGGCTGAGAGGTCCTTGGCCGCCTTGAGCCGGGCCTTGCTGATCGCTGCGGCCTGCTTGCGCAGGGTAGCTTCGGTCGAAGCCACCTCGGCATCCAAGGATTCGATGCGGCTTGAATCGTCCTGCAGCTCGTCCAAACGCGTCCGGGCCGTGGCCGCCCACTCCAGCACTTCATCGATGCTGGGGGCGTACTTACGGATCAGTTTGGCCAAGGCGGCGCGGCGTTCCTCGATTTCAGAGAGCCGCTCCGGGCCTTCGGTGTCCAATGCGGCTTGGTAGCTGGACAAGTCAGCGGCGATATCGTTCAGCAGGAAGCCAACTTCGGCAAGGCGTGCAGCAGCGGCTCCCAACGCCTCATCATGTTCTGCAACGTGCTCCAGCGTTCGCTTGGCCGCATCCACCATCGATGTGGCATCGCCGGCATCGCCGAATTCCTCGGCAATGAGCGACTCATGTGCCGCGGCCGCTGCGAGCCGGAGTTCTTCAACATTGGCAAGCTTCACGGCCTCGGCCTTGAGGGTCTCATCCTCACCCGGCTGGGGATCCACGTCATCGATCTCTTTGAGCGCCGCGTCCAGCGACTCCGCCTCACGAAGCCGTTCCCGCGCTTCGCTGCGAAGGGTCTCCAGCTCGGCCTGAATGGACTTCCAGTGGTTATACAGGTCCTGGTACTCCCCCAGGACCTTGGCCAGCGGTGCACCAGCGAAGCGATCCAGGGCGTGTCGCTGCGCGGTAGCGCTTTTCAGCCGGATCTGGTCCGACTGGCCGTGCACCACCACCAGGCTCTCGCCAAGTTCGGCCAGAACCCCAACCGGCGCCGCCCGTCCCCCAACGTAAGCCCGGCTGCGGCCATCGGCACCAACGGTGCGGGCCAGCAGGAGTTCAGCAACGCCGTCGAACTCCTCAGCCTCTCCGCCGGCCTCCTTGGCACGCTCCACAGCACTGTGCCCTGGATCAAGCTTCAGGACTGCCTCGGCGGAGGCAGATTTGGCGCCGCTCCGGACTGCGCCGGCGTCCGAACGGGCACCCAGGAGAAGCCCGACGGCGGTCACCACCATGGTCTTGCCGGCACCAGTTTCACCGGTAACGACGCTGAGGCCGGGACCTAGCGGCAGGGCGGCATCGGTAATGACACCGAGGTCACGGATTCGGAGTTCTTCAAGCATGCTTCACTTCGCATTCGTGGGGTCGGATGGCTCACCGTGCCCCGGCTTCAGGGATGTTTCGGCGTCCCGGGGAGCACTCGCTTCCCGGGAATCACTCGCGTCCCGGGGAGTGGGCAAAGGAGCCGGCGAAAGGGTTCGGATCACGGGAATGGGGCCAGTGTGGACTTCACCTGACCGGGGAGCCGGACCGCGCCAGCCGTGGATGGGCAGTTGGAACTTGCGCACAAGCCGCGCCGAGAAAGGAGTCCTGTGCGTCCGTGCCAGTCGTACAGGCGTGGCTGAGCGGGTCACCTCGACACGCGCCCCCGGAGGCAAGTCAACGGAGCGCCTGCCATCACACCAGAGGACGCCCAAGGCATCCGTCCGGTTCATGATTTCCACAGCCAGCTTGGATCGCGGAGACACCACCAAAGGTTTGGCAAAAAGGGCATGGGCGCTGATCGGCACAATGACGAGCGCTTCCACTTCAGGCCACACCACTGGCCCACCAGACGAAAACGCATACGCCGTTGATCCCGTTGGCGTCGCAAGGACCACGCCATCACAGCCGAACGACGTCAACGGGCGTTCATCCACCTCAGTGACGACTTCGAGCATCCGTTCCCGGTTGGCCTTCTCGATAGCGGCCTCGTTCAGGGCCCAGGTATGCCAGATCTTCTGGCCCTTGATCCACACCTGGACATCGATGGTCATTCGCTCTTCAACGGTGTACTGGCGGCTCGCGATCCATTCAACCGTCTGAGCAAGGTCAGCACGTTCGCTCTCTGCAAGGAAGCCCACGTGGCCCAGGTTGACGCCCAGCAAGGGAACGTCCACCTCCCGGACCAGTTCAGCCGCGCGCAGGATGGTTCCGTCGCCACCCAGAACCATCACCAATTCCACGTCTTCCAAACTCACGTCGTCGTGGAGGATCTCAATGGGGGTATCAACGGCGCCAAAGAAGCGCTCGACATCTGCCAATTCTGACTTCTGAAGGACGGGCACCAGGCCCGACGAGTGCAATTGCGTACAAGCATCCCACGCCGCCCGGAGCGATTCCTCCCGCCCTGTGTGGGCAAGGACAAGTACATGCCTGCTCATCGGGTTCTGCTTTCTAGTCGTTTGGCCAGAGGTTCTTTATCAACGCAGCAACGTCCTCGTCCCGCTCTTCGATCTTAGGCAACACAGCGGACATCCTGCGCTTCATCCACAGGAAGTACTCAACATTTCCGTCCTGGCCCGGGAGTGGACTTGCCGCCAGGCCATGAAGTTCCAGCCCGGCATCAACTGCAGCGCGGGCCACTTGGGCCACCGCCCGGCGTCGTTCATTCTCGGAAGACACGACGCCCGTACGGCTTAGCCGCTCCTTGCCGACTTCAAACTGCGGCTTGACCATCAGGACAAGGTCTCCGCCAGGTTCCGTGCAGGCAGCAAGGGGGCCAAGGACCAACGTCAGGGAAATGAAGGAAAGGTCTGCAACAGTCAGGGCCGCGGTGCCGCCGATCTGGTCCGGCGTCATGTACCTGACGTTAAGCCCCTCATGGACCACCACCCGGGGATCATTGCGAAGCAGCGGCACCAGTTGGCCGTGCCCGACGTCGACCGCCACCACTTGTGCCGCTCCTTGCCGAAGCAACACGTCAGTGAAGCCGCCAGTGGAGGCTCCGGCGTCGAGACACCGCCGGCCGGATACGGCGACCCCCGGAAACGCGGCCAGCGCGCCCGCCAGCTTGTGCCCGGCGCGGCTCACGTAGATGTCCTCAAGGTGGGATTGGACGGCCAGGTCTGTACCGGCGTCCACATGCTGGGCCGCCTTTGCGAAGACAACCCCGCCAGAACTCACCTTGCCGTCGCTAATGAGCTTGGCAGCATGCGTCCGGGACCTCGCCAGCCCACGCGCGACGAGTTCCTGATCAAGTCTTGCCATTCGCTAATTCCCGCCTTCCGGGCGGGTACGAGTGGTATCCCGGTCCGCAGCGGGCGGCAGGCCAGGCTCAGCATCCAGAGCCTCCAGGAGGGAGTCATGAATTGCTGCATACAACCCAGCATGATCGGCCACCGGAGCACCATGAACGCCCTCCAGCAAGCTGAGGGCACGGTCCACCGGGGCGTCGCCGGTGGAATCGAGAGCCTCCGGCCAGTGCACAGCGGTCCGTTCAGCCTCAGCTTCCGGGAGATTGTTGGGCTCAGTCATCGCACCAGTCTAATGAGTTCGCCATTCCAGCTGCGGCGCTTGGGCCACGGCAGTGTCCGGCACCGCAGCCCACCAAGCGGCGCACGCCGCCCGCCAGGCGTCGAGGTCATCCTTATCCCCCGTGAGCGTAACCTTCCCGTCCTCGGCAATTGCTGATGCTGCACCGCAGCGGTAAGTGCCGGCGTCGCTGACGATTTCCGGGTATGGATTGTAAAGATCACCCAGATCGGCCAACAGGTAATCGGGACGCTCTTCCGTCCGTGCAGCCAGAATCGTTAGCGTCGTATCGACGCCGGTGAGTACCGCCGCCGTCGCAAATCCAGCACGGTTGCCACCCAGGATGTCCGTATCCAAACGGTCCCCCACCACCAAAGGGCGATCAGACTTCAGCCGCTTGGCAGCAGCGTGGAACAACGGCGCTTCGGGTTTACCGGCCACCAACGGCGTCTTGCCCGTTGCGGCGGCAACTGCCGCAACGAGCGTACCGTTGCCAGGAGCCATACCGCGCGCCTGCGGGATGGACATATCCGTGTTGGTCGCGAACCATTGGGCGCCACCGGCAACAACATAGGAGGCCTCAGCGAGGTCCTTCCAGCCGATCTCCGGGTTGAAGCCCTGGACAACAGCCACCGGCGATTCCGCCGCACTATGCACGGGCTTGAGGCCCACGAGTTCGATCTCGTGGGCCAACGCCGCACTGCCCGTGATGAGCACGTGAGCCCCGGCAGGCAGCATGGAAGCAAGCAACTCCCCCGCGGCCTGCGAAGAGCTGACCACCTGGTGATCCTCCGCGGGCGCCCCGAGTTCCCTCAGGTGCGCGGCAACCTGGGCGGGAGTACGCGAGGCGTTGTTCGTCACGTAACCCAACCCGACGCCTACCGTCTCCAGGCGCTGCAGCGACTCCACAGCGCCGGGAATGGCATGGGGACCGGCATAAACGACACCATCAAGATCGGAAAGAACCGCGTCAAAGGACGAAATGAGTGAATCAGCCATGCTGGGAGTCAGTGCCCTGTTCCTCGGTGGGTTCCGTGTGGGAAACGGATTCCTCGGCCTCTTCTTCTGTTTCTTCTGCTTCTGCTTCGTCAGCCTCTTCTGCTGAATCGATGTCCGATTCGGCGTCGTCCGACTCGAAGTAATCGGACTCTGCATCATCGATGTCAACGTCGTCGTGTTCGGCATCTGCAGCAGCCGCCTCGGCGATCACCGATTCGCTTTCCGGCCTAACGACGTCGGAATCCTCGCCGCGCTTCTCGAAGCGCGGCTTCCGTGCAGCCGCCGCTTCTTCTTGCTCGTCCCAGCCGAGATCAAGAATTTCCGGTTCCGCGAAGTCGCCAACACCCAAGGCATTCTCGGCTACCAGTGCCTGACGAGCCCATTTATCGGCTTCCTCACTGCGACCCACAGCCGTCAGCGCTTCCGCATACGCACGGAACAGGCGGGGGCTGTAAGAGAACGCCCGGTTGATGTCCAGCTGCGGGATCTCAAGCTCGGCAACAGCAGCATCAAGCTGGTTGAGGTCCGCGCGGGCGCCTGAAGCCACAATCGCCAGCTCTACCTTGCCCGGAGCATCCAGGTCCTGCGCTTCTGGAGACCGGACCATGTCCAGTGCACGGTCCGGGCGGCCAAGGCCACGCTCACAGTCCGCCATGACGGGCAGGTGAACGTTGGATCCGCTGATACGGCGGTACGTACGGAATTCGCGCAGCGCTTCGCCATAGTGACCCGCAGCGTAAGCCGTCAAGCCAACAGCTTCCCGGACAGCCGAGAGCCGGCCACCCCTTCGGCTGGCGGCCAAAGCGTGCTGGAAGGCCAACTCCGGCTCGATGTCGATCAGGCGACCGGCCATGACCAGGTGCTTGGCAACCCAGCCTGCGCTCTGCTCTTCGAGGGTCTTGATCTGATGCCCGGTGGCGCGGTCAAGTTCCTTACCCGTGACATCCTCATCGATCTCGGGAGAACGTTCGCGGTCAGGGCGGTTGGCGCTGCGAATATCCTTCGCGTTGGGAACCCGGGCCGGGCGCTCTTCCCAGGAGTTGGCACGGTCGTTGCCGAACGGACGACGCTCGCCACCACGCTCGGGACGGTCGCCAAACGGCTTACGCTCGCCACGGTCGTTGCTGAACGGACGACGCTCCTCGCCATCACGACGCGGCCCATCAAAGTTCCGCGGGCCACGCTCAGGGCGGCTACCGAAGGGCTTACGCTCGCCACGGTCGTTACCGAAGGAACGACGCTCGCCATCGCGGGGCGGGCGGTCGCCAAACGGCTTCCGCTCGCCACGGTCGTTGTTGAAGGGACGACGCTCACCATCGCGGGGCGGGCGATCGCCAAACGGCTTACGCTCGCCACGGTCATTGTTGAACGGACGACGCTCACCATCACGGGGCGGGCGATCAGCGCGGTCGCCGCGGTCACCGAAGGGCTTACGCTCGCCACGGTCGTTGTTGAAGGGACGACGCTCACCATCGCGGGGCGGGCGGTCGCCGAACGGCTTACGCTCGCCACGGTCGTTGTTGAAGGGACGACGCTCACCATCGCGGGGCGGGCGATCAGCGCGGTCGCCGCGGTCGCCGAAGGGCTTACGGTCACGGTCGTTACCGAAGGAACGACGCTCACCATCACGGGGCGGGCGGTCGCCAAACGGCTTACGCTCGCCACGGTCGTTGTTGAACGGACGACGCTCACCATCACGGGCCGGGCGATCACCGCGATCGCCGCGGTCACCGAAGGGCTTACGATCACGATCGCCACTAAAGGAACGACCCTGCTCGTTGCCGTCGCGATTCTCCCTGGAACGGAATCCGCGAGGATCTCCACCGGAGTTGTTGTTGGGGCGGAAAGAACCGCGGTCACCGCGATTCCCGCCAAAGTTCCCGCGATTGCCGTCGCGATTGCCGCCGTTGTGCTCAGCCATGGTGGATTCCTCCTGTTGCGAGCCGACCACTGGCGCGTGCGTAGTCGCTCATAACCCTTATTTCGTTGTCACGCCGTCTGCAGCACTGGGCTGCCGACTCGTATGTCTTATGCAATTCTAGGCGACAGCGCCTCAGGCGCCGAACGTCAGGGCACCTCCATGGGCGCCCCGTGGCAAGTCTCACAGCGTTGTTGGCGCTGCGTCTTCCGGGGTTAAATGGGGCAAGCCCCGGCCGTGGTGGTCGGGGCTTGGTTGGTTCTGGTGTGGTGGTCGTGGCGTTAATGTGGGAGACCCCCCGTCCCTGGTGTGGGTTGGGGGGTCTCGACCTAATGTGTGTCCGGCGGTGTCCTACTCTCCCACACCCTCCCGGGTGCAGTACCATCGGCGCTGTGGGTCTTAGCTTCCGGGTTCGGAATGGGACCGGG